>JAEUPW010000070.1 GCA_016790045.1 Candidatus Competibacteraceae bacterium
AGACCATGACCCAAGACTTTCGGCCTTTGACGGAGACCCGAACGCCAAGACCGGACCCGTCCCACACATCGTACCGGGTCGCTTTCGGCCTAAGACTCAAAACGTAGCGGTCGGTAAATTTCATCGCCTTGCCCTCTCAAACTCTGCTAGCCATGAAATCCGTGGCTAGCAGACTGGCTAGCAAAATTGCTTAAACAGCGTTTCAGATGCTTCAAGTGCGATGACGAAAGGATAAATCAGATTTTATATAAAATCAATCTGATACGATATTTTTTGATGTGTGTTGCGGCGGGATGAAGCGAGGATTAGCCTAATTAATAATTAGTAGGTCGGGGGTTCGATTCCTCTTTCCGGCACCATAATAACAAAGGCCCGTCAGGCCACCTCTGACGGGCCTTTGTTCGTTGATTGTTCGATCAAAATAACTGGGCTCGCTCCCGCTGACGACCCAGGAGCGGATCGGGTGTTATTGCACCAACACCAGATTATCGCGATGGATCAGTTCCTGGTCATCCACATGCCCCAATAACGCCTCGATCCGACGGGTGGTTTTACCCATCAACCTCAAGGCTTGTTCGGTATCGCAATTCACCAGGCCACGCGCCACCTCGATTCCGGTCGGGTCCAGGCACGCCACCAAATCGCCGCGCTCAAACCGGCCTTCCACCGCCGTCACTCCCACCGGCAACAAGCTCTTGCCATCGGCGCGCAGCGCCCGCACCGCGCCGGCGTCCAGGTGCAACCGGCCCTTGACCTGCAACTGCACCGCCAGCCATTGCTTGCGCGCCGCCAGCGGACTCTGGCTGGGTCGCAGCAAAGTCCCGAAGTTTTCGCCGGCCGAAACCCGCCGCAACACGTCCGGCTCGCGGCCCCAGGCCAGCAAGGTAAAAGCGCCCGAGCGCGCCGCTTTGGTCGCGGCGTGCAGTTTGGTCAACATCCCGCCGCTGCCCAAGCTGCCGGCACCGCCCGCCATCGCTTCCAGCGCCGCATCGCCCGCCCTTCCTTCGCGGATCATGCGCGCGTCCGGAAACTGGCGCGGATTTTTGTCGTACAAGCCCTGCTGGTCGGTGAGGATAATGTACAGCTCCGCCTCGACCAGATTCGCCACCAAGGCGCCCAGCGTGTCGTTGTCGCCAAAGCGGATTTCCTCGAAGGCGACCGTGTCGTTTTCGTTGATGACCGGCACCACTCGCAGCCGGAGCAGGGTGCGCAAGGTGTTGCGGATGTTGAGGTAACGCTGGCGGTCGGCGGCATCTTCGTGAGTCAGCAGAATCTGCGCGGTCTGGATGCCGTGGTGTCCGAACGCCGACTCCCAGGCTTGCACCAGTCCCATCTGCCCCACCGCCGCCGCCGCTTGCAGATCGGCGAGCGCGGTCGGCCGCTGGGACCAGTTCAACCGCCGCATTCCTTCCGCCACCGCCCCGGAGGTCACCAACAGCAACTCGCGTCCGGCGCGATGCAGTTCCGCCATCTGCGCCACCCAGGCGTCGATGGAAAAACTGTCGAGCCCCTGCCCGTCGTTGGTGATCATCGCGCTGCCGATCTTGACCACCCAGCGCTGGGCCGCGCCCAACTGTTCACGCGTCTTGTTGAACATCGCCCGCCTCATCTTCCATGGCCGCCGCCGGCGCCTCCCGCTCCGCCGCGATCGCCTTCGCCCGCTGCAATTCCTCCAGCCGTTCCATCACCGCCCGCGTCAGCGCGTCCGCACCCTCGCCCGACAGCGCGGAAATGGCGAACTGCGGCCCGCGCCAACGCAAGGAGCGGCGGATTTTGGAAACCAATGTCTTGCGTTCGTCTTCCGGCACCAGATCCAGCTTGTTCAGCACCAGCCAGCGTTCCCTGGCGGCCAGTTCCGGGCTGTAGCGTTTCAATTCCTTCAGAATGACTCGCGCGTCTTGCACCGGATCGCCGCTGTCGCTGTAGGGCGAAACATCGACCAGATGCAGCAACAGCCGGGTGCGGGACAGGTGGCGCAAAAACTGGATACCCAACCCCGCGCCTTCCGCCGCGCCTTCGATCAAGCCGGGAATATCGGCCATCACGAAACTTTTCAGCGGGCCGACCCGCACCACGCCGAGGTTGGGATGGAGGGTGGTGAAGGGATAGTCGGCCACTTTGGGCCGGGCGGCGGACACGGCGCGAATCAGGGTAGACTTGCCGGCGTTCGGCATCCCCAGCAAGCCGACGTCGGCGATGACCTTCAACTCCAGCCGCAAATCGCGGGCCTCGCCCGGCGTGCCCGGTTTGGACTGGCGGGGGGCGCGGTTGATGCTGCTCTTGTAGCGGGTGTTGCCGAGACCGTGAAAGCCGCCGCGCGCCACCAGCAACCGTTGGCCCGGCTCGACCAGATCCCCGATCAACTCGCCGGTGGCGGCGTCGTGGGCCACGGTGCCCACCGGCACGATCACGGTCAAATCGGCGCCGCCGCGTCCGGTGCAATTGGCGCCCATCCCCTTCTGGCCGTGCTCGGCGCGGAACAGCCGGGTATAGCGGTAATCGGCCAGGGTGTTCAGCTCGGCGTCGGCTTGCAGGTAGATGCTGCCGCCGTCGCCGCCGTCGCCGCCGTCGGGGCCGCCGAGCGGGACGTATTTCTCCCGCCGGAAGCTGACGCAGCCATCGCCGCCGTCGCCGGCCTCGACCCGGATGGTGACTTCATCGACGAATTTCATGGCGCCCTCCCGGAGCCGGAGACAAAAGAAAAGCCCCGAACGGGGCTTTCGCTGCGCCCGGCTTTCCGGCGGCTCATTGCGCCGGGTAGACGCTCACGTATTTGCGGTTGAACGGCCCCTTGACCTCGAAGGTCACATGGCCCTCGGCTTTGGCGAACAAAGTGTAGTCCTTGCCGCAACCCACGTTCTTGCCCGGATGGAATTTGGTGCCGCGCTGCCGGACGATGATGTTGCCGGGCAGCGCCAATTGGCCACCGAACAGTTTGACGCCCAAGCGCTGGGCCTGAGAGTCGCGGCCGTTGCGGCTGCTGCCGCCCGCTTTTTTGTGTGCCATGTGTCAGCCCTCTTGAACCGGCGCGGCTTCCGCTTTCTGCAGCGTCGGCGCCACGGAAAATCCGCTGATGCCGCTGATCCGCAAC
>JAEUPW010000124.1 GCA_016790045.1 Candidatus Competibacteraceae bacterium
CGCGATGCCGGCGTGGACATCGACGCCGGCAACCGGCTGGTGGACCGCATCAAGCCGCACGCCCGCCGCACGTCGCGCCCCGGCGTGCTGGGCGGCTTGGGCGGTTTCGGCGCGCTGTTCGAACTGCCCCTAGACCGCTACCGCCAGCCGGTGCTGGTGTCCGGAACCGACGGCGTGGGAACCAAGCTGAAACTGGCGCTGGAACTGAACCGGCACGACACCATCGGCGTCGATCTGGTGGCGATGTGCGTCAACGATGTGCTGGTGGTCGGCGCCGAACCTTTATTCTTTTTGGATTATTACGCGACCGGCAAGCTGGATGTCGAGGTCGCGGCGACCGTCATCCAGGGTATCGCCGACGGTTGCGAGCAGGCCGGCGCGGCGCTGGTAGGCGGCGAAACCGCCGAGATGCCGGGGCTGTATCAGCCGGGCGATTACGATCTGGCGGGCTTCTGCGTCGGCGTGGTCGAAAAAGCGAAAATCATCGATCCCGGCCGGGTTCGAGCTGGCGATGTGCTGCTGGGCTTGGCCTCCTCGGGGCCGCATTCCAACGGCTATTCGCTGATCCGCAAGATCTTGTCGGTCAGCGGCGCGCGGCTCGATCAGCCGCTTGACGGTTCCACCCTCGGTGAAGCCTTGCTGTCTCCGACCCGCATCTACGTCAAACCGATTTTGCGCCTGCTGGAACAAGTGGAGGTTCGCGCCATCGCCCACATCACCGGTGGCGGCTTGACCGAGAATTTGCCGCGCGTGCTACCGGCCGGCACGAGAGCGCTCATCGATCCCGCGAGCTGGCGGCGGCCGGCCGTCTTTCAATGGCTCCAACAGCGCGGCAATGTCGCCGACAGCGAAATGTGGCGGACCTTCAACTGCGGCGTCGGCCTGGTGGTGTGCGTCGCGCCGGAGGCCGTCGCCACGGCGCTCGATTCGCTGCGCGGCGCGGGAGAAACGGTTTGGAAGCTCGGCGAAATCGTCTCCGGCGAAGGTGAGCCGGCCGTGGAATTCGCGCCATGAGCGCGCGTCCAAAGCTCCGTCTGGTGGTGCTGATCTCGGGCCGAGGCAGCAACCTGCAAGCGATTTTGGATCAGGCTGCCAGCGGCGAGCTGCCGGTCGCAATCGCCGCCGTCATCAGCAACCGGCCCGGCGTCCAGGGCTTGGAGCGGGCGCGGCAAGCCGGCGTTCCCGCATCGGAGCTAGATCATCGACAGTTTCCCGACCGACCCGCTTTTGAAGCGGCTTTGATCGAACTGATCGACCGTCATCGCCCTGATCTAGTGGTACTAGCGGGCTTCATGCGGGTGCTGACTCCCCGTTTTACCGATCATTATCTGGGCCGGCTGCTCAACATTCATCCCTCCTTGCTACCCAAATTTCGGGGGCTGCACACCCACGAACGGGCCATTGCCGCCGGTGAAACCGAGCACGGCGCGAGCATCCATTTCGTCACCGCCGAACTGGACGGCGGGCCGGTGATCGTTCAAGCGCGGGTGCCGGTGCTGCCGGGCGACGATCCCGACACCTTGGCGGCGCGGGTGCTGGAACAGGAGCATCGTTTGTACCCGCAAGCGATTCGCTGGTTTGCCGAGGGACGGTTGCACTTGAAGGGCGAGCAGGTTTGGTTCGACGGTCGGCCGTTACCTGGACCGTTGCGGCTCGCCGATGTTATTGACGGCCTTTAATGCCCTTGATTGCGGGGCTCATCCCCGCCGATGCGGCTGGGCGTCGGCCCGCTTTGATGTTTGTATTTGGCGTCCCGACGTTTGGAGTAGGGCCGCAGGGCGGGACCGGTCAGAGTCTCGAAACTGATGGCGCAAATCGCCATGCCGGGCCGCAAGGCCAGCGGCAGCTTGCCGCTGTTGTAACATTCCAGCACGATCGACCCGCTCCAGCCGGGGTCGATGCGATGGGCGGTGACGTGCACCATCAAACCCAGGCGGGCCAAGCTGGAACGCCCGTCCAGCCAGCCGACCAGATCGTCCGGCACGGTGATGGTCTCGGCGGTCGCCGCCAGCGCCAGTTCGCCCGGATGGATGAAAAACGCCTCCGCCGGACCGATCTCGATCTCCTTGCTCATGATCCGGTCGATGGCGTGGTCCACTTCTTCGCGAGGGCCGCTGAGATCGATGTAAGGCGCGGCGTGATCGTTGAACACCCGAAAGCGGTCGCCCAAGTGCAAATCCACGCTCACGCCATTGATTCGACCGGAGGCCGGACGCGGCTCGATGCGGATTTTACCTTCGTCCAGATAGCGTTCGATGTCGCGGTCGCACAGGCGCACTGACGGTTTCCTCCGGCCGAAAATGAAAGCGCGGCCGAAGCCGCGCCCCCAACTTGATCAGCGATACACTCTAACCCGCTTGCAACTGCGGTATTTGACGCCGTGCCGCCAATAATTCCGACAAACGGTCCTATACCGGTAAGAACGATAAGTCGGCGTCGTGGTGCAGACCCGCTTATGAACGCCTCGGGTATAAACGTCGCGGCAACGAGTGATAGCCTCGGCTTCCTGAATCGGCAGGGCGACGGCTCCGCCGACGAAAAACGCCAACAATCCCGCTTGAATGAGTTTCTTCATCAAGGTTCCCTCAGCATCAAAAAGTGTTAAAAACGGTCGAGGTCTCACGAGACCTCCGTAAGCATAGAACGAAAAAACTTTACGTATTCTGAATGATGATATTCGGGAATTTGTGGCTGTAATTCTTGGCCTGGAGCGAGAGCCGGGCGGCGGCGCGCCGGGCGATATCGCGGTACAAACCGGCGATCCGGCTGTCCGGTTCGGCGGCGACGGTCGGTTGGCCGTTATCGGTTTCCTCGCGGATGCGGATATCCAGCGGCAGCGAGCCCAGGAACGGCACATCGTATTGCGCCGCCATCCGCTGTCCGCCGCCTTCGCCGAAAATGTGCTCCTCGTGGCCGCACTTCGAGCAAATGTGGATGCTCATATTTTCGACGATGCCGAGCACCGGAACTTCCACTTTCTCGAACATTTTCAAGCCCCGGCGCGCGTCCAGCAAGGCGATGTCTTGCGGCGTAGTGACGATGATCGCGCCGCTGACCGGCACTTTTTGCGACAGGGTCAACTGGGTGTCGCCGGTGCCGGGCGGCAGGTCGATCACCAAATAATCCAAATCCTGCCAGCGGGTATCGCGCAGCAACTGTTCCAGCGCCTGGGTCACCATCGGCCCGCGCCACACCATCGGCGTTTCTTCTTCGATGAGATAACCGATCGACATGGACTGCACGCCGTGGCTGACCACCGGATTGAGCGATTTCCCATCCGGCGAATCCGGGCGCTCGCTGGACCCCAACATCCGCGGCTGGCTGGGACCGTAGATGTCGGCGTCCAATATGCCGACGCTCGCTCCCTCGGCGCTCAGCGCCAGCGCCAGATTGACCGCCGTGGTCGATTTGCCGACCCCGCCTTTTCCCGACGCCACCGCGATGATGTTCTTGACGCCGGGCAAGGGCTTCAAACCTTTCTGGACTTCATGGGAGACCATCTTGCTTTCCAGCTTGACGGCAACGTCCGAAACGCCCGGCACCGCCGCCAGCCGCTCGCGCAGCGCGGCGGCTAAAACGTCCCGATAGCCGAGCGCCGGAAAGCCCAGCTCGATCTCCAGCGCCACTCGGGAACCGTCGATTTGGATCGCCTTGACGCATTTGGCGGCGATCAAATCCTGATCCAGATAGGGGTCCACATAGCCCTTGAGGGCGGTTTCCACATCGGCGCGCGTGACCGCAGTCATAGCTCAATTCCTCGTTCGTGGGAGTGGTCGATTTGGATGCGCGGCCGGCCGCTTTCCGCCACCGAACCGTCGCCGAACTTCTAGCCGGCGAAGGGGCCTTGCCAAACCCATTATATAACAAATGGTTATCTGTAAACGGCACCGCCAACCGCTCGGGCGACAGATGACAGCGCAAACGGATGCTGCTAACGTAGCGGGCTTTCCGAGCGACCGCAACTGTCCGCGCCATGAGCAGCCATCCTATCCGCCGCATTCTGGTCACCAGCGCCTTGCCCTACGCCAACGGCCCGATCCACATCGGGCACTTGGTGGAATACATTCAAACCGATATCTGGGTCCGTTTTCAAAAGTTGCGCGGCCACGAATGCTACTACGTTTGCGCCGATGACGCTCACGGCACACCGATCATGTTGCGGGCCGAACAAGACGGCGTCAGCCCGCAAGAGCTCATCGACCGGATCTGGCAAGAGCACCGCGCCGATTTCGCCGATTTTCTGATCGAATTTGACAATTATTATTCGACCCATTCGCCGGAATGCCGCCATTACGCCGAACTGATCTACCGCCGGCTGGATGCGTCCGGCCACATCAGCCGCCGGGTCATCACCCAAGCCTACGATCCGGAAAAGCGGATGTTTCTGCCCGACCGCTTCATCAAGGGCGAATGCCCGCGTTGCGGGACCGCCGATCAGTACGGCGATAGCTGCGAAAACTGCGGCGCGACCTATTCGCCTACCGATTTGAAAAACCCGCGCTCGGTGGTGTCCGGCGCGACGCCGGTGACCAAGGAATCGCTGCATTTCTTCTTCAAGCTGGCCGATTTCGAAACGATGCTGAAAGACTGGATCGGCGGCGGTTCGATCCAGCCGCAGATGGCGAACAAGCTGGACGAATGGTTCACCGCCGGCTTGCAGGAGTGGGACATCTCGCGCGATGCGCCGTACTGGGGCTTCGAAATTCCCGATGCGCCCGGCAAATATTTTTACGTCTGGCTGGACGCCCCGATCGGCTACATGGCCAGCTTTCAAAACTACTGCGACCGCGCCGGCTTGAACTTCGACGACTTTTGGAAGCCCGACAGCACCGCCGAGGTGTATCACTTCATCGGCAAGGACATCGCCTATTTCCACATCCTGTTCTGGCCGGCGGAGCTGACCGGCGCCGGCTTTCGCAAGCCGACCGCCGTCAACTGCCACGGCTTTTTGACCGTGGACGGCCAGAAGATGTCGAAATCGCGCGGCACCTTCATCAAGGCCCGGACCTATCTCCACCACCTGCGACCAGAGTATTTGCGCTATTACTTCGCCAGCAAACTGAACGACGGCATCGACGATCTCGATTTGAATTTCGAGGATTTCGTGCAGCGGGTCAACAGCGATCTGGTCGGCAAGCTGGTCAACATCGCCAGCCGCTGCGCCGGCTTCATCAATCGCCGTTTCGGGGGCCGGTTGGCCGAACGCCTGGCGGAACCGGCGCTGTACGCGGAATTCGTCGCGGCTTCCGAGTCCGTCGCCCAGGCTTACGAGGGGCGGGAATTCGGGCGGGCGATGCGGGAAATCATGGCGCTGGCCGACCGCGCCAACCAGTATATCGACGAAAAAAAGCCCTGGGTTTTGGCGAAGCAGGCCGGCGCGGAGGCCGATGTCCTAGCCGTGTGCAGCATGGGCCTGAACCTGTTCAGGGTGTTGATGGTTTATCTCAAACCGGTATTGCCGGGCGTCGCCGGAGACGTCGAACGCTTCCTGCAAATTGCGCCGCTGCGCTGGAACGACGTGGACACCCCGTTGCTCGGCCATGCCATCGCCGAATTTAAGCCGCTGATGCAGCGGGTGGACATCGCGCAGATTGCCGCCATGGTCGAAGAGTCGAAAGAAGGTCGCGCCGAAGCCCCGGCGCAAAATGCCAAAGCTCAGGCGCTGGCGGACGACCCCATCGGCCCCACTGTTTCCATCGACGAATTCGCCAAGGTGGATTTGCGCGTGGCGCGGATCCTCAAGGCCGAAGCCGTCGCGGGCGCGGACAAGCTGGTGCGGTTGGAGCTGGATCTCGGCGGGGAGACCCGCCAGGTGTTCGCCGGCATCAAATCGGCTTACGCGCCCGAAGACTTACAAGGTCGGATGACCGTGATGGTCGCCAACCTCGCGCCGCGCAAAATGCGCTTCGGCGTCTCCGAAGGCATGATTTTGGCCGCCGGCGGCCCGGGCGGAATTTATTTGCTCGCGCCCGATGGCGGCGCTGAGCCGGGGATGCGCGTCAAGTGAAGGCGAATAAGGTAAATTCGGTCCGGTCAATGCGCGCCTTTGCCCCAAAACACGGTATGCACCGTTTGCAGCAGGATGACGGTATCGAAAAAAATGCTGTAATTTTTGATGTAATAAAGATCGTATTCCAGCTTTTCGCGGGCGTCTTCTTCGGACGCGCCGTAGGGAAAACAGATCTGCGCCCAGCCGGTGATGCCCGGTTTGACCATGTGGCGCATGGTGTAAAACGGGACTTTCTTCGCCAGTTCGGCGACGAATTGCGGCCGCTCGGGACGCGGGCCAACGAAACTCATGTCGCCGCGCAACACGTTGAATAGTTGCGGCAATTCGTCGATGCGGGTATCGCGCATGACCGCGCCGACCCGGGTGATCCGGTTGTCGTTGCGCTTGGCCCAGACGGCTTTGCCGTCCTTTTCGGC
>JAEUPW010000143.1 GCA_016790045.1 Candidatus Competibacteraceae bacterium
GGCCAGCGGCATCACCACTTCTTCGGCCACCCGGCGGAATTGCTCGCGCATCATTTCGTGGTGATCGTCGAGCAGATAGGCTCCGGTCACGCCATCCTGCGCCCGCATCAACTGGCCCAGCTCGGCCACCCGCGCCGCCGGCAGTTGGGCGATGCAGAATTGGCGGACTTTGGGATCATCCACGGTTTTGCTCAGCCAGGCATCATCGAGGCCAAAATCGGTGGGGCGGGCGCTCAGGCGGTTGCGGGCCGCCTGCAAGGCTTCGGCGGCGAACAGCAGCGCGAAGCGCTCTTCCAGGGTCAGCTCGCCGGCCGAACCGCCGCCCGCCGCCCGCGCCCGTTTGGCGTAATCCAGCCCGAAGCGCGCGCCGGTGACCTCGGCGCAGGACAGCGCCAGGTCGTAGCTGACGAGCTGGTGGTGATCGAGCAGCGCGGCGGAGATTTTGCCGTCGGCGCTTTGCGAGCGTTCCTTCAGGTCCGCCAGGGAATGATCGAGCGCCTTCTGGACGGTATCCAGCGCCAGGGCGGCCTGTTGTAATTGTTCTGCCGGGTTCTGGGTCGATGCGGGCATCGCGTTTCCTCGTGTCAGTATGGCAATGTGAAAAAAATTTGCACAAAAGCGTTTATTTCATCCGCCGCTCACGGATCGAACCAAGGGGAAATACCAGCGGTAGGGCAACAGCGACGCCAGCTTCAGCCAGCGGGTGAAGCGCTTCGGAAAATGAATTTCGAAATCGCCCGTCCCGAAACCGTCCGCGAGCGCGCGGGCCGCCTGCTCGGGCGTCAGCAGCGCCGGCATCCTGAAATCGTTGTTGGCGGTTAGAGGCGTCGCCACGAAGCCGGGATTCACGATCCAGACGCCGATACCTTTGGGCCACAGATCGAAATGCAGGCATTCGGCGAAGTTGATGAGCGCCGCTTTGCCCGGCCCGTAAGCGAGCGCCTTGGGCAATCCCCCGTAGCCGGCGACGCTGGCGACGAACGCGATGCCGCCGCCCGGCGGCAGATCGGCCAGCACGGCCGCGGTCAGGCGCAACGCGCCGAGACAATTGACGGCAAACAACCGTTCGGCCTTCTCCAGATCGAAGCGATCGGCCCGCATCGGCGCGTAATCGCCGGCCAGATACACGACCAGATCGACGCCGCCCCAAGCCGCCAGCAACTCGGCGCGCGCGGCGGCCAAACGCCCGGCATCGGTCGCGTCGCACGGCAGCCGCAAAGCGTCTTCCGGCCCCAAGAGCGAAAGCTTGTCGGCGCGCCGGGCCGACAGCGCCAATCTGGCCCCCCGCCCGGCCAGCTCGGCGGCCAGGGCCGCACCGATGCCGCTGGATGCGCCGATCAGCCAGACCCGGCGGCCGCGCCAATCCGTGATTTTCGGGTTCATAACCGTTTTGGTCGACTCGCTCGGACGAGGGGATGGATCGGCGAGAATCGGCGTCGGCCCACACGTTGGCCGCGCGATCCGCGCCGGCTCAAGATCAAAGCTCCAGACGGTCGCGCCAGCGCCAGAGCAACCCAGCCGCTAGCGCCTTAAACGCGAGCGGCAACAGCGCGTAGCCGAAACTCAGCGCCGCCAGGCCCTCGCCGCTGCCCGGACGGTAGCCGAGCCAGGCCAGCGCCGGCAGCGCCAACCCGGCCGCCAGCGCCAAGTTGAGCTTGGCGGCAAAGTTCCAAACGCCGAAATAAGCGCCCGCTCGCCCGCGCCGTTCGCCCAAGTCGGCGGCGATGGCGGCCGGCAAGGCGAGATCGGCGCCCAGCGCGAGCCCGGACGCCGCGCAGACGATGGCGTATGCCCGCAGATCGCCCGCGCCGAGCGCGCTCGCCCACGCGAACGCCGCCATCGCCAATCCCATTGCGCCCAGCCAAGCCAGCGCGCGACCCCAGCGCGCCGCCAGCCGGACCCACAGCGGGAGCGAAATCGCGCCGGAGGCGAAGTACAGAGCCAACAATGGGCCGCTGGCGGCCTCGCCCCGCAACACATCCGCCACAAAAAACAAAAATAGCGTCGCGGGCAGCGCGGCGGCGATCCCGTTGGCGACGAAGACGCCCAACAAGCGGCGAAACGCCCCATCGGCCCACACCTGACGCAGGCTAGGTAAAAAGGGCTGGCTCGGCGCGGAGGCGGGCTGCCCGTCTCCGACCGTCCCAAGGGCAATCGCCGCCGCAGCCACCAACAGCGGCGGCAACACCCACGCCAACCGGGCAACACCCTCGTTCAAAGACGGGGCCAACCATCCCGGCAACGCGGCGGCCAGCATCACGCCGACCAGCCCAAAACCTTCTCTCGATGCGGTCAACCGGGTGCGCGACCGAGAGTCCGCACCCACATCGGCGCCCCACGCCTGATAGGCGACCGAGGCGGCGGAATACCCGACATAGGTCACGCACAATGAGCCCAACAGCCAAAATCCGGCATTTTCGGAGGGCGGGTTCAACAGGGCGAAAAAACCCGATCCGAGCGGAACCAAAGCCAGCGCCAGCAGAACCCGGCGCCGCATCCGGTCGGCGATCCAACCCAGCCAAGGATCGATGCCGGCGTCCAGCAACCGCGCGCCGAGCAAAATAACGCCGAGCGACGCCAAATCCATCCGGGCGCTTTCCGCGTAAAATCGGGGCACATGCACGTAGATCGGCAAAGCCGTAAAAGCCAGCGGCAACCCCGGCACCCCGTAAGCCAGAAGGCGGGTCACGTTCATCTCAGCGCTTCGGCGACCGCAACAGCGCGGCCCTGAGAGACGGGTCGCTCGTTCGCGCATCGAGCCAAATGCCAAAAAAAGCTTTGGCAAACTCCGGTTCCAAGATACCGCCGAGCCAACGCCCGTTCCGATAGAAATGCGCGCCTTCGGGCAAATACAAGCAAACCAAGCGATCGCCGGCGCGCGCATCGGGAAAAATTCGAACCATCGCTTCGCGCCAGCGCTCCAGTTCGGCTTCAAAGCCACCCAACTCGCGCAGTTCCGCGATGCTGAATTCGGCGATTTTCCGGCCGCTGACCGCCCGGCGATACTTCAGATCCAACGCCAGCGGCGGCCGGGTAGGTTCCTCTCGCGCCCACAGCGTCACCTCGTAAATCAGCAATCCAAAGCGGCGCAGCTCGCCGCTTCCCCAGCGCTCGAGGCCGGCGATGGGCTCTTTCGGTGCGGCGGCCAGCCCGGCCAGCGGCCATGCCAGCAACGATCTCAGCAATCCCCGCCGGCTAATGGCCAAGCTCGAACTGGACGACATCGATGGTTTCCGTCAGAAAGCCCGCTTCGCAATAGCAGAGATAAAAGCGCCACAGACGCCGAAACCGCTCGTCAAATCCCAGAGCGGCGACACGCTTCCAATTCGCCTCGAATCGGCGGCGCCATTCCGCCAACGTGCGCGCGTAATCCTGGCCGAAAGCGTATTCGTCCCTGACCCGCAAGCCTTGCCGGGCCGCCGCCGCGCGAAAGGCTTGACGCGAAGGCAACATGCCGCCCGGAAAAATGTATTGCTGGATGAAATCGGTCCCCTTGCGATAGCGGGCAAACCGCTCGTCGTCGATGGTGATGGTCTGGATCAGCGCCCGGCCCCCCGGCCTCAAAGCGCGGGCCACGGCCTTGAAATAGGCCGGCCACCAGCGCTCGCCGACCGCCTCGAACATTTCGACCGACACGACATGATCGAATTGCCCGCCGAGGTCCCGGTAATCCTGCAAGCGCAGTTCGGCGCCCGGCGCTCGCCGTTTCGCCCACGATAGCTGGGCCGGCGAGAGCGTCAGGCCGGTGCAGCGCAGCCCCTCGCTCGACGCCAATTCCGCGAACGCGCCCCAACCGCAGCCGATTTCGAGCACGCTTTGGCCAGGTTTCGCCCGCAACCGATCCAAAATCCGGCGGTATTTGTTGCGCTGGGCGCTTTCCAGGTTTTCGGGGGGCTCATCGCCCCGATAGAGCGCGCTGGAATAGCTCATTCCGGGATCCAGCCACAGCCGGTAGAATTCGTTGCCCAGATCGTAATGCGCCATGATGTTGCGCCGGCTGCCGGTCCGGTTGTTGCGGTTGCGCCAATGGCGCAAGCGGGCCATCAGCATCTGACGCCAATGGCCGTACCAAACTTTTTGAATCGCCTGGCGATTGTTGACCAAAAGCACCAGCAGCCCGACCAGATCCGAGGTGTCCCACACGCCGTCGATGTAAGTTTCGGCCAGCCCGAGATCGACCCGGGCCAACACCTGCCCGAACAAGCTTTCATCGCGCACCTCCCAAATCACCTTGTGCCGGCCAGAGCCGAAAAGCCGGCCAGAGCCATCCGGAAGGCGGACTTCCACCGCTCCCCCTTCCAGCTTGTCCAGCAATTCGAAAGCCAATCGGGTGTCGCGGGCCTGGCGGACCGGCTCCGGAAGCAGCGTCGAATCGCTCATGGGTCGGCTCCCTGAGAATCCCGGGAAAGCGTTCGAGGGGGAGTTTTGCCGTAAAAGGGGACGCCTTTCAGCCACAGCCGCAACGCCTGCCAGTGAATCCGCGCCATCACCCCGGCCGTGAGCAAAGGCATCCGCAGCAGCGCGATCAGCAGACCGCGGGTCGACCAAGGCTGCGGCCGGCCGGAAATGGAGGTCAGCAACAGCGCGCCTTCGGCGTCGTCGTAATCGATCCGGACGGCCGTCGTGGCCCGTTCGAGCCAGAAGCGGAAGCGGTAGCCGCCTTCGACCGCGCAAAAAGGCGAGACGTGAAACCGTTTTTCCGCGCCGAGCGTGCGGCCATCGCCAATCGGCGCACCGTCCGGGGAGTGGAGCAGGTAATGGTGGTGGCCGCCGAAAGTGTTGTTGACCTCCGCCAGCACCGCGACCAAAGCGCCCGCGCCATCTCGGCAAAACCAAAAACTGACCGGATTGAACGCGTAACCCCAGACTCGCGGGAAAGCCTGCAAAATGATTTCCCCGTCGTCGGGCAGGCCGCGCGCGCGGAGCAATGCCCTGATCCAAGGGGCCAACGGACTGCCGTCGCGCGGCCCGTGGTCTTTCTGGTGGAAACTGAGCGCGCGAAAACGGTCGATCCCGAACAGCGGTCCCTCGGCCGCCGCCAATTCGTCGAGCGGCAATTGCACGTAAAAGACCGGATACGCGAAAGCGTTGCCGGCGGGGCGCAACCGCCGATGGGCGACGCGGCCATAAACGAGTTTCGGGCAAGCGGCCATAAACGCCTCAGCATTCGGCCGATTCGCCGTGGATCGCGGTTCCCTCGACCTGCCAAGGCGCGCGCGCGCCCAAAGCGTTGGCCACCCGCAACGCGGACTTCAGGCCGTCCTCGTGAAACCCGTGACCGCTCCAGGCGCCGCACAGCCACAACCCTTGGTTTCCCTGGATTTCATCGAGCCGCTTTTGCGCGGCGATGGCCGGGCCGTCGAAAACGGGATGGGCGTACTCGAACTCGGCGATCAGCCGGTCGCGGGCGGGCTCGCGCGCCGGATTGAGCGTTACCACCACCGGGGTCTTGGACGGCAAGGGCTGCAAGCGGTTGATCAAATAGGACACGCTGACCGGCTGCTGGCCCGGCTCCCCGCCGCCGGCGAGATAGTTCCAGGCCGACCACAACCTTCGATCGCGTGGCAACAGCGCGCGATCGGTGTGCAGCGCGGCGCGGTTGGATTGATAGCGGATGGCGGAAAGCGCCGCCCGTTGGCTTTCGGTCGCCGCGGGGCCAAGAAGGGCGAGCGCTTGATCGCTGTGACAGGCCAGCACCACCTGATCGAACCGCTCGTCGCCGCGCGCGTGCGAAACTTGCAGCCCGGCCGCTTGCCGGGTGATCGCCCGCACCGGGCACGACAGCCGGATCTCGGGAATTTGGGCGGCCATCCGGCCGACGTACTCGATGCCTCCACCTTTGATCGTGCGCCATGTTGGCCGGTCGAAGATCTGCAGCAAGCCGTGATTTTGGCAGAAGCGGATCAGGGTCGAGGCTGGAAACTCCAGCATCTGGCCGCTGGGACAAGACCAGATCGCCGCAGCCATCGGCAGCAAGTACCACTCGGCGAAGGCTTTCGAGTAGCGCCCCTCGATCAAATATTCCTTCAACGTTTGGCCGTGGTCGGCACCCCGCGCGAGCCACGCGGCGCTGGCGCGGTTAAAGCGCGCGATATCCGCCAACATCGACCAAAACTGCGGGCGAGCCAAGTTGCGTTTTTGGCCAAACAAAGTCGCCAAACTGCTGCCCGCCCATTCCAGTTCGGGATTCTCCAAACTGACCGCGAACGACATTTCGGCTTCAACGCTTTCCACGCCCAGCACGGCGAACAAGGCGATCAGATTGGGATAGGTTTTTTCGTTGAAAACCAGGAATCCGGTATCCACCGGAAAAGTCTCGCCCTCCCATTCGACCGCGACCGTGTGGGTGTGACCGCCGAGCCGGTCGGCCGCTTCGAACAGCACCACTTCATGAAACTTCCTGAGCAGCCACGCCGCGCTCAGCCCCGAAATGCCGGAACCTATCACCGCGATACGTTGGCGCGCGATCATGCGTTCTCCCCGTTGGAAAACCGGTGCAGGAAAATCCTGGCGGCGCTTGGCCGCAACACCATTTGTCGTGGACAAATTGCCTATTGCGCGTAAGATAGATGGCCTGTTCCAGATTGTCAACTATTTGTCCAGGACACACGCGAACATGCCGGGATCAACGATTGCTGCCGTCGAACGCCACACCGGGCTTTCCAAGGATGTCCTGCGCGTGTGGGAGCGACGGTACGGTTTCCCAAAGCCGGACAGAGACGCGGGCGGCGACCGGTTTTACCCTGACGAGCAGGTCGAACGCCTGCAATTGATCAAGCGGTTACTGGATCAAGGTCACCGGCCCAAGAACTTGATCCAGGCGTCGGCCGACGAGCTAAAAGCCTTGATCGCCCAACGGCGCAAGCCCGGGGTTCGAGAAAGCGAAAGCGACGAGCGGGTTTTGGCCGAACTGTTGGACTTGCTCAAACGCCACGATGCGGGCCGTTTCCAGCAGGCGCTCCAATATGATCTGGCCAAACAGGGGTTGCAGCATTTTGTCCAAGACACTTTGATCGCGCTGGCCTGTCGCGTCGGAGAAGCGTGGGAGAGCGGCGCCCTGGAGATTTTCGAGGAACACCTTTTCACCGAAGTGGCCGCGCGCATTTTGCGCCAGGCCATCGGCGCGTTGCCGGCGGGCATTCGACGACCGCGTGTCGTGCTGACGACCGCGCCGGAAGAGCAGCACGAGCTCGGTTTGCTGATGTTCGAGGCGCTGTTGGCGCTGGAAGGCGCCGAATGCATCTCGCTCGGCGCGCGCATGCCCTTGCGCGACATCGGCCTTGCGGCGAGCGCGCATCGGGCGGATGTTTTGGCGCTGTCTTTCTCCGGCGCGTATCCCTGCCGCCAGCATCTTGATGTGCCAAGACAGTTGCGCGAATTGCTGCCGCCCGAAATCGCGATTTGGGCGGGCGGGGCCGGCGCTTTGAAGCTGGCTAAAACGGAGGGCGTATTAGTGCTCGAAACGTTCGATGAAGGGTTGCGCGCTTTGGCCGATTGGAAATCGCGCCAACTGTGAAACGGCGGCGAGCGGGCCGGGCAGCGAGTTTAAGCGTTTTCCGATCGAAGTGTTTTCTCGGGCACCTCAAAGACTCTTGCGCCGAATAAAACATGATAGTGGGCTGGATCCTCCGGCTTCCGCAAAACCGCGATCACTTCACCGACCGCATCGGCGGCGACCGCGATTTCGCCGCCGACCGCCAGCGCCCGTGCCGCGATTACCCGGTCGCCGCGCTCGAAGCGGTTGGGGATCCAGGGCGCGTCCGCCGGGATTAATTCGGTTTCCCGACAGCCGATGATGCGGTCGCCGGCGTCGAGAAAATGGACGGTGTAGATGAGCTGGTCTTGGAGGAACACGCCGATGTGGCGCACGTAGCCGACGCTGCCGCGCCGCACCAGCAGCGCGCCGGTGTCCAGACCGGGATAAGTGCCATCGTTGCGGATGTTGCGGATGACCCGCACCGCGTCTTCGCGCGCGAAGCGCGGCTCCAGAATCATGTCGCACGCCCGATGTCCGCCACCGCGATGCGCACCTCGCGGACCTGGGTTTGGCGGTGGAACACTTTGAACACTTTTTCGGTCAGGGCGTCGGAGCGGACAAAATCCTGGTAGGCCCGCTCCAGGCAACGGGCGTACTCGGCGCGATCCGCCGCGTCGGTCTGCCTCAGGTAGTCGTGGAAACGCTGCAAGATGTGCAGGCGGTTGACCTCGACCACCTTGGGGTCGAACGGGATCGCGAAATAGTCCAGGAAATCCTCGGCCGAGGTCATCTCCGACAGGTCTTGGTGCAAAGTGGATGCGGTCACGGGGCAGCCTCCGAGCGGTGGGTGGAATCAACGATGGCGAGATCGCGGTGAAACGCCGCCAGTTCGGCGGCTTCGGGCAGGCGCTTGGCGCGACCGACGAAGGCCCGGACGCGCTGGAGCAGCGCGTCGGCCTGGCGCTTGTCGACGACGATGCCGAGATCGCGGTAGACCTCGCGCACCGCGCGCGCGCCGGAATGCTTGCCCAGCACCAGCCGGTGGCTGCGGCCCAGTTCGGCCGGATCGACGCCCTGATAGTTGAGCGGGTGCTTCAGCAAACCATCGACGTGGATGCCGGCCTCGTGGGTGAACGCGCCTTCCCCGACCAGGCTCTTGTGCCAGGACACCGGCCGGTTGGCGGCGGCGGCGACCCGCTGCGACAAGGCCGGGAACCGCGACAGGTCGACCGCAACCTGAAAGCCGTACAGCTTGCGCAGGCCCAGCACCACTTCCTCCAGCGCCGCGTTGCCGGCCCGTTCGCCCAGGCCGTTGACCGTGGTGTTGACGTGGGTCGCGCCGCCCAGCGCGGCGGCCAAGGTGTTGGCGGTGGCCAGCCCCAGATCGTCGTGGGCGTGCATTTCCAGCTCCAGATCCAGCGCCGCCCGCAACCGCCGGAAAATCGCCAGCACCCCGAACGGTTCCATGATGCCCAGCGTGTCGGCGAAGCGGAACCGGCGCGCGCCGGCGGCTTGGGCGGTTTCGGCGGCTCGCAGCAGAAAATCGTGATCGGCGCGCGAGGCGTCCTCGCCACCGACGATAACCTCAAGCCCCCAATCGAGCGCTTGCGGCACGCAGCGGCGGATGGCGGCCAGCGCCCGCTCGCGCGTCCAGCCCAGCTTGTGGCGCAGTTGCTGGTCGGACAGCGGCAGCGACAGATCCACCCGGTCCACACCGAGACCGGCGCACAGCGGGATATCCGGTTCGCGCATCCGGCTCCACACCAGCAGCTTGGCGTTCAGCCCCAGCCGGGCGAGGTCGCGGATGCTGTCGCGCTCCTCCGCGCCCATCGCCGGGATGCCGATTTCCAGCTCCGGCACCCCGAGCGCGGCCAAGTCCACGGCGATGGCGCGCTTTTCCTCCTGGGTGAAGGCGACGCCCGCCGACTGTTCGCCGTCGCGCAGGGTGGTGTCGTCGATCACGATGGCGCGGGGATTGGCGGTCACGGTGGCGGCCTCGGCTGCAAGGGTCCTGC
>JAEUPW010000146.1 GCA_016790045.1 Candidatus Competibacteraceae bacterium
ATCTGGCGATGTGCGCGCAGGAAATGGGCGCCGACGCGGTCTATGCCTGGCCGACCGCCGAAATCGCGGTGATGGGCGCCGAGGGCGCGGTCAACATCCTGTATCGCAGCGAACTGAAGGCCGCCGAGGACCGCAAGGCCAAGGCCAAGGAACTGGTGGAGGAATACCGGACCAAGTTCGCCTCGCCGTACATGTCGGCCTCGCGCGGCTACATCACCGACGTGATTGAGCCGGCCGACACACGGGCCACCATCGCCCTGGCGCTGCGCAAGCTGCTGACCAAGCGCGAGCTGCGCCCGGCCAAGAAGCACGGCGACATCCCGCTCTAAGCGCCGCCATCAACCCAAGGAAACGTACCGATGAAGAATTACACCACTTGGGACGCCATCGGCGACATGGTCGTGATTTATCTGATCGTGGTCGTGATTTCGATGCTGGTCGCCACCGTGATTCGCGGCATCGTGATCGTGCTGTCGCGGCAAGCGGCCAAAGCGGAAGCCCTAGCGCCCGCCAAAGCGCCGGTTCTCGCTTCCACCGCGCAACCAACCATCACCGGCATCCCGCAAGAGCATATCGCCGCCATCAGCGCGGCGGTGGCCATGATGATGGGCGCGCACCGCATCGTTCACATCGAAATGGCCAACCGCGGTTTTGGCTGGACCGCCGAGGCGCGCACCACCCATCACACCTCGCACGCGCCGCGCGGTTCTCATTGAACATTTAAAACCTTGAATCCCTTTTCTTTTGTCACTTTTTGAGAGAACAACACGATGGAGAAGAAATTTCGCATCACTGTCGAGGGCAAGCAATACGTGGTCGCGGTCGAGGATATTTCGACTGAGGACGCACAAAATCTGTATCCGACGCCGGGCATTATGAACGTCGCGCCGGCGGCGGTTACTGCTCCGGTCGCCCCGGCCACGCTCGCCGCCGCGTCCGGACCCGCCGCCGCTCCCGCCGCCGCAGGCGCGGGCGATGAAGTCGCGCCGCTGGGCGGCGTGGTGCAAAACATCCATGTCAGCGTCGGCCAAGTGGTCAACGAAGGCGATAAATTAGTGTCTCTCGAAGCCATGAAGATGGTCACTCACGTCATGGCGAAGCGGGGCGGTAAAGTCACCAACATCGCGGTAAAACCGGGCGATCCGGTGGACGCCGGTCAGGTGTTGCTGTCCATCGGCTGAGCGCCGGGAGCGATCCGCCATGGAATCCTTACACTTTCTCGACCTGTTTCAAGGTATCAATACCTTGGTTCAGGGTTTTGTGACCGACCCGAAACTCGCTTTCGGTCGGCTGTTCCTCATGGCTTTAGGGCTTTTGCTGTTTTATCTGGGGCGCAAGGGCGTTTTGGAAGCCTTGCTGATGATTCCGATGGGCTTGGGGATGGCGACCGTCAACGCCGGCGTCATGTTCTTCTCGGCCTACGATCCGGCGACCGGCCTCAATATCGCCGCCGACCAGGCCCGCGAGCTTCCCGGCACCCTGTTCATCGCGCCGCTGGCGATGGACACCAACGCCTTGATGAATATCCTCCAGATCAACTGGTTGCAGCCAATCTACACTTTTATGTTCAGCAACGGTCTGATCGCCTGTTTCGTGTTCATGGGCATCGGCACCCTGCTCGATGTGGGTTTCGTCATGTCTCGGCCCTATCAAAGCATGATCATCGCCTTGTTCGCGGAACTGGGCACCGTCATGACGTTTCCGCTGGCGGTCGCCATGGGGCTGAATCCGGGGCAGGCGGCGGCGGTGGCGACCATCGGCGGCGCGGATGGCCCCATGGTGCTGTTCACTTCGCTGATGCTGGCCAAGGATTTGTTCGTGCCGATCACCGTGGTGGCCTATCTGTATTTGGGTCTGGCTTACGGCGGTTTTCCGTACCTGATCAAGCTGCTGATCCCCGAACATCTGCGCGCGCTGCCGATGCCGATGGAAAAAAGCCGCACGATCACCTCCAACGAGAAACTGATGTTCGCGGTCATCGCCTGCGTGCTGTTGAGCTTGCTGTTTCCGGTGGCTTCGCCGCTGTTGCTGTCTCTGTTCTTGGGCGTCGTCATCCGGGAAAGCAACCTGCCCAATTATCTCGATCTGTTTTCCAACACGGTGCTGTACGGCTCCACCTTCTTCTTGGGACTGCTGCTCGGCGTGTTGTGCGAGGCGGGTACGATCCTAAATCCGGTGGTGTTGAAGCTCTTGGTGCTCGGCATTCTGTCGCTGTTGATCTCCGGTATCGGCGGCATAATAGGCGGTTACGTCATCTATTACTGGTCCGGCAAGAAGTACAACCCGGTCATCGGCATCGCCGGGGTCAGTTGCGTGCCGACCACCGCCAAGGTGGCGCAGAAATCGGTGGGACCGGGGGTCGTGGTTCTGCCGCACGCGCTGGGCGCCAATATCAGCGGCGTGATCACCAGCGCCATTTTCGCCGCGACCTTGATCGCCTTCCTATTGCCGCTGATGCAGAGAGGCTGATCCCACTCCAACCGGCGGGGCGTGGTTCGCGCTCTGCCGGTTTTTGTTTTTTCTCCCCGCAAAAAGCGAATCTTCATGGAGCTTGTCATCATCGGCCTCGCCGCCTGTCTGGCCTCGGCGCTGACCCTATTTTCCGGGTTCGGGCTGGGCACGGTGCTGACGCCGGTGTTCGCGCTGTTCTTTCCGGTGCCGCTGGCTATCGCGGCCACCGCTATCGTTCATTTTGCCAACAATCTGTTCAAGCTGGGCCTGTTGGCGCGCCAAGCGGATTGGCGAGTCGTCGTCCGCTTCGGCATTCCGGCGGCGCTGGCGGCGTTCGCCGGCGCGACGCTGCTCGATGGCTTCGACCGGCTGCCGCCGTTATCGGTCTACGAATGGGGCGGCACGGCCCATGAAATCACCGCGCTGAAAGTCATCATCGGTGGCCTGATCGCCCTCTTCGCCCTGCTGGAGCTGTGGCCGCGCTTTCAGGCGCTGGCGTTCCCGGCGTGCTATCTGCCGCTGGGCGGCCTGTTGTCCGGCTTTTTCGGCGGGCTGTCGGGCAATCAAGGCGCGTTCCGCTCCGCGTTTCTCATCAAGCTGGGCTTGTCGAAACAGGCGTTCGTGGCGACCGGCGCGGTGGCGGCGTCCATCGTCGATCTGTCGCGGCTGCTGGTGTACGGCTCCGGCTTTCTCGCCGAGCATTTCAGCCGCTCGCGGGAACTGCTGTTGCCGGTGACGGTGGGAACGCTGTGCGCGTTCGCGGGCGCGCTGCTCGGCGCGCGGCGGCTGCAAAAAATCACCCTGCGCGCGGTGCAACTGATCGTGGCCGGGATGATGCTGCTGGTCGGCGTCGGCCTGGTCACCGGCTTGCTATAGATAGCGCGAAACCCGAAACTCGGGCGCGTCAAACGCCGGCGGGCACCGCGACCGCCCCGCCCGCCGCCCGCGAAATCCGGCGATACGCCAATCCCACCCGAGTCAGATTGAACCCCAGCCACGCGCCGCTCGCGGCCAGGGCGATCGCGGCGGGAACGCTAAACAACACCGGATCGAGGGCGGCGGCGATCAGCGACAGCAGCGCCGCCAGATAAGCCCACCACTGCCGCCGGATCGCCGCGTCCGGCAATAGCTGTTTCATGTTGGGCGTCTTGGCGCGCCCGAACAGTTGGGCCTGCAAATGAAACCACGCCAGAAACGGCACGATCTTGTACAACATGCCGTTGATGACGCCGACCGCGAAGCCGGCGACCATCAAGATTCCCAGCAGCAACTCGACTTGCGGGGCTTGCGCCCAAGCCGATACGAACCGCGCCAACAGCCACAACCCCGCCGCCGCCATCGCGCCGACCATGCTGACCCGCCAATAATTCAAGGTCGCATCGCCGATCTTGCGCCGGCGCTGACCCAGCAGATAAAGCGTGATTGCCGCGAAGCTCGCCATCCCGAGCGCCAAACCCGAAGCCGCGATTCGGGCTGCCGCATTCCAGCCGCCGCCAGCCAGCAGCGACCAGACGGCCAGCAGCGCGCTCATCGAAAAGGCGAACGCGCCGACGAAGCGCGGCGGATACGGCGGGGTGATCTGAAACATCGGCACCACCTGATAGGCGACTCCCGCCACCAGCAACACCGTCCAGCCCAGCAACCCCCAGCCCGCGTGCCAATCCGCCGCCAGCGCCACCGGCAACCGCCAGCCCCAACCGAAGAAACCGCTCAGCCACAAGCCGAGCCCGACTGTCACCAGCAACCCGACCAAGGCGCAACGCAGCGCGATCACCGTGCCACTGGCGACCGGCGCGCGCCACAAAGCGAGGTGGATAGCGGTCAGGGCCACCCCGAAGCCCAAACCGAGCAGCCATGTCGCCCACCGAAAGCTGCCGGGAGCGCCGAACAAAAAGCCGGCGCACAACGCCAGAGCGCCCAGCGTCAGCGGCAGATGGATCAGCGCCGCGATCAGGCGCGGGCGCGGGATCACCGCCCCGACCATCACCGGCAGCATTTGCAGCAAAGCGCCCAGCATCACCTGCGCCATGAAACCGAGCGTGAACAGATGGGTCAGCGCCAGGGTGGCCGGCGACCAGCGGCTGGCGAAAATCCCCGGCCCCTGCCACAGGATCAGCAGCCCGGCCAACACCAGAAACCAGGGCGCGGTCAGAAAAAAGCGCAGCGGCACGCTAAAGGGCGGCGCTTGTTCGAGCGACAGACCAGCGGGAATCATGGCCCCGAAATCACGATTTCAAACTCGCCGCCCGCGAGCGCCGTGGTTTCGTAGCGATAGCGGTAACGGCGCAGGATATCGTAGAGCGGATAAGGTTGGCGGTGGATCAGAAAACGCAGCCGCTGGCCGGGGTGCAACGCTTCCAGCGCCGCCAGCACCCGCTCCATCGGTTCCGGCGGTTCCAGGCCGCGCCCGTCGACCACCACATCCTCGATCGCGCTCATGCCGGCTTGTCGGCGGGCAGCGCTTGCATGGCGTCGATCACCGCTGTCGCCTCGGCGCCCAACACCCGGTCGCACATCGGATAGAGCATCTGTTCTTCCTTGACGTTGTGCTGCTGCATCAGGATCAGCAAGGTTTCCGACTGCCCCAGAAATTCTTCCAGATCGCCCCGGTCGAGAGTCGCTCGCATCTCGGCCAGCGTCTCCCGCATCTGCCGGTGCTCCAGGCGCATCACCCGCGTCGGTCCCATGGAATTGCCGGTCATCTGCTCGAAGGCGGGAAACAATGCTTCTTCTTCCTTGCGAAAGTGCAGCTCCATCGCCGTTTGAAACCGCCGGAACTCCTCTCGGCATCGGCCCGCGTCGCCCCTCTCGGCCGCCGCTTCGGTCGCGGTGAAGCGTTCGTCGCAACAGCGGTGCTCGGCGGCGAGCGATTCGGCGATGGCGGTCATGATCTATCCCCTCATTTGAAAAACCCGCGGCGATTTTAACCGGCGGCAACCCGACATTACTTGACCTTCATCAAGGAAGAATAGCCGCGTTTGGCGGACGATAGCGTTCGATTTCGTCCGTTTGGACCTATCCGGCAGGACGACCGCATCACCGCCAAAAGCACGAGGGGCCCCATGAGCGCATTTTTCACCAAATCCATGGCGCGAAACATCTTCTATGGCGGCACTCTATTTTCGGTGCTGCTGTTTCTCGCCCTCACCCTCCACACCACTTGGGCGCTGCCCAAGCGCGACCACCGCGAGAATCTGACCGAGCAAGTGGCGCGCGGCAAACACCTTTGGGAGACCCGCAACTGCATCGGCTGCCATACCCTGCTGGGCGAGGGCGCGTATTTCGCGCCGGAGCTGGGCAACGTTTATCCCCGGCGCGGCGCGGAGTTCATCAAAATCTGGATCAAGGCCCAACCGACCCACGTCCCCGGCCGCCGCCAGATGCCGCAATTCAATTTCAGCGATCAGCAACTGGACGATTTGGTGGCCTTTTTGAAATGGACATCCGAAATCAACACCGAAAACTGGCCGCCGAACATTCAAGGCTGAGCGCCCGACCTTAGAGGAAAGACCATCATGCAATTGCTGCAATATCGATCCCAAGCGGTGGCCAAGCCTTATTTCATCGCCGCCATCGGCCTGTTCGTCGGCCAAATCCTGTTCGGCATCATCATGGGCCTGCAATATGTCGTCGGCGATTTTCTGTTCCCGGCCATCCCCTTCAACATCGCCCGCATGGTCCACACCAATTTGCTGATCGTGTGGTTGCTGTTCGGTTTCATGGGCGCGGCCTACTATCTGGTGCCGGAAGAAGCCGAAACCGAACTGCACAGCCCGCTGTTGGCGCAAGTGATGTTCTGGATTTTCCTGATCGCGGGCGCGCTGACCGTGATCGGCTATTTGGCGATTCCCTATGCCTCGCTCGCGGAAAAGACCGGCAACAATATCCTGGCGACTATGGGCCGCGAATTTTTGGAGCAACCGCTGCCCACCAAACTCGGTATCGTGGTGGTGGCGCTGGCATTTCTTTACAACATCGGCATGACCGTGCTCAAGGGCCGCAAGACCGCGATCACCATCATCTTGCTGACCGGGCTGATCGGCCTGGCCTTCTTTTTCCTGTTCGCTTTTTACAATCCATCCAATCTGGTCAAGGACAAATTTTACTGGTGGTGGGTGGTGCATCTGTGGGTGGAAGGGGTCTGGGAGCTGATCATGGCGGCCATCCTCGGTTTCGTGCTGCTCAAGGTAACCGGCGTGGATCGCGAGGTGATCGAAAAGTGGCTATACGTCATCATCACCCTGGCTTTGATCACCGGCTTGGTCGGCACCGGCCACCATTACTACTGGATCGGCGCGCCGGGCTATTGGCAATGGTGGGGCGGCGTGTTCTCGGCGCTGGAGCCTTTGCCCTTTTTCGCCATGACCATTTTCTGTTTCAACATGGTCAACCGCCGACGCCGCGAGCACCCCAACAAGGCCGCGACCCTGTGGGCGCTCGGCACCGCCGTCATGGCCTTTTTGGGCGCGGGCGTCTGGGGATTTCTGCACACCCTGGCCCCGATCAACTATTACACTCACGGCACCCAACTGACCGCCGCCCACGGTCACATGGCCTTCTATGGCGCTTACGTGATGGTGGTGCTGACCATCATCTCCTACGCCATGCCGAGGCTTCGGGGCCGGGAAGTGAACCCGGAGCGCGCGCAGGTGCTGGAGATGTGGTCGTTTTGGCTGATGACGGTGTCGATGGTGTTCATCACCCTGTTCCTGACCGCCGCCGGCATCGTGCAATCCTGGTTGCAACGGATTATTCCCAGCGCGCAATCGTTCATGGCGGTGCAGGACCAGTTACATATTTTTTACTGGCTGCGCGAGCTGGCCGGCCTGGTGTTCCTGGTCGGATTGACCGTTTACATCTACAGCTTCTTCGCCCAGGATAAACCGCAAACCGTCGAGTCGGGCGAAGCTCGACCGGTGACGACCTGATCCTCTGTGTCACCCGCCGCCACTCTCGCCCGCCGAGGGCGGCGGCGCTGCTGAGAGCCTCTCGCCCTTGATGCCCGCGCCGCTGTCCACCCCATCCGCGATGCCCCGCTACGAGCCGTTCGGCGACGAATGCGCGGTGTTTGAATCCGCCTGGCGCAACCGCTTGCCGTTGCTGATCAAAGGCCCGACCGGCTGCGGGAAGACCCGCTTTGTCGCCCACATGGCCGCGCGGCTCGATTTGCCGCTGCATACCGTAGCCTGTCACGACGACCTTTCGGCGGCCGATCTGGTCGGCCGGCATTTGCTTCAGGCCGGGGCGACGGTGTGGTGCGACGGGCCGCTGACCCGCGCGGTGCGCGAGGGCGGGATTTGCTATCTGGACGAGGTGGTGGAAGCGCGCAAGGATACGACCGTGGTGCTGCACCCGCTGGCCGACGACCGGCGGGTGCTGCCCATCGAACGCACCGGCGAGGTCTTGCGAGCGCCGCCTTCGTTCATGCTGGTGGTGTCCTACAATCCCGGCTACCAAAATCTGCTCAAGAGCCTGAAGCCCTCGACCCGGCAACGCTTTCTGGCCTTGCGGTTCGATTTTCCGGCCCCGGAACGGGAGCGGGCCATCGTGATCGGCGAAACCGGCTGCGACGCCGCAACCGCCGGTCAACTGATTCGGCTGGCCGGCGCGTTTCGCGCCTTGAAAGAGCACGATTTGGACGAGGTGCCGAGCACCCGCTTGCTGGTTTATGCCGCGCAGCTCATCAAAGGCGGCATGGATCGAGCGACCGCCTGCAAAGTCGCGCTGGTCG
>JAEUPW010000147.1 GCA_016790045.1 Candidatus Competibacteraceae bacterium
ACGAAAATCTCAAATACCTGCTCAGTCAAGTCGAGCTCAAGAGCGCGTCCAACATCCCGCTGACCACACCCGAACAAGCGCTGGCCGACCACATCAAGAACAGCAGCGGCGGTTCCGCCGCCCTGTTTGGGGCCAGCGAGCGCCTGCGCACCCAACGCGGCCTGCGCGAACGCTTCAAGCGCGGCTTAGAAATCAGCGGCCGTTACGACGCGATCTTTCGCCGAATTTTCTACGAAGCCGGCTTGCCGGAAGATCTGGCCTGCCTGCCCCACGTGGAATCGTCCTTCCAATATCACGCGGCATCTTCGGCCGGCGCGGTGGGCATCTGGCAATTCATGCCCGGCACCGCCCGCCATTTCGGGATGTTGAACGAAGCCGTGGACGAACGGCGCGATCCGGTTGCTGCGGCGCACGGCGCGGCGCGGTACCTGCGCGACGCCTACGACAAACTGGGCAATTGGCCGATGGCGCTGACCTCTTACAACCACGGCGTGGGCGGCATGATGCGGGCGCGGGACGAGATCGGCAACAACTTCCCCGCCATCGTGCGCGGCTATTCCGGCCCCAACTTCGGCTTTGCCTCCCGTAACTTCTATGCGGAATTTCTGGCGGCGCGCGAGATCGCGAGGAGCCCGCAGCGATTTTTCCCGGAAGGGGTGCGTTTCGAGCCCCCCTTGAATCTGGATCGGGTCCGGTTGCGCCAATCGGTCGATGTCGCCACCTTGTCCAGCTACTACGGCGTCAATGCGTGGGAGCTCACCAGCCTCAATCAGGCTTGGAAACCCGCCGCCCAACAGGGGCGGATCGCTCTGCCTTCCGGCACCATGGTTTGGCTGCCGGCGGGCACTATCACCCGCCTCGCCCAACGGGGCGTCGCCGATCAAGAAGTCGTGCTGGCGGACACGCTCACCGCCGCGCGCCTCCGCTAAAGTCAGGCCACGAAAAAGCCCCTCCTCGGAGGGGCTTTCGTTCGACAACGAGCGGTGCGGTCAGGCCATTTTCTTCATTAAATCTGTGGCCCGCTGCTTTTGCGAGGGATCGCCTTCCGCTAGCACCTCCTCCAACAAACCGCGCGCGCCCGTTTGATCGCCCATATCCAGATAGGCGGTCGCCAAATCAAGCTTGGTTTCTATGTAATCGGCGTTACCGGTCTCGCGCCGCGAGGGCGGCTCCGTTTTGGGAAATTCGAGGGGTTGATTGCCGAAATCGGGCAAGCTTTTCTCGTCCAGCCGCAACGAAATCGGCTCCTGCTTGGCCATCTCTTGGGTGACGTCGGAAAAGTCGAAGCGGTGGCCGGGCGCATCCGGTTTTGGCACGGAGGGCACCGTCGGAATCGTTTGTTTGTCCGCCAGCGTTTGAGCGGACAAAATCGAGCTAAAAGAGGTGCTGGAAGCCGGTTCGGTGGCGGGCTCGCGGGCGTCGATCACCGGCGGCAGAACCGCCCTGCCAGATCCATCCAACTTCATCTCCAGCGGGGGCAACTCGGCCGAGTGCGATCCGGTCTGTTGGGTGGTCAAATCGCCGAACTCAAAATCGAAACCGTCCAGCCGCAATTCGGAAGGCAATTCCGTTTGTGGAGCCGGCGGCCGGTTCAAATCCTGCTGCAACAGTTGCTCGGAGATCCGCCCGGTGGGTCTGCGGGTGGCCGAAGCGGTCACCGGCTCGGCGTCCGGCAGGCGCGTGTCCGCATTCAGGGCAGATGCCGTCGAAGGTTCGGCAAAAGTTGGCCCCGTTTCCTCTATCCCAAAATCGATATCCTTGAGCAGCTCGGTGACCGAGGGCGGCTGCACCGGATGCGGCGGCTGATGGGTGGCGATCGACGGCGGAGAAGCGGCGGCGGCGGCGACCGCCGCAGGTACCGCTGCGGCCGCGACACCGGCCTTGGTCAGCTCCACCGGCTTGATCGCTTCGCCGCCGCCGACCACGATGGGCCGGGTCAACTCCGGCTGGCGCGGCGGTGTTTGCACCCGCGTCTGGGTGATCGGCTCGCCGGCCGCGATCCGAGCAGACGCAGCTTCGGCGGGGCGTCCGGATGACGGCTCGACGGGCCGCACCACCGGCGCTTCGCGCTCGGACCGCCGCAACAGCGGCAACAGCAACACCGAGGCGATCGCCAAGCCGATCAACGCGAGGGCCAGCCAAAGCATCGGATTATCCAGCCAACTGGATTCCTCCACCGGCGGCACCGGAACCGGCGGCTTGACCGCTGGCGGCGCGGCAGCGACCGGCGGCGGCGCGGTGGCGACCGGCGGCGGCGCGGTGGCGACCGGGGGTGGCGTTTCTGTCTGAGGCGCGCTCGTTTGAGGCACGCTCGCTTGAGGCACGATCTCTCGCGGCTGTTCGGCCGGTGAGAGCGCGGGCGGCTGAGCGGTCGCGGACGACGCTCCCGAAGCCTCGGCCGTTACCGCTGGAGGCGTCACCGCCACCGGCGGCGCGGTGGGCGGCGCGATCGATGGCGTTGGGGCCGAAGGGGGAACAGCGGTTCCCGGCGTGACGGACGCCACCGGCGGAACGGTCGCCGCCGGCGGAACCGGGGCGGGCTCAAACGTGGGCGCTGGCGCGGTCGGCGCGGCGACGGCCGGGGCCGAAGCGCCCTGCACGCCCAACGCTTGCGCGCTCGGCACCTTGAGCGTGGCCCCGCGCCGCAACAAGCTGGGATTGCCGTTGGAAAACGCCCCGGGATTGCCGGCCAACAAGATCGACATCATCTGTCGCAAATCGACGGCACCGGAGGGGCGAACCCGGTTGGCGATGCCGGATAGCGTTTCGCCCGGTTGCACCGGCCCGTAGCTCGTCGCTCCTTCAAAGCTGACCGGCGGCGGCGGCGGCAACGCCAAACTCGGGCGCGGCGCGGCCGGCGCGGCCGGCGCGGCGGCCACCGGCTTCGGCACCACGGGCGGCGGCAACGGCGGCGGCGGCGGTTGACGGTTGGCGTACAGTCCGGGATCGACCTGCACGGTGAATTCTCGAATCAAGCGTCCGCGCGACCAGACGATTTCCAACAGCAAGTTAAAATTGGGATCGCGGATCGGTTCGACGGAGCGAATCCGGATGACGTTCGGACCTCCGGGCGGCGTCTCGACGGAAAACCGCAGTTTCGAAAACATGGCCAACCGCTCGACGCCCGCCCGGTCGAAATCCTGCTGCCGGGGAACTTGCACGGTGATCCCGTTGAGCTCGCCAGGATTGTTGGCGATCAAGGGAATATCGGCCTCGAAATTCTGATTGAGGGCCGAGCGCACGGCCAGAGGTCCGACACCCAGCGCGAAAGCGCACAGCGGCGCTGCCAGCCCGGCTAAAAGGGCGAGTCGGAATAGTGTCCTGATCGGCATGGACCTGTCTCCCTTCCACCGCCGAACGGTCGAAGTCCTGGCGGGATAGGCTTGGATGCTGCCGCTTCGGCCACCCGGGCCGGCGGCTGTCCCACTTCAAACCCGCGACGACGCGGGCGCGGTTTGAAGCTTCCCCTAAAAATACTCCTCGATGCGGAGTTTTTCAGCGCGAGCAGCGACTTTGGTCCCGTTAAAACGGCGACCGTCGCTTGAGGTGGGCTCGCGGGGCGGCGAGCTTTCCGCGCAAGACGCCGGAGATTCCACCCGCGCTCGTCACCTTCTGATAATAGCGCCATTTTGACATTAATACATCTTTTCGTTACGCGCGCCGCCAAGGCCATTACAATTTTATCGCTGGCATAGGCCAGACCTTGCTATCCAACCGATACACCGATGACGATTCAGATTTTATTGGTGGAAGACGAGCGCTCCATCGCCGAAATTGTCCAGTTTGCGCTGGCCGGCGAAGGCTTTCAAACGACGTGGCGGTCCCTGACCGGCGAAGCCGAAGCCGAGTTGAGCGCCAAGCCTTACGATCTCGTGGTGCTGGATATCGGCTTGCCCGACGGGTCCGGCCTGGAATTGCTCAAGCGGCTGCGGCGCGGCTCGGAGGTGCCGGTGGTGATCCTCTCGGCGCGCGACGCCGAACTCGACCGGGTGCTGGGCCTGGAGCTGGGCGCGGACGATTTCATCGGCAAACCGTTTAGCCCGCGCGAGCTGGCGGCGCGGGTCAAGGCCGTTCTCAAGCGCGCCAAACGTTCCCCCGCCCCCGAAATCGCGCCGGCGCACGATGCGCGCTCCGGCGGCTGGTTCCAGCTCGACGAGCCGCGCGCCAGCATTCGTTTTCGCGGCCGGCCACTGGCCTTGACCCGCTACGAATATCTGTTGCTCAAGACGCTGCTGGAGCAGCCGGAACGGGTGTTTTCCCGCGCGCAGTTGATGGACGGCGCCTGGCCCGATCCCGCCGCCAGCTTCGAGCGCAGCGTGGACACCCACATCAAAACCTTGCGCGCCAAACTGCGCGAAATCGACCCGTCCGTCGACCCGATCCGCACCCATCGCGGCTTGGGCTATTCGCTGCGCATCACCGATCCGGCCTGAGCGCCAGCCGCCGCCCGGCCGTTCGGGTTTGGGGCGCTCCGGGGCGCGGCCTTTCCGTTTCGCGCCGCGACCGTCCGATCGTTCCCCTCGAGCCGGAGCGGCGTCAGCCCCGCCGTTGATTTTTTCCGGCTTCACGCAATCCCCACGCGACCTTCATCGGCCGCTCATCAGCCCGCCAACTGGGGAAATTAAGCTCGCCTCGTTCAGTCTAAAGGAGCCCAGCCATGCGCTACAGCTTGTTCGCCAAAATCAGCATGATTTTCTTGATCACGGTTTTTCTCGGCATCGGTTTGACCCGGATCAGCTTCCTGGTCGACGAGCGCGCCGCGCGGCGCAACGACGTCGTATCGGGCATCGCCGCCGCGACCGCCCGCGAGCAAACCCTGATCGGGCCGGTGCTGGTGGTACCCTACACCCGCATCGTCAGGACCCAAAAACTCGGCGCCCCGGAATCCAGACCAGCCGAGCCCGACACGCCCGCTCCGGGATGGCGCTTGAACGCCGACCAGCACGTTCCGGGCGAAGCCAAACGGGTCGAGTTTGAAAACCGGTTCCCCGACGCGCTTTACCTGCTGCCGGCCGAGCTGGAGGTCCAAACGCAGATGAGCGCGGAGCAAATCCGCCGCGGTCTCTACCACGCGGTCGTGTTCACCGCCGGGATCGGCATCAAGGGCCGTTTCGCGAGCGAAGGCGGCTTGCTCAAGCCGCAAGCCAACGAACAAATCGTCTTCGGCGAGCCCCGCTTGATCGTGGGCATCGCCGACCCGCGCGGCATCTTGCGCGCGCCGGTGCTGGCGTGGGGCGACCAGCGGTTCGATTTCCTGCCCGGCACCTCCGAACCCAAGATGCCCAACGGGATTCAAGCCCCCGTTCGCGGCCTGGATTTAGCGGCGGCTTGGTCGGCCGAATTTTCGTTCTCGCTCGACCTGCGCGGCACCCAAGCCTTGGAGCTCGCGCCGGTGGGCGACGCAACCCGGATCGACGTGCGCGGCAATTGGCCGCACCCCAGCTTCTACGGGCAATTCCTGCCCGAAACCCGCGAGGTGACCGACGCCGGTTTCTCGGGCGCGTGGTCCACCACCCGGCTTGCCACCAATATGCCGCACCAGTTGTTCGAGCATTTGCGCAACGACCGGCCGCTCGACACCTCGATCGGGGTGCGGTTCATGGACCCCGCCGACCGTTACGTGCAAACCGACCGCGCGCTCAAGTACGGCCTGTTATTCGTGGGCTTGACCTTCGCGGCGTTCTTCTTGTTCGAAATCCTCAAGCGGCTGGCGATTCATCCGTTTCAGTACGGCCTGACCGGCGCGGCGCTGGTGCTGTTTTATCTGCTGCTGCTGGCGTTGTCCGAAAATCTGGCTTTCGCGCTGTCCTACGCCATCGCCACGCTCGGCTGCGTGGCGCTGTTGACCTACTATCTCGCGCACGTTCTGGGCAGCCCGCGCTGGGGTTTGGCGTTCGGCGCGCTGATCGGCGCGGTATTCGGGCTGTTGTACGTCCTGATCAGCCTGGAGGATCACGCCTTGCTGGCGGGGTCGATCAGCCTGTTCGGCGGCCTGACCCTGGCGATGGCGCTCACCCGCAAGGTGGATTGGTACCAGCTAAGCGAGACCCTGGGCGGCCGTTACGCCAAGCCGGCCGGCGTCAAACCGGCTCCGGCCCCACCCGCCGGCGCTTGACCGCGCGGCCATCAAGGCCTCTTGCATCAACGCAAAAGGCGGCTTGCAAGCCGCCTTTTTTATAGCGTCCGCCAGGGTGGATCAAGTCAAGTAAGCGAGGGCAAAGGGAATCATCTCGCCCAACAGTTTTTGCACCGCCGCGTTAGCCGCCCGCGCCGCGCCGTAGGCGTCCTCGCTGGGCGTCGATTCCACCGCCTCAAAGACTCGAGCGCCGAGCACCCGACCGCTGCGGGTGTCGATCACCTTGAGCCGAACCGTCAATCGCACGTGGCTGGGCTTGCTCATCAACTCCTGCTGCAAGCGAATGATGTCCAAATCCACCCGCAAGTCGGGCACCGCCGGGGATGGCGGCGACACCACCGCACTGAACGCGCCCGCGCCCTCGAACGCCCGCACCAGCACCGGCAGCAGCATCTTGGCCGGGGTGTCACTCCATACGCTATTGAGATAGTAATCGAGCTTGAGCGGTTCTCGGGTGTAGGCGATCCGGTTGGAATCGAAACCCGGCGCGGCCTTGGGGGTAGCGACCAGCAGCGTTTTACCGGTGGGACGCCGCGCCGGCGGCGCGTCGAGCGCGCCGACGTCCAACAGAAATGTCTGCGGCGGCTCGGATTTGTCCCCCGGCAGCGAGCAGCCCGCCGCCAGCGCGCCCACCAGCATCCAAATGGCCCCGCGACAACCCGCTGTGGACCGACGTGCAACCGCGCCTTTCATGCTCGTTCTCTCCGCTGTCAGCTCGTGACCTTCAGCGCGGCCTGGCTTCTCCCGCGCCCACTTTCCGATCCGCTTCTCCGGCGAGCGCCTATTTCTCGCCCGGACCCGGCCGGCCGCTCGGTTTTCCCAGCAGCAAAGCGCGGGGATTTTGCTCCAGCAGATCGGACACCCGCCGCAAGCTTTCCACCAGATCGCTCACCTGCGCCAGCAAGGTATTGAGTTCCGGCAAGGTGGTTTGTCCCAGCCGTCGCAACTCCTGCTGCCCGGTAGCGGCCGCGCCGCTCAAGTCCTGGCTGGTCTGACTGAACGCCTCCGCCGTCTTGCGCACCGCCTGGGCGCTGGCGCGGAAGTCCTCCAAGGTCGTTTGCATTTGCGCGCTCAGGTTGCCCGATTTCTCCAAACCGGCCGCCAGTTGGTCCAGCGATTTGCCCAACCGCTGCGCCGGCTTCGCCAATTCGCTGGTGAAGCTCTCGACGTTCGCTAGCGCCTTGTCGGCGTTTTTCAACATCTTGTCGATGCTGTCGGCGCGCTCGGCCACCGCCCCGGTGATGGCGCGCACGTTGCGCAGAATATCGGTGAGCGCGACTTGGTTGTCGTCGCCCAGCAACCGCTCCAGACGGCCGGAGAGATTATTGACGTTGGTGATGATGTTGTTGAACGCATCATCCAAGCGCGCCACCAGCGACGGCCCGGCTTGGATGACCGGCAAATCCTGATCCGGTTTTTTTTCCAGCATCGGCGATTGCTCGCGGCCGCTGCTCAATTCCACCGACGCCACCCCGGTCAAGCCGCGCGTGGACAGCGTGGCGATGGTGTCGACCCGGATCGGCGTGCCCCGTTCGATCGCCAGCACCACATCCACCTGATTGGGATGGTTCGCATCGAGCTGTATCGACTCCACTTGCCCGACTTGCACGCCGCGATAGTTGACGGTGGCCTTGGGGTTCAGGCCGGCCACCGATTCCTGAAAATAAACCCGATACTGGTCGTAGGTCTTGGCTTCTCCGCCCACCGTCAGCCAAAACACGACGCCCAGCAGCGCCGCGCCCAACAGCAGCACGAAGAGCCCGACCAGCGCGTAATTGACTTTACTCAGCACGCCTGTTCTCCGCCGCGCGGCCGCGCGGACCCTCAAAGTAAGCCTCGATCAACGGATGGTCGGACCGGGTCAGTTCCCGCATCGGCGTATAGCCGATCACCCGCTTTTCGCCGAGAAACGCCACCCGGTCGGTGGCCTGCCACAGAGTATCCAGATCGTGGGTGATCATCACCACCGTCAGGCCCAGCGATTCCTTGAGTTGCACCACCAATTCATCGAAGGCCCCGGCGCTGACCGGATCGAGGCCGGCGGTCGGCTCGTCGAGAAACAGGAGCGCCGGGTCCAGCGCCAGCGCGCGGGCCAGCGCCGCCCGTTTCAGCATCCCGCCGCTCAACTCGCGCGGCAGCTTATCCCCGGCATCCGCCGGCAACCCCGCCAGGGCGATTTTAAGGTCGGCGATTTCGGCGATGTCGCGGGCGGACAGCGCGGTGTGCTCCCGCAGCGGCACCCCGACATTCTCCCGCACTGTCAGCGAACTGAACAGCGCGCCCTGCTGGAACAGCATCCCGAACCGGCGGCGCAACTGGAACGCCGCGCGCTCGCCGATGCCGATCACTTCCTGCCCGAACAGCTTGATCGACCCGGCGATGGGTTGCAACAGCATGATGATCGACCGCAACAGCGTGGTCTTGCCCGAACCGCTGCCGCCGACCAACGCCACGATCTCGCCCTGGCGGACATCGAGATTCAAATGATCGTGGATGATCGTCGAGCCGAACCCAGTGCGCAAATCCCGAACGGCGATGACGAAGGCTTGGGGATCGGCCGGCGCTTTCACAAACCGACCCCGCCCAGCACCACCGAGAACAAGGCGTCGGCGGCGATCACCAGAAAAATCGACTGCACCACGCTGACCGTGGTCTGCCGGCCGACGCTATCGGCCCCGCCGCGCACGTGAAAACCCTGATAGCAGCCGACCAGGGCGATGATGGCGGCGAACACCGGCGCTTTGCCCACGCCGAGCAGGAAAGAGGTCAGCGTCACCACTTGCGGCACCCGATCCAGAAAATCGCTGAAGCTGACATCCAGCAGCGTCTGGGCCATGACCATGCCGCCGAACACGCTGAGCGCGTCGGCGAACACCGTCAAAAGCGGCAAGGCGATCACCAGCGCCAGCAGCTTGGGGATCACCAGCAAATCCATGGGCGGGATGCCGATGGTGCGCAGCGCGTCCACTTCCTCGGTGATCTGCATGGTGCCGATCTGGGCGGTGTAGGCCGAGCCGGTGCGGCCGGCGACGATGATGGCGGTGATCAGCGGGGCCAGCTCGCGCAGCATGGTCAAGGAAATCAATTCGACGATGAAAATATTGGCGCCATAGGCTTTGAGCTGCTGGCCGCCCTGGTAGGCGATCACCACGCCCATCATAAACGCCAGCAGCGCGACGATGGGCAGGGCGTTGACGCCGGCGTCCTCGATGTTGCCAAACAGCGCCCGCCAGCGAAATCGATGGGGCCTGAGCGCCAGCCGGACCAGAGCCGCCGCCGCCTCGCCGATAAAGTTCAAGAACGCCACGACCGAGCCCAGATGCAGGATCGCCCGTCGGCCCAGCCGCTCCAGAAATCCGACCGATGGGGTGGTTCCGGCCGTTCCCGCGCTGGCGCGGCGCTCGCGCACCAGCTCCAACAGCGCCTGCTGCGACTCGCGCAAGCCGGTCAGGCGGACCGCGCGCCCGCCCCGCTCCAGCTCGGCGATCAGGTTCAAAAGCCGCAAAGCGCCGGTGGTGTCGATGGCGCGGATGCCGGCGGCTTCCAGTTCCAGGTTGCCGGCCGGCCAGCGCGCGGTTTCGATGCGGTCATCGAGAGCTTCGATGCCGTCCAAAGTCCAATCGCCGCCCAACCGGCACCGGTTCGCTTCGCAGCGAAGGGTGGCGGGACTGCTATAAGCCGATGAAGCTGCCGTGCCCATGCCCGAATTGCCGCTCGAAGTGCTTAGCGCGGGTTCAACCGCCGCCAGTTGGCCGGATCCTGCTGAGCGCCCGGTTTCGCCCAAATCCCGCGCCGGGCCTGTTTGGCCTCGGTTTGGGCTTGGCGGTAGATCGGCGAATCGTTGTACTGCGCGTACACCGTCGCCCGCCCTTGCCGGACCATGTCCAGCCCGGCATCGCGCTCGCCGGCGAAGACCTGGGCCACGGTCCGGCCGTACTGGTCCCGGTCCATCACCCGCAGGCGAACCGGATCGCGCTGGGACAATAGGCCGCGCAGCGCCTCGCGCGAGCGGTCGCCCCAAGGTTCTTGCTTCATTTCCGGCGCGTCGATGCCGAAGACCCGCACTTTGACTTCTCCCTCCGGGCAGTTGGCGACAAACGTGTCGCCGTCGAAAACGCCGCCGACGGCGCAGATCAGTTCCGCGCCCTTGGCCGTGGCCGACGGCGGCGCTTTGGGTTGATGCAGCGCGTAGCTGATCGCGACGACCGCCGCCGTCAATCCTCCCACTATCCAGGGAGAGCCGGTTTTGCGGCGGCGGGTGCGGTTCAGCTCACCGCGCAACGCCTTTTGCAGCAGTTTCAGCAGTTCCCGGTTCACCGGAGCCGGCTGGCGTGGTAGGCCAGATGTTCGCCGATGAAGGTGGCGATGAAATGGTAGCTATGATCGTAACCTTCTTGCCAGCGCAGGGTCAGCGGAAACCCCCGCGCGGCGCAGACCCGTTCCAGCGAAATCGGATGGAGTTGCTGGGCCAGAAATTCATCGTCGGTTCCCTGATCGATCAACAAGGGCATGGCGGGCGCGCCTTCCTCGATCAAGCGAGTGGCGTCGTAGGCGGCCCACGTCTCCCGGTCGTTGCCGAGATAGGCTTTAAAACAGCCCTGCCCCCAGCCGCACGCCATCGGGTGACAGATCGGCGCGAAGGCGGAGACCGAACGGTAAACGCCCGGCTCCTTCAAGGCGCAGATCAGCGCGCCGTGGCCGCCCATCGAATGGCCGCTGATGGAGCGGGCGGCGGTCAGCGGCAGTTCCGCTTCGACCAGCGCCGGCAGCTCGCGGGTGACGTAATCGTACATGTGATAGTGCGTCGCCCACGGCGCTTGGGTGGCGTTGACGTAAAAGCCCGCGCCCTGGCCGAGGTCGTAGCGTTCCGGCACGTCCGGCACCTCCGCGCCGCGCGGGCTGGTGTCGGGGATGACCAGCGCCAGCCCCAATTCCGCCGCGTAGCGCTGCGCGCCGGCCTTGACCCGGAAATTGTCGTCGGTGCAGGTCAGGCCGGACAGCCAGTAGACCGCCGGGACTTTTTCCCGCTCGGCCGCCGGCGGCAGATAAACCGAAAAGGTCATGTCGCAGTGGCAGGCTTGCGAGCGGTGGCGGTAGCGGTTCAGCCAGCCGCCGAATTCCTTGATCGCTTCGATTTTTTCCACGCCGCGCCCCTCAGAACAAAATCACGGAACGGATGCTCTTGCCTTCGTGCATCAGGTCGAAGGCGGTGTTGATCTGCTCCAGCGGCAGCGTGTGGGTGACCATGCTGTCCAGCTCGATCTTGCCTTGCAGGTAGTTTTCCACGTAACCCGGCAACTGGCTGCGGCCTTTGACGCCGCCGAAGGCGGTGCCTTTCCAGGTGCGGCCGGTGACCAGTTGGAACGGGCGGGTGCGAATCTCTTGCCCGGCCCCGGCAACGCCGATGATGGTCGAAACGCCCCAACCCATGTGACAGCATTCCAAAGCCTGGCGCATGACGTTGACGTTCCCTATGCACTCGAAAGAATAATCGACCCCGCCGCCGGTCATCTCCTTGATCGCTTCCACCAGATCGCCGCCGATCTCCTTCGGATTCAGGGTATCGGTCGCGCCCAGCGCCTTCGCCATGGCGAATTTGTCGGAGTTCAAATCAACGGCGATGATCCGGCCCGCCTTGGCCATCACCGCGCCCTGGATCACCGACAGGCCGATGCCGCCCAGACCGAACACCGCCACCGTCGAACCCGGCTCGACCTTGGCGGTATTCAGAACCGCGCCGATGCCGGTGGTAACGCCGCAGCCGAGCAAGCACACTTTGTCCAGCGGCGCGGCAGGATTGATTTTGGCCAGCGCGATTTCCGGGACCACGGTGTATTCGGCGAAGGTCGAGCAGCCCATATAGTGAAACAGCGGCTGGCCTTTGCAGGAAAAGCGGCGGGTATGATCGGGCATGTAGCCGGTCCACACCGTGGCGGCGATAGACTGGCACAGGTTGGACTTGGTCGAGCGGCAATAGTCGCACTCGCCGCATTCCGGGATATATAGCGGAATGACGTGATCGCCGGGTTTTAAACCTTTAACGCCGGGACCGCACTCGACCACCTCGCAGCCGCCTTCGTGGCCCAGAATGCAGGGAAACGCCCCTTCGGGGTCATCGCCGGATAGAGTGAAGGCGTCGGTGTGACAAACCCCGGTCGCCACGACTCGCAACAACACTTCGCCGTCCTTGGGGCCTTCTACCTCAACCTGTTCGATGACCAACGGTTTTTGCGGCTCCCAGGCCACTGCGGCGCGCGCTTTCATGATCACTGTTTCCTCAAGGTTCGTCGGGTGTGAGCTTGGCGATTATTTGGCTGCCGCCAACGCTTGTTCCAGGTCGGCCAGAATGTCGTCGATGTGCTCGATGCCGATGGACAGCCGCACCAGATCCTCGCTGACGCCGGCTTTGGCCAATTCCGCCGGCGACAGTTGGCGGTGCGTGGTGGTGGCCGGATGGCAGGCCAGCGACTTGGCGTCGCCGATGTTGACCAGCCGGGTCACCAGTTGCAGCGCGTCGATGAACTTGGCGCCGGCTTCGCGTCCGCCCTTGATGCCGAAGCTCAAGATGCTGGAGCCGCGCCCGCCCATATATTTGTCCACCAGCGGCTTTTCCGGGCTGTCGGAAAGGGCGGGATAGTTGACCCAAACCACTTGCGCGTGATCGCGCAGGTATTCGGCGGCCTTGACCGCATTTTCGCAGTGGCGGTCCATCCGCACCGGCAGGGTCTCGATGCCTTGCAGGATCAGGAAGCTGTTGAACGGCGAGATCGCCGCCCCGGTATTGCGCAGCGGCACCACCCGCGCCCGGCCGATGAAGGCCGCCGGCCCCAGCGCTTCGACGTAGACCACGCCGTGATAGGACGGATCGGGTTCGTTCAAGCGGGCGAAACGGACTTTGTGCTGATCCCACGGAAAACGCCCGGAATCGACGATGGCGCCGCCGATGCTGGTGCCGTGGCCACCCATGTATTTGGTCAGGGCGTGGACCACGATGTCGGCCCCGTGCTCGAACGGCCGGCACAGATACGGGGTCGGCACGGTGTTGTCCACGATCAGCGGCACGCCCTGGGCGTGGGCGACATCGGCCAGCGCGCCGAAATCCACCACGTTGGCCGCCGGGTTGCCGATGGATTCGCAAAACACCGCTTTGGTCTTGCCGTCGAT
>JAEUPW010000148.1 GCA_016790045.1 Candidatus Competibacteraceae bacterium
ACTATCGCGCCCGCTGGACGGTGCGCCGGGCGCGCGGCAAAACCACCGGCAAGCTGCAAAACGTCGAAATGAGCCTGCTGCGCCTGAGCGATTCCCAACCGCTCGGCGGCGGCAAAAGCGAAGTGCAACGGGAAATCGAACAGCGGCTCGGGCTGTCCTTCGAGCAGTTCACCCGCGCCGTGCTGTTGGCCCAAAACGAATTTTCGACCTTTCTCAAAGCCGACCACGACGAGCGGGCGCAACTGCTGCAAACGCTCACCGGCCTGGAGATTTACGAAACGCTATCCAAGCGGGCGCACGAGCGGGCCCATCTCGAACAGAAAGCGCTGGATGGCCTGCGCCGGCAACTGGGCGACCAGCAACCGCTCGACGCCAACCGCCGCGACCAGCAGGAACGCGCCCTGACGGCGGCCCGAGCCGAAGCGGTGGAGCTGCAACGCCGCAAAACGGAACTGGACCAACACCTAAGCTGGCATCAGGGCTGGGAAGCGCTCCAGCAATTCGAACGGCAAGCCGAACAGGCGCTGCAAGACGCCCGCTCCCGCCAACAGGCCAGCGCCCCCCGCCAAGCGTATTTCAGCCGCGTGGAAACCGTGCAGGACGCCCGCCCGCTGACCGTTGAAACCGAGCGCGCGGCCCGCGCCCTCGCCTCCGTCCGCCAGGCCGTGACGGACGCGGAGCGACGCCTGGCCGAGACCCGACACGACCGCCAACAGGCGGACGACGCTTCGGCCCAAGCCCTGCAAGCCGTCGCCCGCGCCGAACGGGCGCACACCGAGGCCCAGCCCGCTCTCGACCGCGCCAAGGCGCTGGACACCGAAATCGGTGTCTTGCGCCCCGCCCATCAAGCCGCCGCCGAGACCCAAACCGAAGCCCGCAACGCCGAAATCGAGGCGCGCGAGCGACTTTCCGCAAAACGGGCCGAGCGCGCGCGCGCCAGCGCGGCGCGGCAACACGCCAAGCATTGGCTGGACGCGCACGAACCGTTGCGTCGTCTGGCCGAGGAGTGGCCGCGCTGGGATTTGGTGTTCGAGCAAGCCGCCGCCCTGCTCGATGACGCGCGCCAAAACGAACGCTTGGCCGCCGACCATCGCCGGGAACAATCCGACCAACAGCGGGCGCACGCCCGCTCGACCACCGCCTTGAGCGAGGCGGAAAGCGCGCTCGGCGCGTTTGAGACCCAACTCCAAAGCGCCGTTCAAGCGCTCGCTCGCTTCGATCCCGAAGCGCTGGCCTCGCGCCGCGCCGATCTCGAAGCCCAGCGCGATCGTCTGATCGGAGCCGAACAGGCGTGGCAAGCGTTGTTCGCCGCGCTCGCCCGCCAACAGGAGCTGGACCGCGAAGCGACCGGCGCGCGCGAGCGCTCGGCGCGCGCGGAGGCGGAGCTGGAGCGCGTTCTCGCCGAAAAACCGGCCGCCGTAGCCCGTTGGGAACAAGCCGAGCAAGCGCGCGCCCTGGCCGAGGCCGCGTGCGCCGACAGCGTCGAGAGCTTGCGCGACCATCTGCGAGACGGCGCGCCTTGTCCGGTCTGCGGCGCGACGGATCACCCTTACACCGCTGGCGACGCGCCGTCCCGCGCGCTGCTGTCCCGCCTCAAATCCGAGGCCGAAAACCTTCGGAACACCGTGACCGCCTTGGAGCGACAAGAAGCGGCCACCCAAGCGCACCTGACCACCAGCCATCAGCGGCTGGCCGAACTGGAGCAAGCACAGCGAGGCTTGAAGGCCGCCATGCAGAGCCATACCGAGCTTTGGAACGCCCAACCGCTGGCGGTGGAATTCGCCGCCATTTTGCCCGACGACCGGTCGCGGGAGTTTAGCGCCCGCCAGCAAGGGCTTCAGCAGCACCTGAGCGAGCTTTCCTCGCAAGAAACCGCTTGGCGGCAGGCGGCTAAACGCAGGGACGCGGCGCAAGCCGACCGCGATCGAGCCCACCGCCAACAGGCGGCGGCGCGGGATGCCCTGAGCGTGGCGCAAGCCAAACTCGACCGCGCCGCGCAAGCTCTGCAAGCGGCGACCGCCCGCCAGGACGACATCGGCGCGCGTCTCGACCAGCGCTTGACCGAACTGGATGCCGTGTTACAACCGCCGGACTGGCGGCAGCGCTGGCGCGCCGACCCGCGCGCTTACCACCAAAATCGGCGCGAGCAGGCCGCCGAATGGGGCCGCCAACACCAAGCGGCCGAACTGTGGCAATCCCGCCTAGCCGGCCTCGATCTCGAAATCGAAAACCTGAGCGCCGCCGCCGCCGATAAAGCCGCTCGATTGAACCGCGCCAACGAGGATTTCGCGGTTCTCGACCAAACTCTCGGCGACAAGCGCTCGCAACGGCAAACCCTGTTCGACGGGCGGACGGTCGCGGACGTGGCCGCCACCCTCCTCAAAGCCGTTGCCGAGGCCAAAATCCGCCAGCAGCAACAAGACCGCGCGCAACAAACCGCCGCCGAGACGCAAGCCAGCGCCGAAGCCGCGCTCGTTCACGCGCGAGGCGCGCTCGCCGCGAGCGAACAGGCGGCGGAACAGGCCGCTGCCGCGCGGGCCGACTGGCTGGCTCGCTTCAACGCCGCCCATCCCGACGACCTTCTCGATGCCGCCGGCCTTCAAACCCTGCTCGCCCGCGACCGCGCGTGGCTGGCGCAAGAGCGCGAGGCGCTGCGCCAACTGACCGACGCCGCGCGCGACGCGGAAACCACGATGCGCGAACGCCAGTCGCGGCGCGAAGACCACGAACGGCAACGGGTCCGTCCCGAGCCGTCCGACGAAACGCAAGCCGCGCTCGCGCGCCTCGTCGCCGACTTAGAACAACTCCGGCAACGCGCGGCCGAAGCCGAGCTGACCCTGAGGCAAGACGACGAGCGCCGCCGACGCAATGCGGCCCTGCAAGACGAGAGCGCCGCGCAAGCGCGCAAAACCGACATCTGGCAAAAGCTGGACGATTTGATCGGCTCTTCCGACGGCAAGAAATTTCGCAACTACGCCCAAGGCTTCACCCTCGACATTTTGCTCGGCTACGCCAACCGGCATTTGACCGATCTCTCGCGCCGCTACCGGCTGGAGCGGGTCAAGAACAGCTTGGCCTTGATGGTGGTCGATCAGGACATGGGCGACGAATACCGGTCGGTGCATTCCCTTTCCGGCGGCGAATCGTTTCTGGTCTCGCTCGCGCTCGCGCTCGGCCTCGCCTCGCTGTCCTCCAACCGGGTCCGGGTGGAATCGCTGTTCATCGACGAAGGGTTCGGCAGCCTCGACGCCGACACCTTGCGGGTGGCGATGGATGCCCTGGATAACTTGCAATCCCAGGGACGCAAGGTGGGCGTGATTTCGCACGTTCAGGAAATGACCGAACGGATCGGGATTCAGGTTCAGGTCAAACGTCAAGCCGGCGGCCAAAGCCGAATCGAAGTCAAGAACGACTAGCGGGACCGGCGCGGGAGCGGCGCTTGCGGGATGTTTGGCGTTTCTGCTTCGCGCCGAAAAAACGCTCGCACCGCGTCGAGCTCGCGGGTGCGGGGCATCGGCGGCAGGCTGTCCAAGAACACTCGCCCATAGAATTTGCTGGAAACGCGGGGATCGCCCAACATCAAAACGCCCCGGTCGCTGACATCCCGGATCAGCCGGCCCGCGCCCTGCTTGAGCGCGATCACCGCTTGCGGCAGTTGGTAGCTCTTGAAAGGGTCCTGGCCCTGCTGGCGCAAGGATTCAATCCGCGCCTGCATCACCGGATCGCCGGGCGCGGCGAACGGCAAGCGGTCGATGACCACGCAGGACAGGGCCTCGCCGCGCACGTCCACCCCTTCCCAAAAACTGGCGGTCCCCAGCAACACCGCGTTGCCCAAAACGCGGAATTCCTCCAGCAACGCCGCTTTCGAACGCTCGCCTTGCACCAGCAGCGGATAATCCAAACGCCCCGCCAGCAAAGCCGCCGCTTCATGCAAGGCGCGATAGCTGGTGAACAGCAAAAACGCCCGCCCCCGGCTGGCCGCCAACACCGGCAACGTCGCCTCGACCAGCGCCGCCGTATACTGCGGCGATCCGGGATCGGGCAAACCGGTCGGCTGATAGAGCACGGTGTTGCGGGCGAAGTCGAACGGGCTGTCCAGCCGCAGCGCGGCGTACTCGGGCACGCCCAGGCGGGCCGCGAAGTGATCGAATCGCTGCCCGACCGCCAGCGTCGCCGAAGTGAAAATCCAGGCGCCCGGCTGGCTGGCCATCCGCCCCCGAAAAGCCGGCGCGATATCGAGCGGGGTCAAACTCAAGCTGAAGGCGCGACCGCGCGTTTCGAACCAGCGCACGTTGTCCGGGCTGCTCTCGACGCCGGTCAACGCCGTGAGGCGCTGCGCCAGATCCTCGGCGCGCCGGTGGCAATTCTCCAGCCCCTTGCCGCGCTGGGCCGCCTCTTTCAAGGCTGACCGCAACCGATCCAGCGCGGCATTCAAGCCCTCCAGCGCCGTCCGGACGACCGGTTGGTCGGCGATGTCCCGCCACGGCGCGCGCCGGTCCGCCAGCCCCAGCGCTTCCCGCAGCGTCGCCGCCGCCGGGTCCAGCCGGTTGGCGAGCTCGCGCAGATCGATGAAATCCGCCGCTTCGCGCGCCTGCTCCACCGCCGTGTCCCGCGCCAGTTCCGACAGTTGCCGGCTGCTGAGAGTCTTGCCGAAAAACTGGCTGGCGATTTCGGGGAGCTGATGGGCTTCGTCGAGAATGATCGCCCCCGCGCCCGGCAACAGCTCGGCGAAACCGGTTTCCTTCATCGCCATGTCGGCGCAGAACAAGTGGTGGTTGATGACCAGCACGTCGGCCGCCAGCGCCTCGCGTCGGGCCTTGGCGAGAAAGCAATCGGCGAGTTGCGGGCATTCCTGCCCCAGACAGTTATCGGCGGTGGAGGTCACGCGCGGCCACAGCCCCGAGGCTTCCGGCACGTTCGTCACCTCGGCGATGTCGCCGCAGCGGGTGCGGCGCGCCCAGGATCGAATATGTTTGAGTTCGGCGACTTGCTCGCGCGAGCCCAACCAGCCATTTTCCTGAACCGCGTTCAGGCGATAGCGGCACAGATAGTTGCCGCGCCCTTTCAGCAAGGCCACCCGCACCGGAAGTTCCAGCGTCTGGCGCACCACCGGCAAATCCCGCTGGAACAGTTGATCTTGCAAATGGCGGGTGCCGGTGGAGATGATGACCCGCATACCGGACAACAAAGCGGGGACGAGATAGGCGTAAGTCTTGCCGGTGCCGGTGCCGGCTTCGACGATGAGCGTTCCGCCTTCATCCAGAACCGCGGCGACCGCCTCGGCCATTTGCTGTTGCGACCGGCGCGGCGCAAAGCCCGGAACCAGTCCGGCCAAGGGGCCGTCCGGCCCCAACCAGTCGGCCGCGTTCAAGCGCGCTTATCGCAAGCGCTAGTGAGCGAACTGCGAGGCGCGCGCTTCGGCTTCCTCGGCGCCGGCCACATTGCCGGTCGCCTTGCGGGCGGAACCGATCAGTTTCCAGTTGCGCGACTGCAACCCCCGATTGCTTCCCGCCAGATTGTTCGATTTGCTGGCCAACGATTCCGCCTGCTGGTATTGCCCTTGGTGGAGGCGGATTTGCGCGAGATCGTGCCAGATGCCGGCGTTGCGCGGCTCGATGCGCAGCGCCCGCTCCAAGGCGGCTCCGGCCTTATCCAACTGGTTGCTTTTCACGTATTTGTCGGCGCTTTCCAGCAAGGCGACCACCGCTTGATTGCCGTCGCGGTTGATCTCGGCGGGCGGCAAATCCGCCGGTCGGGGCGGCGGCGTGGTCTGGGTCGCGCGCGGCGGGGGCGCGACCGGCGGCGGGTTCGGGTCCAGATCCGGGTCCGGCGGAGTCGTCATCGCCACTGTGGGATTGGCGGTGGTGGGGGTTCCTGCGGCGGCGGGCGCGGGCGCGGTGCCGGGAATGGCGGGCGCGACCGGCGGCGGCACCGGAGCCACCGGCGGTTTCACGCGCTGGGTCATCGGCACCACCGACGGTTGCGGCTCGGGAAACGCCCCCGGCAGCGGCTGGCTTCGCCCGGGAAAAGGCGTGGCCGCGCCGGGCGGATAGGCCGGCGGCTGATAGCCCTCCACCGAGGCCGCCGGATCGCCGGGCTGGCGAAAACGGCGGGCTCCCCTCGCTTCGGAGGGATAGGGGGACGCCGGCGGCAAATCGCCATAGCTGTTCGGGTATGCGCCGGTCGATTCCCTCGGAAGCGACGGATCTTCCAGCGGCAACGCCTCCAGATCGGGTTGCAGCGGTCCCGACGGCTGGGCGGGGTAGGCGGGCGCTTGACGCATGGTGCGATCCACCACCGGGGCACGGGACATCGGCCGGGCGGACCGTTGCCACGGATACGGCGAGGTCGAACAAGCCGATAGCCCCAACATCAGCGCCAGCGCACCCAGGCACGGCTTTAAAAATGTCTTCATTGCTGTCCCCTTACTGGGTCGACGGTCCCGGACCATGACTCGCGAATCGCCAAGTGCTGGCTCATCGATTTTACTCCCGCAGCGCGGCGCGCCGCCATCGGGATGGCTCGCGGCTGGTCCGGAGAAGCTGACAGCCTGTCCGTCGGCCTCGGCACCGCCATCACTCCATCAGCCGCTCGAAGAAATTGCTCATTCCCGTCGGCTCGCCCGCGTCGCTCTTCGCCTCGCGTCTGGGGCCGGGACCGGAGCTGGAGCGCGCCACCCGCCGCGCCGGCGGCGGACTGCCGCAAGAACCGAATCCTTGCGGCTCGGAACCGGCCAGAAACGGGATCTGCTGGCCGAGCCGGCAGCCTTGACTGAGCCGCAACCCCTTGCGGGCATCGACCCAGACTTTCTCGACGCCTTCCGGCGGCGGCGCGTCCAGCGGCTCCAGCTTCAGGTTGGCCATGAGGTCCATCCACACCCGCAACGCGCCGCTGGCGCCGCTCAAACCGGTGGGCTTGTTATCGTCGCGACCGAGCCAGACCACGGTCAGGCGGTCCCCGCTGAACCCGGCGAACCAACTGTCGCGATAATCGTCGGTGGTGCCGGTCTTGCCGGCGATTTTCAAATCGGGCGATATCCGGCTTTTCATGGGGCTGGCGGTGCCGGCCTTGACCACGTGCTGCATGGCGTTGGTCACCAGATAAGCCGGGCCCGCGTCGACCGCTTTTTCCACGGTGAGGGAATAGCGCTGCAAGGATTGGCCGGCGGCGTTGGTCACTTCGCGGATCGCGCGCAACGGAATCCGAAAGCCCCCGCTGGCGATGCCCTCGTAAATTTGCGCCATCTCGAAGGGCGACATGTCCACCCCGCCGAGCAGCAGCGAAGGGTAGGGTTTCAGTTCCCGGTCAAAACCCAGGCGCTGAATCATTTTGACCACGTTGATCACGTCGATATCCAGGCCCACCCGCACCGCCGGGATGTTGTAGGAACGCGCCAAGGCATCGCGCAACGTCACTTTGCCGTGATAGCGGCGGTCGTAGTTGGCCGGGCGCCAGCGATGGCCGCCCGAAGTGTAATGCAAGGGGCTGTCGTTGAGCAGCGTGGTCAGGGTGTAGCGGTCGGGCTGCTCCAGCGCGGCCAGATAAATCATCGGCTTGAGCAGCGAACCGGCCAGCCGCCGGGCATCCAGCGCCCGGTTGAACCCCAAGCGTTTCGGCTGGCGGTCGCCGACCACCGACAGCACTTCGCCGCTGGCGATATCCACCACGATCGACGCGCCTTGCAGGGGCCGGGCTCTGGGCTGGCTTCTTTCCAAAGGCCCCAGCCGGCTGGCGAGGGTATTTTCCGCGGTGGCCTGAATCCGGGGGTCGAGGGTGGTGAACACCCGCAAGCCTTCGGTGACCAAATCTTCGGCTTTGTAATACTGGTGCAATTGCCGTTGCACCAAGTCCAAAAATGCCGGATAGGCGGTGATGCCGCTGGTGGTGTCGGCGATGACATCCAGGCCCATCTCCATGGCGACGGTCGCGTCCTCCTGGGAAACCAGATTTTGCTCGACCATGACATCGAGCACCAGATCGCGCCGCTCCCGCGCCCGATCGGGGTATTTGCGCGGATCGTAAACCGAGGGTCCCTTGACGATGCCCACCAGCAAGGCCAGTTGGTGAAGATCCAAATCTTCCAGCGGCACGCCGAAATAGAATTGGCTGGCCAAACCGAAACCGTGAATGGCGCGGCTGCCGTCCTGGCCGAGATAAACCGCGTTGGCGTAGGCTTCCAGAATCTCGTCTTTGCTGTAGCGCGAATCGATCAGCAGCGCCATCAAGGCTTCGTTGATCTTGCGCCGGACCGTGCGCTCGTTGCTCAAAAACAGGCTTTTCACCAACTGCTGGGTCAAGGTGCTGCCGCCCTGCACGGTCCTGCCCGCCCGCAAATTCGCCAGCATCGCCCGGAATATGCCCTTGGGGTTGATGCCGGAGTGCTCGAAAAAGGCCCGGTCCTCGACCGCCAGCAAAGTGTCCACCAGCACCGGCGGCAAATCCTGGCCGTTCAGCAGGATGCGGTCCTCGTAATGGGTCGGATAAATACCGGCGATTTCGGGCGGATCGAGCCGCAATAAACCGGGCGCTTCCCGGTCGTCGGCGCTCAACAGATCGACCAGGATGTTGCCCGCGAACACCAGCTTGATCTTGCGCACCGGCTCCGCGCCGTCCCAAAACATGAAATCGCGGGTCACCAGCTCGAATTTCTCGCCCTGCCTCGAATAGCTTCCCGGCTTGTCCGGCGTTTCGCCGCCGCCCGGCGACGGCGCGCAGCCTTGGATCGGAGGAGCCTTGGCTTTGCGCCGAAACTGGTGTTTCTTGGCATCGGCGGGCTTTGGCGGGTCGTCGGGACAATTCACATCCCGATAGCCCAACAGCTTGAGCTCCTGGGAAAGCCCGTCCGCGCTGAGCGCCATGCCTTCGAACAATTCCAGGGGCCGGGCGTAGACCTTGGCCGGCACCGCCCAGCGTTTCTGGTCGAATTCGGCGCGGATCACCGCGTCCAGATAGAGCATGTAAACGCCCACGCCGAAAGCGCCTAGCAACAACCCGCCCAGCACCAGCGAGAAGATCAGCGAGAACAGCGAGCGGATGCTCCGCTCCAGGGGTTTATGGGCATTGCGAGAGGGTTTGCGTATAGCCATACCTGTTCCAGTCGACCTTCAATCCGCTTGGCGCATCGCGATCATTCTGCTTATTCTAAAGGTTTCCCGACCCGGAGTCTGGCGCATGACTTTCCAGCCGCTCCCCGACCCCTCCGACCAGACCGCCCTGATCGCTTCCCTGCTCGATCCGGCGCGCTATCCTCATCCGGCCGCGACCGTCGAGCACCTGCAAACGCACATCTCGCACCTGTTGCTGGCTGGCGACTTCGCTTACAAAATCAAGAAACCCGTCGATTTGGGCTTCCTGAATTTTACCAGCCTGGAGCGCCGGAAATACTATTGCGCCGCTGAATTGCGCCTGAACCGCCGGCTGGCCCCGCAACTTTATCTCGGCTGCCTGCCCATCACCGGCGATCCCGCCCATCCGATCTTCGGCGGCGACGAGCGAGACGCCATCGAATACGCCGTGCAAATGCGCCGCTTTCCGCAGGACGCGCTGCTGGATCGCGTCTTGAGCGCCGGCCAACTGAACGCTCGCCACGTCGGCGCGCTGGCCCGCCGGCTGGCGGAGTTTCACCGCGCCCTCCCCGCCGCCGATCCCGCCGCGCCGTTCGGCTCGCCGGAGCGGGTCCTCCAACCGATGCTGGATACCTTCAGCCATTTGCGGGCGCTCCTGACCGAACCCGACGAGCGCGAAGGCTTGGCGGCCATCGAGCGCTGGACCCTCGCCGCCTCCGAGCGGCTGCGCCCGCGCTTGCTCGAACGCAAGGCGCAGGGCTATATCCGCGAATGCCACGGCGACCTGCATCTCGGCAACATGATCTTGGCCGGCGACGGACAAATCATGATCTTCGATGGCATCGAATTCAATGACGATCTGCGCTGGATCGACGTTTTTAACGATTTGGCCTTTTTGATCATGGACTTGCGATTTCACGGCCGCGAAGCTTTCGCGCAGGTGGCGCTCGACACTTATTTGCAATTCAGCGGCGATTTCGCCGGCGCGGCTTTATTGCCCTACTATCAAGTTTATCGGGCGGCGGTGCGCGCCAAGGTCAACGCCATTCTAACCGGCGAAGACGGTCCCGCCATCGCCGTTCGCGAGACCGCCCGTTTGGCCCGCTGCGACTATTTGCGCTTGGCGCTGGCGCTGACCCGGCCGCAACCGCCTTTTTTATTGATCGCGCACGGCGTTTCCGGTTCCGGCAAATCGCGGCGGACCGGCCAATTGCTGGAGCGGTTTCCGAACGCGGTCCGCATCCGTTCCGATGTGGAGCGCAAGCGGCTGTTCGGGCTCGGCCCGCTGGATGACAGCGCCGCATTGCCCGGCGGCGGTTTGTACGCGCCAGAGGTCGGCGCTCGCGTTTACCGGCGCTTGTACGATCTGGCGGACGCCTCGCTCGCGGCCGGCCTGCCAGTATTGGCGGACGCCACCTTCATGAAGCGCGCTCACCGCGAAACCTTTCGCGAACTGGCCGCCCGGCGCGGCGTTCCGTTTTTCCTGCTGGACTGCCGCGCCGAACCCGACACGCTGCGAAAGCGGGTCGCGGCCCGGCGGGCGCGCGGCGATGACGCCGCCGAAGCCGATGTCGAGGTTTTGGAGCGGCAGCTCCGCCACGACGAACCGCCGGGCGCCGAGGAAAATCCCTTGCCGAGCCGAGACGACGCTGACGCCGAAAGGCTGGCAGCCATCATTTTGGCCGCGATCCGCTCTGGCCCCTTTTCCCGGACGGCGTAAAGCCATTTCCCCAATTCTCCATGCCATCGGCGCGCGCGGTCCGTATAATCCCGCCTTCGATAGCTTGGGGGTAGGGAACGATGGCGAAGTATGACGTTTACGGCATCGGCAACGCGCTGGTCGATATGGAATACGAGGTCGAACCGGCCGACTTGGCGGCTTTGGGCCTCGACAAGGGGGTGATGACCCTGGTGGACGAAGAGCAGCAAACACGGATCATGCATCGCTTGGCCGCCCACGCTCACCAGCGCAGCTCCGGGGGCTCGGCCGCCAATTCGATGATCGCGGTCAGCCAGCTCGGCGGCGCGAGCTTCTATTCCTGCAAGGTGGCGGGCGACGAGTTGGGCCATTTCTACATGAAGGACCTGCGCGACGGCGGCGTGGACACCAACCACCACACCGAAAAGGAAGCGGGGCATACCGGCCGCTGCGTGGTGCTGGTCACCCCGGACAGCGACCGCACCCTCTGCACCTTTCTCGGCATCAGCGGCGGGCTGTCCGAAAAAGAGCTGGTCGAGCCCGCCTTGCGGGATTCGAATTACTTTTACATGGAAGGCTATCTGGTCACCTCCGACAGCGCCCGGCAAGCCTGCGTCGCGGCCAAACGCCAAGCCGAGGCCGCCGGCGTCAAAACCGCCATTTCCCTGTCCGACCCCAACATGGTCCGGTTTTTCAAAAACGGCTTGATGCAGATGGTCGGCTCGGGAGTCGATCTGCTGTTCGCCAATGAGGACGAGGCCACCGGCATGGCGGGAACCGCCCGTTTTGACGAGGCCGTCGAGTATCTGAAAACTCTCGCCAAAGAATGGGTCATCACCCGAGGCGCGAAGGGCGCGCTGGTGTGGGACGGGCGGGCGTTCGCGCAGATCGAGCCGGTCGAGGTGGCGGCGGTGGACACGGTCGGCGCTGGCGACATGTTCGCCGGCGCGTTTCTGTACGCGCGCGGCCGGGGTTGGGAACACCGCCGCGCCGGAGAGCTGGCGTCCGCCGCGTCAGCCAAGCTGGTGACGCGGTTAGGCCCGCGTTTGGCGGCGGCCGAAACGCGGGCGATCCTGGAGCGATTCCGCTAAGCAAAGCCCACCCGACGCGCGGCTTCAATCGGGTTTCGCGTCGCGCTTGACCCGGTATAGCGCCCGCGTTTTCAGCGCCTGCCCGCGCAACTGCTCGGCCAGCGCGGCGCGGGTCAGGCGCTTGATTTCCGCCAGCAGCGCGGGATCGCTCAAATCGCCGTCGCGCAAAGCCAAAAGGCTTCGGCCGGAAATCGGCACGCCGGCCTGAGCGCCGGCGGCGGCCAGCGGGCCCCGATCCAGCACATAGCGATAATGTTCCTCGGCCACGATCGGCGTTCCGCTGTCCGCTTCGCGCTCCAGATTGAGCCCGTAGCCCAGATGGTCCAACAGCGTTTTCTCGAAACGCCGCAGCGCCGGTTCTTCGGCCGATGCTGCCGCCAGTTCGGCCAACAGGCGCTCGTAAGCGTCGAATAAACTCGGCTGGGAATCGAGGCGAGGCAACAAGCGGACCAGCAGCTCGTTGGCGTAAAGGCCGGGCAACACCCGATTGGGCGGCAACGCCAACGGGCGCCCCGCTTCCTCGGCGACGGTGAGCGTCGCCAGCTCGCCGGCTCCGCTCCAGGATAGCAACAGCGGCGCAAAGGGCTGCAACAGCCCTTTTAGCCGGGAGCGGGAGGCCATCGCGCCGCGCGCCACCAACCCCAGCCGGCCGTGCTCGCGGCTGAACGCTTCCAACAGCAGGCTGGTGTTCAAGTAGGGCCGGCGGTGCAGAATGAAGGCCGGCTGCAGCAGCGCGCGCATCGACGCCCTCCGGCCGTCCGGGGCTAGCCGGATTTAAAGTCGTTATAGCCAAGACCGCGCAAAGCGCGCTCGTCATCCGACCAGCCCTCGCGCACCTTGACCCAAGTCTCCAGAAACACCTTGCGATCGAGCAGGCGTTCCAGCGCTTCGCGGGCTTGACGGCCCGCTTCGCGCAGCATCGCGCCGCCTTCGCCGATAACGATGCCTTTTTGCGCTTCGCGCTCCACCCAAATGACGGCGCTGATGCGGGTCAAGCGCCCTTCCTCGACGAAGCGCTCGATCTCGACGGTCAGGCTGTAAGGCACTTCCTCGCGCAGCAGGCGGGTGAGTTTTTCGCGGATCAGCTCCGCGGTGAGGAACCGCTCGCTGGCGGTGGTGATTTGATCTTGCGGAAACAGGTCGTCGCCGGGCGGCAACCTGATGGCGATGCTTTCCTGCAAAACCGCCACATGATCGCCCCGTAGCGCCGACAGGGGCACCACGTCGGCGAAATCGCGCCTGGCGCTCGACTGGGCGATAAACGGCAACAGCCGGGTTTTGTCGGCAACGCGATCCACTTTGTTGATCGCCAGCACCACCGGCCCCGGAAAGTCCGCCAGCCGTTGCAGCACGTCCTCGTCTTCCTCGGTCCAGCGCAGAGCCTCGATCAGGAAAACGACGACATCGACATACCCCAGCACGCTCGCCGCCGCCCGGTTGAGGTAGCGGTTCATCGCCCGCCGGGCTTGACGGTGCAACCCTGGGGTGTCCACATAAACGATCTGCGCTTCGGGCAGGGTTTGAATGCCGAGAATGACGTGTCGGGTCGTTTGCGGCTTGGGGGCGGTGATGCTGATTTTTTGGCCGATCAAGCGGTTCAGCAACGTGGATTTACCGACGTTGGGACGGCCCAGCAAAGCGGCGTAACCGGCGCGTCTCGACACCGCTTCAGCCATTGATTTGCCCCAGCAATTGCCGGGCCGCCTCTTGCTCCGCCTTGCGCCGGCTGCTGCCGGTCGCGACCGCGCGCGCAGCGCCCGCCAGGCATTCCACCAGGAAATTTTGCGCGTGCGGCTCACCGCGCACTTCCAGCACATTATAGACCGGCAAGGCTTGCTGGCGAGACTGCAAATATTCCTGCAAGCGGGTCTTGGGGTCTTTCAATTCGCTGGCGCTGGCCAGGCGAGCCAAATAATCCCGGTAAAGCTGCAAGATCAACCGGCGGCAACCGGTCAATCCGTCGTCCAAATAAACCGCGCCGAAAATCGCTTCCAGCGTGTCCGACAGGATGGATTCACGCCGAAATCCGCCGCTTTTGAGCTCGCCCGCGCCGAGCCGCAACCAGTCGCCCAACTTCAGGCCGCGCGCCAGTTCCGCCAGCGTCTCGCCCTTCACCAAGCTGGCGCGCAGGCGGCTGAGCTCGCCTTCGCTCGCCTTGGGATAATGCTCGAACAGGTATTCGGCGATGACCATGTTCAGCAAGGCATCGCCGAGGAACTCCAGGCGCTCGTTGTTGCGCGACGAGGCGCTGCGGTGGGTCAGGGCATCTTCCAGCAAACCGGGCTGGCGGAACGTGTAGCCCAGACTCGCGCTCAACCGGGCGATCGGAGGATTCACGGACTGAGCGGGATGGCTTCGTTGACCTTGAGCACCACGAACAATTTGTAGAAAAGCTCCCGTTCGTCCTCGTATACCAAATCGAGCACTCGGCCGCCGCGGTCGTTGCGGATCTTGAGATCGCGCGCCGTGATGTTGTCGACATAGCCGATGTCAAAGCGCTTTTGGATCGCGTTGTGGATGTCCTGAGGGCTCATCTGAGCCAATTGCGGCTCCTTGCGGATGCTCTCCACCGTCGATTTGATGGAATAATATTGGATATACATCGGTATCACCTTCATCCCGATCAAGGCGACGAAAGCGATCACGACGATCAGCAACAGCATCCCGATCAAGCTCATGCCCTGCTGCCGTTCCACGTTGACTGGCCTCGACCGACTCGTTCCCATCATGTTTCCCCCCAATGGCTCCCGTTACCCTACCTGATGCCATCTCCAATTCGGCCGCAGTGACCGCTGAAGGTGATGCAATCCAAATTCATCCAGATCAAGAACGCTTTCCCGATCAAATTTTCCTCGGGCAACACGCCCCAAAACCGGCTGTCGGCGCTGTTGTCGCGATTGTCTCCCATGACGAAATAGTGGCCCGCCGGCACTTGAAAGCTCCAGGACACCGCACCATCCGATTCCCGCCGAAATTGCAGTCCCGGCCAATAACCGGGCACGCCCCAGCGGCCTTGCGCCAGCATCTGGATGCGATGCGCCACATCGCCCAGTTGTTCGGTGAACTGCCGATAGCCCGCTTGAGCCGGATCCTCGGCCTGCGGGCTCAAGGTCACCGGCCGACCGTCGATGCTCAACCGATTGTTGCGATACTCCAGCCGGTCGCCGGGCAAGCCGATCACCCGCTTGATATAAGCGACCGAAGGCTCGGGAGGATAGCGGAACACCGCGACATCCCCGCGCGCCGGTTTGCCCTCGCCGAATAGTTTGGTATTGAGCACCGGCAACCGCAAGCCGTAAGCGAACTTGTTGACCAGGATAAAATCGCCTTTGAGCAGCGTCGGCACCATCGATTCGGACGGAATCCGAAACGGCTCGACCAAAAAAGAGCGCAAGACCAGCACCGCCAGAATGACCGGAAAAAATGACTTCGATAAATCGACGTACCAAGGCAACCGGCTCGCTGCGGGCGGCGCGGTTTCCGTGCCGTTCACGGTCACGGCCCGAACGCGGCGCGGGGCCAGCACCAGCACATCCAACAGCCAAATGCCGCCGGTCAGCAGGGTCAGCACGACCAAAACGGCTGCGAAATCAATATTCATGTGTTCGATCATCTCCTGGCGAGCGCCGGCGTTTCATCAATTTTTCTCCCGCTGCAACACCGCCAGAAACGCATCTTGCGGGATTTCCACCTTGCCGACTTGCTTCATGCGCTTTTTGCCGGCCTTTTGCTTTTCCAGCAACTTGCGTTTGCGGGTGATGTCGCCCCCGTAGCATTTGGCCAACACGTTCTTGCGCAACGCCTTGACGGTGGTGCGGGCGATGATTTGACCGCCGATGGCCGCCTGGATCGCCACTTCAAACATTTGCTGCGGAATCAGTTGTTTGAGCCTGACCGCCAGATCGTGGCCCCGGCGCTGCGCCTGCTCGCGATGGACGATCACCGAGAGCGAATCCACCCGCTCGCCGTTGATCAACACATCCAGCTTGACCAGCGGGGCGACCTGAAAGCGCTCGAAACTGTACTCGAACGAAGCGAAACCCCGGCTGACCGATTTGAGCCGGTCGAAAAAATCCATGACCACCTCGCTCATCGGCAATTCGAAACTCAATTGCACCTGACCGCCGGCATAGTGCAGGCTCCGCTGGGCGCCCCGCTTTTCGATGCACAAGGTGATGATCGCGCCCAAATAATCCTGCGGCGTCAAGATGTGGGCCACGATGATGGGCTCGCGGATCTCGGCGACTTCGTTGCTCGGCGGCAATTTGGCCGGGTTGTCGATCTTGAAGATGTCGTTGCCGGTGGTCAGCACCTCGTAAACCACGGTCGGCGCGGTGGACACCAGATCCAGATCGTATTCCCGCTCCAAGCGCTCCTGGACGATTTCCATGTGCAGCAGACCCAAAAAGCCGCAGCGAAAGCCAAAGCCCATCGCCTGCGAAGTTTCCGGCTCGAAATGCAGCGAAGAGTCGTTGAGGCGGAGTTTTTGCAGCGCTTCGCGCAAATCGCCAAAATCGTCCGAATCGACCGGAAACAACCCGGCGAACACGCGCGGCTGCACTTTCTGAAATCCCGGCAACGGCGTCGTGGCCGGCCGGTCCGCGCCGGTGAAGGTATCGCCGACCGGCGCGCCGTCGATGTCTTTGATCCCGGCGATCACATAGCCGACTTCACCGGCGCTCAGGCTGGCCTGCTCCCCGCGCTTGGGGGTGAAAATGCCGACCGATTCCACTTGAAACACCCGGCCGGTGGACATGACCTGAATCTTTTGCTTGGGCAGAATCCGGCCGTCCACCACCCGGACCAGGGAAATCACGCCGACGAAGTTGTCGAACCAGGAATCGACGATCAAAGCCTTGAGCGGACCGTCCGGATCGCCCTTTGGCGGCGGTATCCGCTCGATGATTTCCTCCAGCAACTCCACCACCCCGAAGCCGCTCTTGGCGCTCACCCGCAGCGCGTGGCTGGCGTCCAGGCCGATGATATCGCCGATTTCGTGGGCCACCCGTTCCGGATCGGCGGCCGGCAGATCGATCTTGTTGAGCACCGGCAGGACTTCCAGACCCTGTTCGATGGCGGTGTAACAGTTGGCGACGCTTTGCGCCTCCACGCCCTGGGCGGCGTCCACCACCAATAAAGCGCCCTCGCAGGCCGCCAGCGAGCGGGACACCTCGTAGGAAAAATCCACGTGCCCCGGCGTGTCGATGATGTTGAACTGGTAGAGGCGCCCATCGCGGGCGACATAGCGCAACGACACGCTCTGCGCCTTGATGGTGATGCCGCGCTCCCGCTCCAGATCCATCGAGTCGAGCACCTGCTCGGCCATTTCCCGCTCGCTCAGACCACCGCAAATTTGAATGAAACGATCGGCGAGAGTGGATTTGCCGTGGTCGATGTGGGCGATGATCGAAAAATTGCGAATGTAATCCATGAATTCCGAAGGCGTTCCAGCCGCTGGGCTGGCTGGCGGCGCCACATCCCCAACGCGCGGTAAAATAAGCAAAGCCTCCGCCGCCACTCGGGCGCGGAGGCTCGCGCTATTGATTTGTCAGACTGTAGCGGATTATAACGTGATCAGGACGAAGAAAGCACATGACCCGCCATGGCGGTTGCGCTCGCGCGACGCAATACGACCGGCTGATAGCGCACATCGTCGCGAAAGCGCCCGGCCAGCGCTCGCGCGGCCAGCAAACCCAGCGCGAGCCCCAGCACGCTCGCCAGCACCACCGGCTCCTCGCCGGCCGCGCCGAACGCCGCCTGACCCAACATCGAGCCGGCCAACAACAGGATCACCGGCAACAGATAGACCAGCAAGGCTCCGCGCAACAGCACCCCATCCGCCATGCCGACTACCACTTCGTCGCCGGGCTGCAAGGCCAGGGCGGATAACGCCCGCACCCGCAGGGTCTTGCCGTTCCAAACCTGCGCCAAAATCGCCGTCCCGCACCCGCCTTGCGCCCGACAGCCGCCGCAGGCGGTTTGACGCCGGATTTCCAACCACGCATAACCCGATCCGGCTTCCGTGACCCGACCGCGCTCCTCGATCATGGCTTGCGCTCCTCGGTCAACGCCTCGGGGGGCTCGGGCGAGCGCGAGACCGATGCGGCGATGGTTTGAACCGTGTCCGCCGGCACCTCGCCCACCGCCAGGATCTGATAATCCGCCCTGCGCACCCCGAAAGCGTTCATGGCGCCGAGGTAAGAGCGCCCCTCCAGCAGAGATTTTTCCGGGCCGAGACGCTCCACGAACACCGAAACCGTCGCCATGCCATCGGAAAAGACCATGTGCTCGTTGAGCGCCTGGCCGGCCGTTTCCGCGAAACGCTGGTGCAAGACTTTCTCGAAACCCGCCGGCACCCGCGCGACGTTCCACGCCGGTGGAGCGCCCGGTATTTCGGCGAGCGGGTTGGCCGCGCCGCTCGCGACTTGGGCGGCCGAGGTCAATTCCGCCCGCTCCGTCGCCACCGGCGGTTCAAAAACCGCTTCATCGATGCGCGATTTGAGCTGCAAATCGGTGAACATCAACTGTTCGATGGGCTGGCCGCGCTCGTCCAGCAGCATGGAACGCAACAGCATTCCGTTGCGACGATCCAGCCAAAGCCGATACCCGTAGCGCCAACCATCCCGGGGTTTGATCGCCACGATCTGGGTTTCAACCCCGGCCGTACGGTCCTGGCCCTCGGTCTCGAAGTCGTACTGACCCGTCAGCCGGCTCAGCTCGCCGGGGATGGAGATCGGGAAATGGGCGTGCCGGAAGCCACTGCTGGAAAACCTCGCGCGCTGGCGGGGCAACAGATAACGGACGCCCTCGCGGGTGGCGATGATCTCCCGCAGTGGCCCGGTGAGCGACACCAACCGCTTTTTGCGCTCGCCTTTATCGCCGCTGTGGATGATCCGCATGGCTTCCACATGCGGCCCCTGCATGTAGACGAACGTCCCTTCGTAACTCAAGTCCTGGGTGGCTTCGATCATCCGCTCCAGCCACCGCTTTGCCTCGTCGGCGGTCGTGGAGGCGCTGACGGCGGGGAGCGCGACACCCGCGATCACCGCCAGGAAAGCGTAGCGTACCAGCGGCGGGTTCATCGAAGCCCTTAGCGGTTGTTTTGATGGCCGACCATGCGCACGTAAGGCAACATGCCATTGACGGTGTTGAACGACGCATAATTATTGTGATTGACCCAATAATTGTTCAGCCGCGATTCCGCGAGCGCGTTGCTGTTATCGGATTGTGGGCGGTCGCTCGAAACGCGGCTGATAAAGGCGACAGGAAGGCTGGGAGCGCCTTGCGTTGGCGATGAAACAGAAGCCAGCGCCGGACCGGGCGCGGGTTCCTGGGTCAGCTTGAGGCCGAACAGCGCCACCAGCACCACGGAGGCGGCCAGCCCAAATCCCGTGATCGGCTTGTACCAGGTCGGCCGCGCTCTGACCGCGGGCTTTAGCGCCGGTTCGGCGTCGATCGCCTGGCGGATGCGTCCGGCGAAACCCGCGTCGAACGCATCCGGCAAATGACCTTGCAGCGTCTCGCTGATCAGGTGATAGCGCGCCCATTGACCGCGCGGCTCCGCATCCCTGAGCAGGCGTCGCAACACCAGTTCGATTTCGCGATCTTCCAGCTCTTCGTCGACCAACGCCGAAAGCTGACTTGCCGCGCCGTCGCTGTCGTCCTCGGCGGGTATCTTTTGTTGTGTAGTCATTTTGGCGACCATGACTTCAATCTCGACACTAATTTAAAAGTGGATGTAATTTGGCGTCGATCGATTCCCGAGCCCGGAAAATCCGGGAACGCACCGTGCCGATCGGACAACCCATGGTTTGAGCGATTTCTTCATAGCTCATCCCCTCCAACTCGCGAAGGGTGATGGCCGTGCGCAGATCCTCCGGCAATTCCTCGATCGCCCTGAACACGGTCGCCGCGATTTCGTCCTTGAGCAGCAACCGCTCTGGAGTTTCATACTCCTTGAGAGAAGATTGGCCTTCGTATTGTTCCGCCTCTTGGGCGTCGATATCGGAGCCCGGCGGACGCCGGCCTTGCGCGACCAGATAATTCTTGGCCGTGTTGATGGCGATGCGGTAGAGCCACGTGTAAAAAGCGCTGTCCCCGCGAAAGCCCGGCAGCGCCCGGTAGGCTTTGAGGAAAGCCTCCTGGGAGACATCGAGCGCTTCGCTGGGATCGTGAACATAGCGAGAAATTAGCTTGATGATCTTGTATTGGTACTTTCGCACCAGCAGATCGAACGCATTTTTATCGCCTTTTTGCACCCTTTGGACCAGATCGCGATCCAGATGAACTTCGCCCATTCGGGCTGGCCCCTTTCGACTCAATGGCAATCTCCGTGCGCTCAAAACGGTAGACCCACGCGCTCACCGTTAGTTCGCAGTCCTGCCGAGATATGGTTATAGTGTCAATATTGGGTGGCGGGCTGAGATCGAGGCCCCGACTTGAATCCGCCGATGGAACCTGTTGCGACAACAATACCCCATTCCAGGAGCCTCTCACAAGCCATGACCTCCTCCTCTGATTGCGCCGATGTCCTGATTGTCGGCTGCGGCGCCGCCGGTTTGAGTCTGGCGCTGCGCTTGGCCGATGTCGCCCGCGTGGTCGCTCTGGCCAAGGGGCCTTTGCACGAAGGCAGCACCTATTACGCGCAAGGCGGCGTGTCGGCGGTGCTGGACGCGGAGGATTCCCTCGAATCTCACGTGGAAGATACGCTGATCGCCGGCGCGGGCCTGTGTCACGCCGATGCGGTCCGGCTCACGGTGGAACACGGTCCGGCCGCGATCCGCTGGCTGAGCGAGCGCGGGGTGCCGTTCACCATGGAGCCCACCACCGAGGGCGGCAACGATTATCATCTGCACCGCGAAGGCGGCCACAGCCACCGGCGCATCGTCCACGCCGCCGACGCCACCGGCCGCGCCATTCAGACGACCTTGGAGCAGCGCGCCCGCGAGCATCCGAACATCGCGCTGCACGACCACTACAGCGTCGTCGATTTGATCGTCAGCCGCAAGCTGGGCCTGAAAGGCAACCGCTGCCTGGGGGCTTACGTGCTCAACCGCGACAGCGGCCGGGTCGAGGTGATCGCCGCCCGTTTCGTGGTGCTGGCCACCGGTGGCGCGAGCCGGGTCTATCTCTATTCCAGCAACCCGGACGGCTCCACCGGCGATGGCATCGCCATGGCGTGGCGGGCCGGCTGTCGGGTGGCGAATATGGAGTTCATGCAATTCCATCCGACCTGCCTTTATCACCCGCAAGCGAAGTCGTTTCTGATCTCGGAAGCCGTGCGCGGGGAAGGCGGCGTGCTGCTGCTGCCGGACGGCAGCCGCTTCATGCAAAACTTCGATCCGCGCCAGGAGTTGGCCCCGCGCGACATCGTGGCCCGGGCCATCGACCACGAGATGAAGCGGCTGGGCGCGGAATGCCTGTATCTCGACATCAGCCACAAGCCGGCCGATTTCATCCGCTCGCATTTCCCCAACATCGACGCCAAATGCCGGGAATACGGCTTCGATATGACCGAGGAACCGCTGCCGGTCGTGCCGGCCGCCCATTACACCTGCGGCGGCGTGCTGAGCGATCTGGCCGGGCGCAGCGACGTGGAAGGGCTTTACGCCATCGGCGAGGTGGCGTTCACCGGTTTGCACGGGGCCAACCGCATGGCCAGCAACTCCCTGCTGGAATGTTTGGTGTTCGCCGCCGCCGCCAGCGCGGATATCCGCGCGCAGCTTGCCGGCGCGCCGTCGCCTCCCGCCTTGCCGGAATGGGACGAGAGCCGGGTCACGGATTCCGATGAGGAAGTGGTGGTCGCGCATAACTGGCAGGAACTGCGACGCTTCATGTGGGATTACGTCGGCATCGTCCGCACCGATAAGCGCCTGCAACGCGCCCAGCATCGCGCGGAGATGCTCTTGCGGGAAATCGACGAGTATTACGGCAATTTTCGGATTGATAACGATCTGATCGAACTCAGGAATTTAGCTTTGGTGGCGGATTTGATCATCCGCTCGGCCTCGGAGCGCAAGGAAAGCCGGGGCTTGCATTACACCCTGGATTATCCGACGGCGAACGACGCCTCCCCGCCTCGCGACACCATCCTGGTCCCCGACAATTTCGCCGGCAAGGAATGGCGTCCGCAGTGGGGAAAGCCGGCTTAGCGGCCGCGATTTCAGCCGGGCGCGCCATCTTCCGCATCGGCGTCCCGCCAGATGCGCAGCAGCACCCGCAAGCGGCGCAGGCTTTCTGCGTCGGCGGCATCGGGCAACAGCGCCAGCGACCGGACCGGGGCGTTGTCCGGGCGGAAATTCAGGATCACGATCAAAGGATGCGCGTAACCGCCGATCAGTCGGGCGGGCCGCCTACCGCCCTTGCCGTCGCGCAAACGCCAGCGGCCATCCAGCCAGTCGATGCCGGCGATAAAACCGGGGCTGCGCCGCAGCCCGTGACGGAATCCCAGAGACGCCAGCGACCACACCAGCAGTGCGATAAAGCCCGCTTTGGCGCCGTGCGGAACGCCGGAAAACACCACGGCAACGCCAGCCAGCAGATGGAGCGCGGCCCCGCCGATCAACAGCAAGCGCGAGGGTCGCAGGTCCACGCTCAAATTATGAAAGTCGCCCATCTCCAGCTTTTGCCGCGCCATGCGCTCGACGGACCGGGCTGCCTTCCCGTTTGCGGCGAGCGGGATCGAGCGATGAGGCTAGCATCAAGCATCATCCGAGCTGCTCAAAAGGGTCCGCATCGCCTTGACCACCCGCGCCGCCGTCGCCTCCGCCGGCGTCTCCCGCCCGACCATATAGCCCATCAGCACGGGATCTTGCAGCTCCAGCAAGTCCGCGAACGCCCGCTGTTCGTCGGGCGTCGCCGCCGGGTAATGCCGCTCCAAATAGCCCAGCGTCAGCAAATCCAGCTCTTTCATGCCCCGCCGGCAACGCCAGCGCAATTTGCCCATCTGTTCGGTCACGGTCCGTTCTCCCGCAAACAAAACCCCCCGCCTGCGACAGACGAGGGGTTAGAGTAAGAAAATCGGCGGTCAAATCGAAGCGAACTACCGCCGTTCCACCATCAACTTTTTGATCTCGGCGATCGCTTTTGCCGGGTTCAAATGCTTCGGGCAGGTTTTGGTGCAGTTCATGATGGTGTGACAGCGATACAGCCGGAACGGATCTTCCAGATCGTCCAGGCGCTCGCCGGTGAACTCGTCGCGGCTGTCCACGATCCAGCGATAGGCTTGCAGCAGGATGGAAGGCCCCAGATAGCGCTCGCCGTTCCACCAGTAGCTCGGACAACTGGTCGAGCAACAGGCGCAAAGGATGCACTCGTAGAGGCCGTCCAGCTTGGCGCGATCTTCCTTGGATTGCAGGCGCTCCCGCGCCGGCGGCGGCGTTTCCGCCTGCAACCAGGGCTTGATCGAGGTGTATTGGGCGTAAAAGTGGGTCAGGTCCGGCACCAGGTCCTTGATGACCGGCATGTGCGGCAGCGGGTAGATCTTGATCTCGCCGGACACGTCCGCGATGGCCTTGGTGCACGCCAGGGTGTTGGTGCCGTCGATGTTCATCGCGCAGGACCCGCAGACGCCTTCGCGACAGGACCGGCGCAGGGTCAGGGTCGGGTCGATCTCGTTCTTGATCTTGAGCAGCGCGTCCAGCACCATCGGCCCGCAGGCGGCCAGATCGACCTCGTAGGTGTCCATGCGCGGGTTTTCGCCGCTGTCCGGGTCCCACCGATAAATCTGAAAGCGCCGGACGTTCTTGGCGCCCGCGCCGGCGTAGTAGGTCTTGCCTTTACCGATGACGGAATTGGCCGGAAGTTTGAATTGAGCCATGGCAGCGTCCCCTTAATACGTGCGCTTCTTGGGCGGAATGTACTCCACCTCATCGGTCAAGGTGTAGGTGTGAACCGGACGGTAATCGATCTTGACCTCGCCCTTGGGTTCCAGCCACGCCAGCGTGTGCTTCATCCAACCATCGTCGTCGCGGTCGGGATAATCCTCGCGGGCGTGCGCGCCGCGGCTTTCCGGCCGGTTGATGGCGGATTTGATGGAGACCATCGCGCAACCGAGCAGGTTGTCCAGCTCCAGCGTCTCGACCAGATCGGAATTCCAGACCATGCCCCGGTCGCTCACCCCGACGTGATCGAAACCGGCGTAGACCTCTTCCAGCAACTTGATGCCCTCGGCCATCGATTCGCCGGTGCGGAACACCGCCGCGTGGTTCTGCATGGTTCGCTGCATGCGCATCCGCAGGCTGGCGGTCGGGTTCTCGCCCTTGGCGTGGCGCAAGCCGTCGAAGCGCTCGACGACCTTATCGACCGAGGCTTGCGGCAAAGGCCCGTGCGCGCTGCCGGGCTTGATCAGCTCGGCGCAGCGGATGGCGGCGGCGCGGCCGAACACCACGATGTCGAGCAGCGAGTTGGAGCCCAGGCGGTTGGCGCCGTGCACCGACACGCAGGCCGCTTCGCCGATGGCCATCAGGCCGGGGATGATCGTATCCGGATTGCCGTCCTTGAGAATCACCACTTCGCCGTGATAGTTGGTCGGGATGCCGCCCATGTTGTAATGCACGGTCGGCAGCACCGGCGCGGGCTCTTTGGTGACATCCACGCCGGCAAAGATTTGGGCGGTTTCGGCGATGCCCGGCAGGCGCTCGTTGATGACGTTCGCGCCCAGGTGTTCCAGATGCAGATAGATGTGATCTTTGTGCTCGCCGACGCCGCGCCCTTCGCGGATTTCGATGGTCATCGAGCGGCTAACCACGTCGCGCGACGCCAAGTCTTTGGCGTTGGGCGCGTAGCGCTCCATGAAGCGCTCCCCGTTGGAGTTGGTCAGATAGCCGCCCTCGCCCCGGCAACCTTCGGTCATCAGGCAGCCCGAACCGTAGATGCCGGTCGGGTGGAACTGGGTGAATTCCATATCCTGGAGCGGCAAGCCGGCCCGCAGCACCATGCCGTTGCCGTCGCCGGTGCAGGTATGGGCCGAAGTCGCGGAGAAATAGGCGCGGCCGTAGCCGCCGGTCGCCAGCACGGTCTGATGGGCGCGGAACACGTGCAACGAGCCATCGGACAAGTCCCAGGCGACCACGCCGCGACACGCCCCCGAATCGTCCATGATCAGATCGAGCGCGAAATATTCGATGAAAAATTCGGCGCTATGCTTGAGCGCCTGCTGGTAGAGGGTGTGCAGGATGGCGTGGCCGGTACGGTCGGCGGCGGCGCAGGTGCGCTGGGCGATGCCCTCCCCGTAGTTGGTGGTCATGCCGCCGAACGGCCGCTGGTAAATCTTGCCTTCCTCGGTGCGCGAGAACGGCACGCCGTAATGTTCCAGCTCGATCACCGCCGGCACCGCCTCGCGGCACATGTACTCGATGGCGTCCTGATCGCCGAGCCAGTCGGAGCCCTTCACGGTGTCATACATGTGCCACTGCCACAGGTCCTGGCCCATGTTGGCGAGCGCCGCCGACATGCCGCCCTGCGCCGCGACCGTGTGGCTGCGGGTGGGGAAGACCTTGGTCAAACAGGCCGTCTTCAAACCCTTTTGGGCCATGCCGAAAGTCGCGCGCAACCCCGCGCCGCCCGCGCCGACCACGACCACATCGTAATTGTGATGAATCAATTTGTATGCGTTGGACATGAAACCTCAGCCTCCGGTGATGGGCGTCAGGCGAGCGCGATTTTAAGCACGCTGATAATGGAAATCGCGCCCAGCAGGAACAGGACGAACTGGGTCACGAGCAAGGCCAGATACATCACCCATTCCGGGCGGACGTAGTCTTCATAGATGACCTGCATGCCCAACTTGGCGTGATAGAACACGGCGAACAAGAAAGTCACCATCAACCCGGCGTTGATCGGGTTGCTCAGCCAGTGCTGGAACACCTCGTATTCGGCGCGCGAGTAACGCAGCATGGCGAAGATAAACCACAGCATCAGGGGCACCAGGGCAATGGAGGTCACGCGCTGCATCCACCAGTGATGCGTGCCATCTTTGGCGCTGCCCAAGCCGCGAACGTTAGCCAGCGGGGTACGGATACTCATGATGTCTCTCCTCAGGGCGCGGCGATCAGCCAGCACAGCACGGTCAGAATGATGGACGCCCAAATCACGGCCCATCCGGATTTGGTCGCGTCCGGCATTTCAAAGCCGTAACCGGCGTCCCAGAACAGGTGACGGATACCGTTCGCCATGTGGTAGAACAGCGCCCAGGTCCACAAAAACATCAACAGTTGTCCGAGCATCGAACCCAGCACCGCCTGGGCGTGGTGGTAGGCTTGCGGGCCGAGCGCGGCGGCGGCCAACCAATACACCACCAACAGCGTGCCGAACACCAAAGCGGCCCCGGTGATGCGGTGGGTGATCGACAGCACCGAGGTCATTTGCGGCTTGTAATAGGGACCGATCATGAACGGCGACAGCGGCCGTTTGGTGGCTGACATAGGTTTCTCCTCGTTATACAGTGGCGAATATGAGGCTGGCTTTTTTGTGCGGCGCAAAAATCATGTCGAATGCTAACCCTCTTTGCGGGGTGATCACAACGAAAACGATGGGGACGGGTGACGCTTCACGCGGCGTCGGGTCGGTCCTCGACCGCGTTGACCGGCTAAAAATCGATGCAGCGCCCAGCCTTTTCCCAATCGCCGTAGCGGGTGGGCTCAGGCCCCTTGGGGCCGCCGAATTCCGGGGGCATATCGGGCTTTGCGGCCGGCTTGGATTGCGGAGGGGGATCGGGGATCGTGGACGGCTGCGGCGGCATTTTCTGCGTGTCGTTCTCTTTCATGACAGCTCACGAAACAAGCAAGTGTGAGGATGGCAAGGATGCACCACCCTGATCCCAACCGCCAACCGTGCCGCCAGGAGAGTTTTAGAGGCCATAACCTGGCGCGGCGGTAGGGTATTTTTGTTTATTTGTAGGGTATTTTTGTTTATTTGTTGTGGATATTATGCCTTTACCGGCCCTCGAACGCAACGAATTGGCGGGCCTCGGGATAGATTGCTCCATCGCCCCTTGGCTCCCTAGAGACTGGAAACACAACGAGATTTCATCCGATGAACAGCGAATGGCGAGCATTTCTCACCCGAGCCGGCGCGGTCTTCACGGCCGATGGCGCGCCCTCCTTCGGCTCCGGCGCAGCCGAAGCGCGCGCGGCCTTGACGGGCGATACCTGCTGCGATCTGTCGCATCGGGGGCTGATCGTCGCGCGCGGGCCCGAGACGGAGACCTTCCTGCAAGGCCAACTGACCTGCGACGTCCGCCAGATCGCGCTGGAGCGCACTTTGATCGGCGCGCACTGCACCCCTAAAGGCCGGGCGCTGGCCTGTTTTCGGCTGTTCCGGCGCGATGGGGACCATTATCTGGAGCTGCCGCAGGCGCTGCTGGAACCGTCGCTCGGGCGCTTGCGCAAATACGTGCTTAGAGCCAAAACCGCGCTGGAGAACGCCAGCGCCACGCTCGCGCGCATGGGGGTGGCAGGCCCCGAAAGCGAAAATTTGTTGGCGCGAGGCCATCTGGCCGCCATTCGGGGCATGCGCCCCGGCGATGTGCTGCACGCGGATGCGATCACGGCCCTGCGGCTGCCCGGCCCTTTTCCCCGTTTCGAGTTGCACGGTCCGGCGGCAGACTTGAGCGCAATCTGGGACCGTATCGCCGGCCGCGTGACGCCGGTCGGCGCCGGGTCGTGGCGCTTGTTCGACATTCTGGCCGGAACGCCGGCCGTCTATCCCGAAACCGTCGAAGCTTTCATCCCGCAAATGCTCAATTTGGACTTGATGGACGGCATCGGCTTTCAGAAGGGCTGTTATACCGGCCAGGAGATCGTGGCGCGCACCCATTATCTGGGCAAGCTCAAACGTCGGATGTTCTTGGCGCGGGTGGACGGCGCGACCTTGCCCCGTCCCGGCGACCCGCTATTTTCGCCGCAAGCCGACGCCAGCCAAAGCGCCGGACAGCTCGCGGATGCGGCCCCGCACCCGGACGGCGGCTATGCCGTGCTGGCGGTGGCGCTGATCGAACACGCCGAACGCGGGGTATTGCAACTGGGCGACGCCAGCGGGCCACCGCTGCGTTTGCAGCCCCTGCCCTATGGCTTTGAAACGGCCGGCTAACCGTCAGCCGGCGTCCAGCCGCCCAAACTCTTCCAGCGGTTGACGATCAGGCAAAACAGTTCCGCCGTGCGTTCGGCATCGTAAATCGCCGAATGCGCCTCCCGCTCGTCCCAGTGAAGCCCCGCCGCCTGGAGCGCCCGCGCCAGCACCGTCTGGCCGAAGGCCAGTCCGGCCAGCGAAACCGTGTCGAAGCTGCTGAAGGGATGGAACGGATTGCGCTTGACCTTGGCGCGGGCGGCGGCCGCGTTCAAAAAGGCCAAATCGAAGAACGAATTGTGGCCGACCAACACGGCGCGGGTGCAACCGGTTTCCCGCAGCTCCCGCCGCACTTCCTGAAAAACGCCCTCCAGCGCTTCGCGCTCCGCAACCGCGAAGCGAAACGGGTGACCGGGATCGATGCCGTTGACCGCCATCGACGCCGGGTCCAGCCGCGCGCCGGGGAAAGGCTCAACGTGATGGGCCAGAGTGCCGGCGGGCCGCAGTTCGCCTTGCCAGTCCATGCGCACGATGACCGCGGCGATTTCCAGCAAGGCGTCGGTCTGGGCGTTGACGCCGCCGGTTTCCACATCCACGATCACGGGAAGAAAGCCTCGAAAACGGCGGGCGATGAGGGCGTTGGGCGCGGGTGCATTCATCCGGTCAGCATAGCGGATCGCCTGCGGAAACGCACTTGCAGCGCACTTCGGGACGTTTCAGCCGGGCGTGTTGCGCTCCACCCAACGCGGGCCGGCAGCGGTGTCTTCGCGCTTCCAGAACGGCGCTTTCGATTTCAGCTCTTCCATGATCGAGCGACAGGCGGCAAACGCTTCCGCCCGATGCGCCGACCACACCGCCACCAAGACGATGGGATCGCTCGGCCGCAACTCGCCGACCCGGTGGATGACCAGAGCATCCAGCAGCGGCCACTGCTGGCTCGCGATCTCGACAAGCTTGCGCAACTGGCGTTCGGTCATGCCGGGATAATGTTCCAGCATCATCCGGCCGATGGAAAGGCGGTCGCTGTAGTCGCGCATGGTGCCGATGAAGATCGCCGTCGCGCCGTAGCGGCCTTTCAATTCGAGGCGTTCAACCTGGTGGCGTTGCAGTTCCGCCAGGGGATCGAAAGGCTCAGCCCGCAGTTCGATCTTCAAGGTCAGCCTCCCGTCACCGGCGGGAAAAAGGCGACTTCATCGCCGTCGCGCACGCTCTGTTGGAGGCTGGCGTATTCCATGTTCACCGCCGCCAGCGTGTTCGACGGCAGGGCGATTTCCGGCCACAGCGTGGCCCAGATTTCCGCGACCGTGGTGGTTTCGGCCACGGAAACCTGATCCCCGGCACGGCCCAAGCGGTCCCGCAGGCTGGCGAAATATTTGACGTAAACGGTCATCGATCTATGCCAAAGCCATCGCGACAAACCTTTGATAGCGGCCGTGACAAGGCCGCGCGAAACGATCCTTATCCTTGCCGCAACCGCCAGCGCGGCCGAAATTCCCGATCGGTCAGCCCCTTTTGCAGCAACCATTGCCGCGCGTCCCCGGCGTCGGCGTCGAACCACGCGCGGGCCGAGCCCAAGCGGAAAGTATAACCCCACGCGTCCATGTCGGCGCACAAGCGCGCGCGTCCCACGCCCGGCAACTCGTCGGCCAGCAAAATCTGCAAATAGCAGACGCCGTTTTCTTCGATCTCCTCGCCGCCGGCATCGGTGTGCAAGCTCGCTCGCCGATCGGCATCCATGCAGATGTAATGACAGGCCTCATGCAGCGCCGAATGGATGGGCGTGTCATCGCGCACGAACAGTTGATCGCCGATCAACCCCGCTTCGCGCTCGCCCCAATAGCTGCCGGGAATCTCGGCGCCGGGCGGCAGCCAAATCACGGTCAAGCCATAGCGGGCCAGCAGGCTCGTCAGCGGATCGCGGCCCACGGCGGAGCAAGCCAACACCGTGGCCTCGGCCAGCTCAGCATCCATCGGCGTTCAGTTCCATCATGCGTGATCCGAGCATTGACATAACCAAATAGCATAAAAAACCGACATGCAAATTCTATATTTTCCATGTAGACTAGCGATTTTATTGTTCAGTGCTACTGCTCCCTGTTCGCGTGCCCTCCTCCCTTTAAAATTGTCGCTCCGAGGATTTGCCATTATATGAGTCGCACCTACCTGTTTACCTCCGAATCGGTCTCCGAAGGCCATCCGGACAAAATCGCCGACCAGATCTCCGATGCCGTGCTGGACGCCATTATCGCCGAAGATCCCAACGGCCGCGTGGCCTGCGAAACCTTGATCAAAACGGGCGTGGTGGTTCTCGCCGGCGAGATCACCACGGAGGCGTGGGTGGACTTTGACCAAATCGTACGCGAGACGGTCATCGGCATCGGCTACGACAACTCCAAGGTCGGTTTCGACGGCGCGACGTGCGCGGTGCTCTCCTGCATCGGCAAGCAATCGCCGGACATCGCTCAGGGCGTGAACCGCAAAAGCCCCGAGGAGCAAGGCGCGGGCGACCAGGGTTTGATGTTCGGCTACGCCTGCAACGAAACCAAGGTGTTGATGCCCGCCCCGATCACCTACGCGCACTTGCTGGTCCAGCGGCAAGCCGAGATGCGCAAAAGCGGCGTGTTGCCGTGGTTGCGGCCCGACGCCAAAAGCCAGGTCACCTTCCGCTATCAGGATCATAAAGTGGTCGGCATCGAAGCCGTGGTGCTATCCACCCAGCACGACCCGGACATCAGCTACAAATTGCTCTGCGAAGCGGTGATGGAAAACATCATCCTGCCGGTGCTGCCGGCGGAATGGCTGGACAAGCACACCCGATACCACATCAACCCGACCGGCAGTTTCGTGATCGGCGGGCCGGTGGGCGATTGCGGCCTGACCGGGCGCAAGATCATTGTCGATACCTACGGCGGCGCGGCCCACCACGGCGGCGGCGCGTTTTCCGGCAAGGACCCGTCCAAGGTCGACCGCTCCGCCGCTTACGCCGGCCGCTACGTCGCCAAAAACATCGTCGCCGCCGGACTGGCGGACCGTTGCGAAATCCAGGTGTCCTACGCCATCGGCGTGGCCGAGCCGACCTCGATCAGCGTCAACACCTTCGGCACCGGCAAGCTGGACGAAGACCGCCTGGTGGAGATCGTGCGCGGCCATTTCGACCTGCGGCCCTACGGCTTGGTCAAGATGCTCAACCTGATTCGCCCCATCTACAAAAAGACCGCCGCCTACGGCCATTTCGGCCGCGAAGAACCGGAGTTTAGCTGGGAAGTCACCGATAAAGCCGACGCGCTGCGGGACGCGGCGGGTCTTTAAACCGCCTTCAATTTCTCGCCTCCAGGCCGAGGGGCGCTGCAACGGTTGATCCGTCAGGCTCGGCATGGCACGGCTTTCACCAGCCAACGGCGCCCGTTCGACCGTATAGGGAGTACGTTATGAACGCCGTCGCGCGCGAAGAAATTTTGCCGGACTACGCTGTCGCCGATCTTTCGTTATCCGATTGGGGCCGCAAGGAAATCGCCATCGCCGAAACCGAAATGCCCGGCCTGATGGCGATCCGGGCCGAATATCGAGACCGGCAGCCCTTGAAAGGCGCCCGGATCGCCGGCTCGCTGCACATGACCATCCAGACCGCCGTGCTGATCGAAACCCTGGCGGCCCTGGGCGCGGACATCCGCTGGGCGTCCTGCAACATCTTCTCGACCCAGGATCACGCCGCCGCCGCCATCGCCGCTGGCGGAATTCCGGTGTTCGCCTACAAGGGCGAATCGCTGGAAGAATATTGGGACTTTACCCATCGCATTCTGGAATGGCGCGACGGTGGCGCGCCCAACATGATTCTGGACGATGGCGGCGACGCCACGCTGCTCATCACGCTCGGC
>JAEUPW010000161.1 GCA_016790045.1 Candidatus Competibacteraceae bacterium
CGGGGCGGGGCCGAAACGGTGGTGCTGTGCGACACCAACGGCGGTAGCCTGCCGTGGGACGTGGAACGGATCATCCGCGAGATGAAGGAGGCGATCCGCCATCCCTTCGGCATCCACACCCACAACGACGGCGAATGCGCGATGGTCAACGCGCTGGTGGCGGTGCGCGAGGGCGCGATTCAGGTGCAAGGCACCGTCAACGGCGTCGGCGAGCGCTGCGGCAACGCCAACCTGTGCTCGGTGATGGCCAATCTCGAGCTGAAAATGGGCCGCCGGTGCTTGCCGGAAGGCGGCTTGCACAAGCTCTACGAGCTGTCGCACGTGGTGGACGAGGTCGCCAACGTCATCCCCAACGACCATCTGCCTTACGTTGGCAAGAGCGCGTTCGCCCATAAGGGCGGCGTGCATGTCGCCGCCATGCGCCGCTGCGAGCAGTCCTATCAGCACGTCGCGCCCGAGCAAGTCGGCAACAAGATGCGGGTGGTGGTGTCCGCGCTGTCGGGCCGGGCCAATATCATCAGCAAGGCCGAGGAGCACGGCGTCGATGTCAGCGGCGCGGCGGACGTGGCCGGCGTGCTCAAAGACGTGAAGGAACTGGAAGCGCGCGGTTTTTCCTTCGAGGCCGCCGAAGCCTCGGTCGCCATGATGCTCAAGCGCCAGCAGCCGGATTATCGGCCGCTGTTCGAACTGATCGATTTTCTGGTGAACGTCGAGCACCGGCAAGGGCGTGGCATCTTCGCCGAAGCGATGGTCAAGGTGAAAGTCGGCGACGAAGTGCTGCACACCGCCGCCGAGGGCAACGGCCCGGTGAACGCGCTCGATATCGCCTTGCGCAAGGCGCTGCTGGGCCATTATCCGCAGATCGCCGACTTCAATCTGGCCGATTACAAAGTGCGGATTCTGGATGGTCAGGACGGCACCGAAGCGATCACCCGCGTGTTGATCGACACCCGCAACACCACCCGGATGTGGAGCACGGTCGGGGCCAGCGCCAACATCATCGAAGCGTCTTGGCAAGCGTTGGTCGATGCGGTGGAGTACGGGCTGTCGGTAGCCCATTGAGTCACTCTGCAACGATATTCTTTGGGAAAACAAAAATCATGAAAGCGAAGATTGTGTTGCTCCCCGGCGACGGGATCGGGCCGGAAGTGGTCGCCGAGGCCGTCCGCGTGCTGGATACGATCGCCGGAAAATTCAAGCACGAATGGAGTTATCAGGAGCGGCTGATGGGCGGCTGCTCCATCGATCAATTCGGCTCCTCGTTGACCGATGAAACGCTGGCCGATTGCCGGGCGGCCGACGCGGTGGTGCTGGGGGCGGTCGGCGGGCCGAAATGGGACGACCCGAACGCGAAAGATCGCCCGGAGCGGGGATTGTTAGCGTTGCGCAAGGGCTTGGGGGTGTTCGCCAACCTGCGGCCGGTCAAGGTGCATCCGGCCTTGATCGATTCCTCCCCGCTCAAGCCGGAGAAGCTTCGGGGCGTGGATATTCTGGTCATTCGCGAGCTGACCGGCGGCCTGTATTTCGGCTGGCCGAAAGGGCGCGATATCAAAGACGGCCGCGAGCGGGCGGTCGATACTTTGGAATATTACGACTACGAAATCCGCCGGGTGATGGAGCTGGCTTTCAAGCTGGCGAAAGGCCGCAAGCAGAAAGTGACCTCGGTGGACAAGGCCAACGTGCTGGAATCGTCGCGGCTGTGGCGGCAGATCGCGGTCGAGGTCGGCGCGGCGAACGCGGGCGTGGCGCTCGATCATGTGCTGGTGGATACCGCCGCCATGCGCTTGATCACCGGCCCGGCTTCGATGGATGTGATGGTGACCGAAAACATGTTCGGCGACATTCTGACCGACGAGGCGTCGGTGCTAGCGGGTTCGATGGGGATGTTGCCGTCCGCCAGTTTGGGCGCGGGTCGGGTCGGCTTGTACGAGCCGATTCACGGCTCGGCCCCCGACATCGCCGGTAAGGGTATCGCCAATCCTATTGGCATGATTTTGTCGTGCGCCATGCTGTTGCGGCATTCGCTGGGTTTGGAGGCGGAAGCCGCCGCCATCGAAAAGGCGGTGGATGACACGATTACCGCCGGAGCGCGCACCGCCGATTTGGGCGGGAAGCTGACCACTCGCCAGATGGCGGAGGAGATCGTCCGGCGGTTGTGATTTTTTCGGCCAGTGGTTGGGCGTCTTGTCGGGCGGGTATAAGCTTTTATTTAAACGGGAAACTCGCTTGGGGAGAGCATAAATGGACGGTTTGTTGAAAGTTGGCGGCTGCGACCGCCCAGACCGGGCGGCCGACGTGATCTTCGTCCACGGTCTCGACGGCGACGCCCGCACCACCTGGCACCCCAAAGATCGCCCGGACGCCTTCTGGCCCGCCTGGCTGGCGGATGACGTGCCGGCTGCCGGGGTCTGGTCCTTGGGCTACGCGGTCAGCGCCTCGGCCTGGAAAGGGCACGCGATGCCGCTGGCCGACCGGGCGACTAACGCCTTGCAGCAACTCAAACTCGACAAAATCGGTCGCCGTCCGGTCGTGTTCGTCTGCCACAGCCTGGGCGGGCTGCTGGTCAAGCAGATGCTGCGCAACGCCAGCGATTTCGGCAACCCCGCCTGGAAAGCTATCGCCACCCAAACCAGGGCCATCGTTTTTCTCTCCACCCCGCATTCCGGCGCAGACTTGGCCAGTTGGATCAAATACATCGGCGGTCTGCTCCGCACCACGGTCAGCGTCGAAGATCTGGAAGCGCACCATCCGCGCTTGCGGGAACTCAATCTCTGGCATCGCAACCATGTCGCGGATTTTGACCTTACCACGGAGGTGTATTACGAGAAACGCCCGGTCGCCGGCATTTTGGTGGTCAACGAAACCACCGCCGATCCGGGGATCGTCGGGGTAGTGCCCGTTCCGGTGGACGAGGATCACGTCTCCATCTGCAAGCCCACATCCAAAGACAGCCTGATTTACCGTAGCGTGAAGTGCTTGATCGAGGATATCGTCAACGCCGCGCGATCGCCGGCGGCAAAACCGCCGCCTAAGGACCACGTCGCGGATTCGCAACCCTCGGCGAAAGCGCCCGCAGACCCGAACTTCGGCCCGATGAAAATCGACCTGTGCCGACGTTTGGGCGCGGACTGGCAGAACCTGGCCGATTACTTCGAGATTGCTCCCGCCGAGCGCGCCCGCTTCGACCGGGGCTGGGAGCCGCAGCGGGTGTGGGAATGGCTGGAATCCCGTGGTGAACTGGCCACGCTGGCCGAAGGGCTGCGCTACATCGGCCGAAATGATCTCGCGGCGCTGCTAGACCGCCCCCAGTAGGCCCGTCGGACGTCAGCGTCGCTGCCGGCGGGCCTGCCTTCAGGCGCTATTACGAAGCCTGTGTCGAGCGCTGGTCGGGACCGCGCTACGCGCTGGACAAACGCTTCGTCCATCTGTCACTGCTGTTCGACCAGGGCGAGGAGGCGCAAGGCCCGCGCTGGGCCGCGCAAGCCCGCACGTTCCAGGATTTGCGCGAGGTGCTGGCGGAGGTGCCCGATTCGGCGCTGGTGCTCCTGGGATCGCCAGGTTCGGGCAAGAGCACGCTGCTGCGGCATTTCGAGCTGGACAACGCCCAAACCGTGTTAACAGCGGGCGCGAACGGCGGCTCGACCGGTGGTTTGACCGACGCCCCGGTAACTTTTTTTATCGCTCTAAACAGCTACGGCACGCGCGGCGACGATCCGCCACCTCGCCCGCTCGACTGGTTGCGCGAGCGGTGGGCGGCCGAGAACCCGGAATTGCCGCCGCTGGATACCCTGTTGCGGCAGCGGCGCGTCACCTTGCTGCTAGATGCCCTAAACGAGATGCTCCAAGCCGGCCCGGAACCCTTGTGGTGCTGGAAAGCCTTCCTGGTCGAGCTGACCCGGCGCTACCCCGGCAACCGGGCGATCTTTTCCTGCCGCAGCCTGGACTACAGCGCCACGCTGTCATCCAAGGAATTGCGGGTGCCGCAGGTGCGCATTGAGTCTCTGTCCGACGAGCAAATCCAAGAATTTTTAGCCTGCTACTGCCCCGACCATCACATTACACTCTGGGATCGACTGGCCGGTTCGCCGCAGTTGGAGGTGTTGCGTTCGCCCTATTTCCTGAAACTGCTGGTGGAGCAAACCACCGTCGGCGAAATCCCCGCCGGCCGCGCCGAATTATTCAGCAGTTTTGTCCGGCAAGCCCTGCAACGCGAGATCGAGGCCGACCACCCGCTGTTTCAGCCGGGCGAGCTGTTGGGCGAACGCGACCGCGCGCGATTTAGCCAGCCCCGGCACTGGAAAACGCCTCACGAGCTGCCCCGGCAACGCATCCTGTTCGACAAGCTGAGCCTGCTGGCCTTCGAGATGCAAGCCCGCCGACAGCCCGGCGAAGCCTCTCAAGTCCGCATCGATCACCAGGACGCCCTCGACCTGCTGGCGCACGACTGTGGCGAGGACGTGCTGAAAGCCGGCGAAGCGCTCGGCGTGCTGGAAGAAGACTTGGGCCGGGACGAAGTGCTCTACGTCCATCAACTGCTCCAGGAATACTTCGCCGC
>JAEUPW010000170.1 GCA_016790045.1 Candidatus Competibacteraceae bacterium
CTGGATAGCCATCGAGCCCAAACCACCTGCGCCGCCCCAGACCAATACCACGTCATCCTTTTTGACCGCGTTGGCACCCCAGCCGTGCAGCATCCGCCAGGCGGTGGCGGCGACCAGGGTATAGGCGGCGGCCTCTTCCCAATTCATGTGCTTGGGTTTGGGCATGCACTGCTGGGCCTGAACTTTGGTGAACTGGGCGAAGCTGCCCCAGTTGGTCTCGTAGCCCCAAATCCGATAAGTCGGCGAATACATGGGATCGCCGCCGCTCTTGACCCACTCGCAATCGCGGCTGTAACGGCCGCAGTGAATCACCACCTCGTCGCCGACTTTCAGATGGGTGACATCTTTGCCGACTTTGTAGACGATGCCGGAGGCGTCGCTGCCGCCGATGTGAAAAGGCTCCGGTTCGCCGAGTTCGCCCCGATCAAAGGCTTTGTTGCGCGCGCCGATGACGTTGACCGGAATGCCCAAGCCCGCCCAGACATTGTTGTAATTGATGCCCGCCGCCATCACGTAGACCAGCACTTCGTCGTCGGCGATGGCCGGTATCTCCACCACTTCCTGCTGGAACGCTTCGGTCGGGACGCCGAACCGTTCCGGCCGGATCAGCCAGGCGTGCATTTTTGGGGGAATGACGCCCAACGGGGGTTGTTCGCCCAGATCGTACAGTTCTTTGGCCATTTCGGATTCCTTCAGCGATTGGCGCTTTTATTGGGTCTCGCCGGATTGGTGGCGCAAGCGTACGCTTTCGACAGCCAAGTCAATGGCTTCAGCTACCTCAGCATCATTTTTGACAGACGCTTGAAGATCTCGCAAGCGGCCATCCGCGAGGCCGTAAATCCAGCCGTGCAGCATCAAAGGCTGCCCGCGCTTCCAGGCGTCTCCCACCAAAGTGGTGCGAGCGACATTGCGCGTTTGCTCGATGACGTTCAATTCGCACAAGGCGCGCCAGCGGGTATCGCTAGCCGAAAAAGCGTTCAAAAGCCCCGCGTGCCGGTCGCGTACGTCTTGGATGTGGCGCAACCAATTATCGATCAACCCCAGCGACGGTCCCTCCAAAGCCGCTTTGACGCCGCCGCAGCCGTAATGGCCGCAAACGATAATGTGCTGAACTTTGAGCACCTCAATCGCAAACTGCATGACCGACAAGCAATTGAGATCGGTGTGGACCACGACATTGGCCACGTTGCGATGAACAAAGACTTCGCCGGGTTTCAATCCCATGATCTGGTTGGCGGGCACCCGGCTGTCCGAGCAACCGATCCACAGATAGACGGGCGTTTGAATCGCCGCCAAGCCACTGAAGAACTGGGGATCGGCCTCGGTGACCTCTTTGGCCCATCGCTCGTTGGCGGCAAACAGTTCCGGCAAATATTTCATTTCTGTCTCCGAAGTTTAGCGCCAAGCCCAAGCCATGCCCTCCACGGGCGTCGGCAACAAGCGGCGGCGGCGGGCGCGTTGCCGCTCCAGCCGGCGCGCCACCGAGCGGCCCGCCCGGTCCGCCGCCCGGTCGATGGCCGCATAGACATCGGTTTCGATATCTTCGATCACGACGCTTGGAGCGCCGGCGAAGCCGATTCGGATGCAGCAGCGTTTGTCTTCGCCCCCGCGCGGGCCATTGTCGTCGGACAGGCGAACCGACACCCCGCGCAAATGATCGTCGGCCCAACCCAACGCGAACCGCAACCGTCGCTCGGCGTGATCGCGCAAAGCTTTGGTCAACAAGAAACCGCGCGCCTGAATGCTGATATTCATGAGGTGCTCCTTAGTGCTAAGAGTTGACAGCGGACACGACCGACAGGCTAAAGGCAAAAAAAACATCCAACAATCTGAATAATTCTGGATAATACTTCGAATTTTTCGATGAATTAAATTTCAGTGCCCAGTCTCAATTTCAAGCACTTGCGTTATTTCTGGACGGTGATGAAGGCCGGCAGCATCACTGCCGCCAGCAAACAGCTCCACCTGACGCCGCAATCCATCAGCGGTCAATTGAGCGAATTGGCGGATCGTCTCGGCGTCGAGCTGTTCCGTCGGGTCGGGCGCGGTTTGGAGCCCACGGACATGGGCCGGCGCATCTTTAGCTACGCGGATGAAATCTTCGCGATCAGCCACGAACTGCTGGAGGTCGCGCTCGATCAGGCTTCACGCCAAAGCCTATCGTTGCGCATCGGCATCGCCGGTTCGGTTCCCAAATCAATCGCCTATCGGGTGGTCGAGCCCGCGCTGCGACTGGAGCAACCGGTCCGGCTGCTCTGCCGGGAAGGCGATCTGACCTTATTGCTGGCCGAGATGGCGGTCCACCAACTGGATTTGGTCATCGCCGACCGCCCGATGCCGGCGAATTTGAACGTGCGGGGTTACAACCACCGTTTGGGCGAAAGCGATCTCACCGTGTTCGGCGCGCCGGAATTGATACGCGCCCTATCCGGCCCGTTTCCCGCCCTGCTGGATAAAGCGCCGTTTTTGTTGCCGGGCGAAGAGTTTGCGGCGCGGACCAAACTGATCGAATGGTTGGAAAAGCGGCAACTGTATCCGCGCATCGTGGGGGAATTCGACGACGGGGCCTTGCTGAAAGCCTTCGGTCAGGCCGGCGCGGGCCTGTTCGTCGCGCCCACGGTGATCGCCGATTACGTGATCCGGCAATACGCGGTCCGCGCGGTCGGGCGCATCGAGACGGTGACCGAGCAATTCTACGCCATCACCACCGAACGCCGGTTGCTGCATCCCGCCATCGCCGCCATCGTCAAAGCGACGCAGCACGAGCTGTTTGGCCAAGCGCCGCGAAGCAAAACAAAGCGCATGGCCGATACGGATTAGGGACGGCCAAGCGGCAGGCTCAACCCGTATTGCGCATTCCCGCCGCCAGCGCGTTGATGGAACGCAGCAGCGGTCGCAGCCAAAGCTCCACCCGCAGCGATTCCGGCCCATGTTCGCGCAGGGCTTCGCGGTAACGCGGCAGCAGCGTGACCTGGATGTGATTGAGCGGATCGAGATAGGGATTGCGCCGTTCCAGAGACTTGGCCAGCGCCGGATTTTCTTCCAGCAGCGCCGAAATCTGCGCCACGGCCAAGATTTCGCTTCGCGTTTGCTCGAACTCGGCGCGAAAGCGCTCGTAGATGCCGGATTCGGTGGCGGCATCCTCGCACAGCCGGGCGTATTCGCGCGCGATGTTCAAATCCACCTTGCTCAACGACATTTGGCTGTTGTCGAGCAACGCGCGGAAAAACGGCCAGTCCCGATACAGCGCTTGCAGCGCTTGCAACCGTTGCGGATCGTCGCCGCGCCAAGCGGCCAGCGCCGCGCCGATGCCGTACCAGCCGGGCAAGGTGTGCCGGGACAGCCCCCAGCCGAACATCCAGGGGATCGCGCGCACCGAATATTTGGAGCGGTCGCCTTGGGCGCGATGCGAGGGCCGCGAACCCAGGTTGAGATGGCCGATCTCGCCGACCGGAGTGGCCTGGTAAAAATAGTCGATGAAGCCGGGGGTGCGCTCGGTCAAGTCCCGGTAGGCCGCCTCGCCGTGGCGGGCCAGTTCGGCCATGATCGCCGCCGCGTCCGGCGGGTCGTCCGGCGTGGCTTGCACCAGATGGCGGCTCGCTTTCATCAGGCCGGTAACGCCGAGCGTCAATTCGTAGACGGCGGTTTCCAAATTCTGATATTTGAACGACAGCACTTCGCCCTGTTCGGTGATCTTGATCCGCCCGCGCACGGTGTTGGGCGGCTGGGCCAGAATGGCGTCGTGGGTGGGGCCGCCGCCGCGCCCGACCGTGCCGCCCCGGCCGTGGAACAGCCGACAGCCGAAGCCGCGTTCCGCCGCCAGCGCCACCGCCCGCTGCTGCGCTCGATAAAGCCCCCAGTTCGAGGCCAGGATGCCACCGTCTTTGCAGGAATCCGAATAGCCGACCATCACGTCTTGCACGCCGCCCGCCGCTTTCAGCAGTTCCCGATAGGTCGGCTGATCCAGCAAGCGGGTCAACAGCGTCTCGACGCGGTTCAAATCGGCGATGGTTTCAAACAGCGGAGCCACCTTGAGTTCGCAGCGCCAGCCGCCGTCGGGGCCGTGCCCGACCAGCCCCGCGAAGCTGCCCAGAAACAGCACCTCCAAAACGTGGCTGGCTTCGTGGGTCATGGAAATGACGTAATTGTCGAAGACGCGCGGGCTGATCTCCCGGCGCAGCCGCGCCATCACCTGAAACACCTCCAGCGTCTCGCGGGTGGCGGCGCTGAGCGCATCGCAGTACAACAGCGGCGTGCCGGGTTTGGCCAGCAGCTCGCCAAGCGCGTCCAACCGTTCCTGTTCGTCGAGCGCGGCATAGTCGGGCAGGTTGGGCGCGACGGCGAAAATCTCCGCGACCGCCGCCGTGTGGCGGCCCGATTCCTGGCGCACGTCGAGCGCGGCCAGATAAAAACCGAAGGTTTCCGCCAGCCGGATCAGATCCTTCAACTCGCCCTCGGCGACCGAGCGGTCGCCGTGGCCGATCAGCGAATCGCGGATCCGATAAAGATCGTCGAGAAAATCCTGTTCGCTGGCATAACCCCAGAAAGGCGCCGGCGCGGCTTCGGGACGGTGATCGGCCAGCGCTCTGGCGCGGTCGTGGTTGTGTTGCAAGCGGTGATAGATCAGGAACAGTTTTCGCCGGTACGGCTCTTGGGCGTACTGGTGGGGCGCGTCGGCGAACAGGGCCGCCATCTGCCGGGCATCGGCTTCCAGGCTGGCGTCGAACACCGGCGAGGGCGCGACCAGCGAGCTGGAATAGGTCAAGCGGCGGTTCAAGTCCTCGACCCGGCGCAAATATTCGCGCAGGATTTCCTGGCTTTGCAGCCGCGCCGCCAGCGCGGTGACGTCCGGGGTCACGAAGGGGTTGCCGTCGCGGTCGCCACCGATCCATGAACCGAAGCGGAGCAGGCAGGGCACGCGAATGGCTGACCGGCCGCCCTGGTCGCCGTACACGGCATCGAGCGCCCGCTCCAAATTGCGGTAGAGCACCGGCAAGGCTTGAAAGATGGATTCGCGGAAGTAATACAGGCCGTTTTTGACCTCGTCGCGCACCTGTGGCTTGAGCGCGCGCACTTCGTCGGTCTTCCACAGGATCTGAATCTGGCTGCGCAGCTCCTCGATCACTTCGGCCCGCTGATAGCGGTTTAGCGCCGGATCGTCGAGCCGCACGTTGGTCAAGAACACCCGCCGTTGCGCGCCCAGCAGCACCCGGCGCTTGGCTTCGGTGGGATGGGCGGTAAATACCGGCGTAAAGCACAGTTGGTCGAGCAAGGCTTGCAGTTGCTCGGCCCCGATCCCGCCGGCGCGCAAGGTGCGCAAGGTCTCGTCGAACGAACCCCGCCAGAGGGCCTTGCCGCGCCGCACCTGCTCCCGGCGCAGGGCGTGCTGGAAGTTCTCTTCGGTGATATTGGCCAGGTTGAAGTAGGCGCTGAACGCCCGCACCACATGGTTGAGCATTTCCGGGTTGAGCGCGGCGATGAAACGCAACAACCGCTCGCGTTGCTCCGAGGCGGCCTGGTCTTGGCCGCGCAACGCGATGAAGCCTTTGCGCAGAATTTCCACCGCGTCGAGGGTCTGACGGCCTTCCTGGTCGCGCAGGGTGTCGCCCAGCAGTTGGCCCAGCAGTTTGACGCGGTCGCGCAGCGGTTTGTCGGATGGAAGAAGCGCCATGATGTGATCCTCTGAAGGAATAGAGCGTTTCGATAGAACCATCATCGAATCTCGGGTTCCGGCCAAGCCCGGAAATTCTGGCGACCGGCATGCCGTTTGGCCGGAACCGCGCTCATGCTGGAGTTCTCGGCGCCTTGTTCCGGCCGCTTCGC
>JAEUPW010000014.1 GCA_016790045.1 Candidatus Competibacteraceae bacterium
ACCGCCTTCGCCAAGGTGTTCCTGGTGCGGCATTTCCGCGAGCCGATCCCGCTGCAAAGCACCGCGATGGACCCGATCAGCAGCGTGATGGGCGCGGACGACAACGTGATCGCGGCGCTGAAGACCATCGCCGAAAAGAACTGCCCCGCCGCCATCGGCCTGTTGACCACCGGCCTGTCGGAAGCGCAGGGGACCGACATTCACCGGGTGTTGAAAGTGTTCCGCGCCCGCCATCCCGAATTTCAAAACGTGCGGATCGTGGCGGTCAACACCCCGGATTTCGACGGCTGCCTGGAAAGCGGCTTCGCGCGGGCGGTCGAGGCCATGATCGCCGCCTGGGTGCCGGCGGCGGACGAGGCCGGCACCGCGCCGGGCCGCCGCTCCCGCCAGGTCAACGTGCTGTGCGGCTCGCTGCTGACGCCGGGCGACCTGAACAGCTTGCGCGAGCTGATCGAGCGCTTCGGCCTGAACCCGGTTTTGATCCCCGACCTGTCGGACTCGCTGGACGGGCACTTGGACGCCGAAGATTTTTCGCCGGTCACCGTCGGCGGCACGCCGCTCTCGGCTTTCGCCGCCCTGGGCGACGCCGCCGCGACTCTGGTGGTCGGGCCGTCGCTTTATCCCGCCGCCGAGTTGCTGGAACGGCGCACCGGCGTGCCGATCCACCGCTTCGACCACCTGTTCGGCCTGGACGCCAGCGACCGGCTGGTGATGGCGCTCGCCGGCATCGCCGGGCGGGGCGTGCCGGCGCGGCTGGAACGGCAGCGGGCGCAGTTGCAGGACGCCCTGCTCGACACCCACTTCCTGCTGGGCCAGGCGCGCGTCGCCGTGGCCGCCGATCCCGACCTGCTGCACGCCTTCAGCGCGCTGCTGGCCGAAACCGGCGCGGAGATCGTCGCGGCGGTGGCCTCCAGCCGGGCGGCGGTCCTGGCCCGGACCCCGCTGGCGCAAATCCGCGTCGGCGACCTCGAAGACCTGGAAGATCTGGCGCGCGGCCGCGAAGCCGAGCTGGTGATCAGCAACTCTCACGCCGCCGCCACGGCCGAGCGTCTCGGCGCGCCGCTGCTGCGCGCCGGCGTGCCCCAGTACGACCGCCTCGGCGGATACCAGCGGGCCTGGATCGGTTACGGCGGCGGCAGGCGCTTGCTGTTCGATCTGGCCAACGCCCTGCTCGAACGGGCCGAGCACGGCGTCGCCCCTTACCGCTCGATCTATTCCCGCAAGGCCGATTTCCGGCAGGAGGCGAGCCATGCCGATCCGCAGGCATCTGCGTGTCCTCGATGGCGGCATTGACCCCTCCCGCGCCCGCGCGTGGCGCGTCACCGTCGGCGGCTGCGCCTTGGCGGCAGAATTCTCGGCAACGGGCGAGGAAGCGCGCATGACACCGGTTTTGAAAGCCGCCTTCGCCACCGGCGACCGCCACCGGGTCGACCAGCATTTCGGCGCGGCCAGCGCCCTGTTGCTCTACGACGTGACGGGCGCGCGGGCGAGCGTGGCGGAGTTCGCCCAGTTCGGCGAACTCGATCAAGACGGCCACGAGAGCAAGCTCGCGGCCAAGCTCGACCTGTTGCAAGGCTGCGCGGTGGTGTACTGCCAGGCTATCGGCGGCTCGGCCATCCAGCAGCTGCTGGCGATCGGGGTGCAGCCGGTGCGGGTGGAGGCCAACGCGCCGATCACGCCGCTGCTGGCCGAACTGCAAACGGCCTTGCGCGGAGGCCCGGCCCCGGCGTGGTTTGGCCGGGTTCTCGCCCGCCAGCGCCAGGCGGAAAGCGACCAGGCGCGGTTCGACGCGATGGAGGCGGAAGGCTGGCGCGATTGAAGAATTCTTCACGGTCTTCGGCCCGGTCGCGCACCGGCCCAGGCCTCATTGAAAAACCAGCGAGGTAAAAAGGTATGGGCGCTGAATCCATCATCACCGGCATCACGCGCGGCGGCACGGTTTGGACCCCTCAGTTCGTGACGGCTTTGAACGAGGAAAAGTGCATCGGCTGCGGGCGCTGTTTCAAGGTCTGTCCGCGCGACGTGCTGACCATCGTGCAGCGGGCGGTCGACGATGTCGATTTCGACGACGACGATGACGATGACGATGACGGCGACAATTCCTTTATGACCCTGACCAACCCGCTGGACTGCATCGGCTGCGAAGCGTGCTCGCGGGTGTGCCCCAAGGCCTGTTTCACCCACGCCGAGCTGCCGCTGGCGGCTTGAGCGGGTTCACCTCTGACGTCGCTCGCTATACCGTTAAAAAAGCCCGCCAGTCGTGGCGGGTTTATCGACCGTTTTCGGTCAAAGGCGGATCTTTCTTGTCGTTGCCAGGACCACAAGCGAGCACGGTTTGCAACCCCGTTCAGGCCTTCAGCCGTCGTGCGACGACTCGGACCCTTGGGCTTGCGCCGCGACGGCCCAACCTAGCGACAAGGCGCACAGCAGAGAGAGCCGAAGCGTCATCGAACGTTCCTCCGGCAGCGAGAATTCTTCGGCGAGACAGTCTGTATTTCTCCGGCGCGCAAGCAGGAGGTGACTCCGCCCATCGCGGATTCATCGCCCATCGCGGGGATTCATAATGACTGGCGTTATATACTTTTCTTTATAGCGCGGGTTGATCGGGAGCACCTGCGATGCGGGAGCGGAACCAGGCGATAACAACTCCTCGCCACGAAGGGCGGGGAGATGGGGAGCACCTACGATGCGGGAGCGGAACCAGGCGATGGCGTGGCCGGAGTGGACCCAAATGGGTGTGCGAGAGGGGCCATGGTTGGGCCAGCGCCAGATGGCGCTGCTGCGCCAAATCGCCGTTACCGGCTCGATCACGCGGGCGGCGAAGGCGGTCCAGCTGAGCTACAAGGCGGCCTGGGATGCGGTGAACGCCATGAACAACCTGGCCGAACAGCCGCTGGTGGTCGGCGTGGCCGGCGGCCGGCACGGCGGCGGCAGCCGGTTGACCGAGCACGGGCTGCGGCAACTGGAACGGTATGAAACGGTGTCCGACGAGTACCGGCGCTTTTTCGACCGGCTCCACGAGCGCGTCCCCGACGTGGGCGAACTCGCAAACTTCCTGCGGAGAGTGATGATGCAAACCAGCGCGAGAAACCAGTTTCTGGGTCGAGTGACCCGTTTGAACGTCGGCCCGATCAACGCCGAGGTCGGCGTGGACATCGGTGGCGGCGACCATATCACCGCCTTGATCACCCGCAGCAGCGTCGAAAATCTCGGCCTGCGGGAAGGCAGCGAGGTGTTCGCCCTGATCAAGGCGTCTTCGGTCATCCTCATGGCCGGCGTCGAGAAACTGAAACTGAGCGCCCGCAATCTCTTGTGCGGCACAGTTTCGGATTGCAGGAAAGGTGCGGTCAACGGCGAAGTCACCCTGCAACTGGCGGGCGGCAAGACCGTGACCGCCACCATCACCAACGCCAGCATCGACGGGCTGGCCCTCAAGGAAGGTGATCCGGCGGTGGCGGTGATCAAGTCGTCCAGCGTCATTTTGGGTGTGTCCCTGTAACCGGGGTCGAACCGGGGAGAATTCACTATGGGCGCCCGATTCGGGTGGCGTTGGTTGACGGCGGTTTTCCTGCTGGCTCATGGCATCTTGCCCGCCAGGGCGGTGGAGCCGATCACCGTGTATGCCGCCGCCAGCGCGACCAACGCGGTTCAAGATCTCGCCGCGCTGTACCAAAAGGAGAAGGGGGTCCAGGTGAGGACATCCTTCGCCGCCGCTTCCGCCCTGGCCAAGCAGATCGAGCAAGGCGCGCCGGCGGACATGTTCCTCTCCGCCGACTCGAAATGGATGGATTATCTGGACGGCAAGGGCCAGATCGTCCGGGACAGCCGCCGCGACCTGCTCGGCAACCGGCTGGTCTTGGTCGCGCCTGAGGGCAAGGCGTTTGCGGTGAAACTGGAAAAGGGTTTCGATCTGCCCGGCGCGTTCCGGGGCCGCTGGTGTTCCGGCGACGCCTCGGTGCCCGTCGGCCAGTACGCCCGGCAGGCCCTGACCGCGCTGGGGTGGTGGGGGGCGCTGGAACCCCGGCTGGCG
>JAEUPW010000015.1 GCA_016790045.1 Candidatus Competibacteraceae bacterium
CTCGACCCCACGGCCATGGCCAACACCGCCGCCATCTTGGCGCGCGAAGCCGCCAAGGATTCCCGCATCCTCTCGATCATCGTTTTCGACCACGCCGGCCGGGCGCTTTACCAGCATCAAAGCGATCCCTCGAAACCGCCGGTCTCCACTCTGCCGTCCACCTGGGTCACGGGGATACTTCGCAATCCGCCCACCTCGGTCTGGTGGGCCAACGACCCGGAAACCCTGCTGGTCGGCGCTCCCCTGATCAACAACTTCGGGCGCGCGGTCGGGGGCATTGCCTTGCGCTATGACCGAGCGTTTTACGACCGCGAACTGGAGCGAACCCTGACCGGCCTGACCCGGGCCGCCGCTCTCATCCTGATCGGCGCCAGCCTGCTGGCGCTGGTCGGCGTTTGGCTGCTGTTTCGCGGTATGAAACGGGCGATTGATCGGACCTGCGCCGGCCTGGAAGGTTATCTGGAGCAGCGTCGCGATGTCGATTTTCAACCGGAACCCGGCTCGACCTTGGAAACCCTCTACGCCGCCGCCGAACGGCGCAGCCGGGAATTGCAGCGCCGGTTGGGGCAAGCGGACCGGATTCTCCGCCTGGAACAGCGGTTGGCCGATCGGGAACGCCGGCAATGAACGGGCGAACAACCGATTTTCGTTACGTTTGGCTGCTGGTCCTGGTTCTCGCTCTGATCCTGGTTGCCCTCGCCGGCCTCTCCACTCAGGCCCTGTTGGCCTTCGAGCGCGGCCTCATCCCGCAACTCGACCAGAAAATGCTGACCGTCGGCTCGGCGATCAGCGTCAAACTGGAACGCGCCCTGCGGTACGGCATCCCGCTCGAACGCCTGCCCGGGGTGGCCGATTTCTTTGGCACGGTGCTCGCCGCCAATCCCGATTTGGCGTATCTGGCGGTCACCCGCCCCGACGGCGCGGTGTTGTTCCAGGGCGGAGGGACGCTGCCGACGGCGGACGCGCTGGCCGGCGCCACCTCGGATGCGCTGGCGCCCGCATCGGACGCCCGGCCGCCACCGGATGCCGAGCGGCACTGGCTCGCGGCGCCGGCCCCGGCGCTGGCCGCGAGCCGCTTGGGTCCGTTTTATAATCTCACGCTGCCGCTCAAGTCCGGCGACACGCTTGCCGGGGTCTTGCATGTCGGCGCCGAAATTCGCTTCGTCGCGCGGCAAATTCAAGAGATTTTGTTCGATATCGCGATCGTGTTCGTCATCGCCGCCCTGATCGCCTTCGAACTGCTGCCGCTGATCGTCCATCAGACCGCGATTGACCCCCTGCGCCAGCTCGAAACCGTCCTGGAACGAATAGCCGGCGGCGATTTCAGTCAGACCGCGACGGCTATCCACGGGCCGGCCGGCCGGCCGGCGCGCTTGTTGAACCGGTTGGTGCAACACTCGAACGCCGTCTATCAAGACCTTCTCCGGCGCGCCGCAACCCTGCAAACGGCGGTGCCGGCCACCGCCAGCCGGCTCTCGGCCAGCCTGGCGCAAGCGCGGCAGGGGTTCACGCTCGCGCCGGACGGACGTCCGACCCCCTACCGACCCGCCCAGTTGCTCGGGGCGCGCATGGCGACGTTCCTGTTTATCTTCGCGGCCGAACTGTCGCAGCCGTTTCTACCCCTCTACGCCCGTGGCCTCGCCGCCGCCCTGCAAGATCCCCCGTCCCAGTTTCTGGTCGGCCTGCCGCTGACGCTTTTTACCTTGATCGCCGCCCTGAGCATGCCGCTGGCCGGCTGGCGCGTGACCCGCACCGATTGTCGGCGCACCTTCGTCGAAGG
>JAEUPW010000085.1 GCA_016790045.1 Candidatus Competibacteraceae bacterium
CATGCCAAACAGCAGCTTGATGAGCTGGCCCGCGCCCACCATTTGCGCGATCAGGTAGAACACCACCACGGTCAGCGAGCCGATGGCCGCGACGGTGCGCACCTTGCGCTGGTCCAGGCGATAGGAGGTGATGTCGGCGAAGGTGAACTTGCCCAGGTTGCGCAGCCGCTCGGCCATGATGAACATGATGAACGGCCAACCCACGTAGAAGCAGATGCAGTAGATGTAGCCATCGAAGCCCTGGAAATAGGTCAGGCTGGTCAGACCGAGCAGGGTGGCCGCCGACATGTAGTCGCCGGCGATGGCCAAGCCGTTCTGGGTGCCGGTGATGCCGCCGCCGGCGGAGTAATAATCGCTGGCGGTTTTGGTCCGCTGGGCGGCCCAATAAGTGATGCCCAAGGTGGCGGCCACGAAAATGAAAAACATCACGATGGCGTGGATGTTGAGCGCCTGTTTCTGCGCTTGGCCGACATCCGGGGCCGCCATCGCCAACCCCATCCAGCCCAGCGCCAGCGCCGCGACGCCAAATTTCAACAGTTGTCGGCTCATTCGATGGCCCCCCGGATGATCTCGGAGTTGAGGTCGTCGAACTCGCTGTTGGCGCGCCGGATGTAGACCCCGGTCAACAGCCAGAACAACAGGATCAGGCCCGCGCCGATCGGCCACGCGATGGAGGCTACGCCGCCTTCCCAGATCGGTTTGGCCAGCATCGTCGGGTTGAAGGCCACGATCATGATAAAGATGAAATAAAGGCCCAGCACCACCGCCGTGAGCGTCCAGGCGAACGTGCTGCGTTTGCTGACCAGTTCATCGAATTTCGGATTTCTTCGGATCCGCTCGTACACTTCGGACGACATTTGTTTTTTTCCCCTCGGGTTGAAAGTTAACATGGCCTTTGCGCTAGCGGGCGGCCAAGCTCTATAACTGTATAAGGTGCTTTCGGTTTTTTCCACGTGCGCCCAAAACTTCAACGGTCGCCTCGCGGTTTCAAACCCGCCGCGCCGTCGGGATGGCGCCAGACGCTCCATCCCGCCCGCTCGGGCGGTGCGGGTCCGGGGTAAGGCAGACGATCGCAAACGTTATCTTTCATCCGTCGAAGGGGTGAGTCCGGGTTCATGAACGAGAATTTTCGGTTTTTGCTGGCGCTATCGGCGTTTTTGCTGCTGGTGGCCGGCCTGGAAGTGGTGGCGGGCTATGCGATTTTTCATGCCGTCGAGCAAGACAAACGGCAAACGCTGGCGGACATTTTGGCGCCGCACGCGGAACTGATCGCCGAAATCGGGGCGTTGGCGCTGATCGTGCTCGGCGTGGCGTTCGCCGTGGCCTATCGGGCCTACGTGAAAGGGCCGCTCCAGATCGCCGAGGGGATTCGCATCGCCCTCAACGCCAATTCCAACCATCGCCTGGAGCCGGTCGGCCCGCCCGAGTTGAAGCGGTTAAGGCAAGCGGTCAACGAGCTGGCGGAGCACGGCGATCAGTTGGCGCGCGACCTGGAAGCCAAAGTGGCGCATGCCAAAGCTTCGGTCGAGGAGGAGAAAAACCGGCTGGCGGCGCTGATGTCCGAGCTGACCGAAGGCGTGCTGGTCTGCAACGCCGACGGGCGCATCCTGCTGTACAACGAGCGCGCGCGCCAGGCGCTGTGCGCGCCGGAG
>JAEUPW010000107.1 GCA_016790045.1 Candidatus Competibacteraceae bacterium
GAGTCGCCTTGCGGGACCGGCTCCGGCAGCACGCCACCTCCATCGATCAAGCCGAAAATCTCGAACTGGGCGATTTTCACTACCGGTGCTTGGTCGTGGACGATATTTGGATTCCTTTGGGCGAGAATATGATGATCGAACAATTCCGGCCCATCTGGAATGTCGTGATTGACGGTTTCGGCAACAAAGATCCCGGAAATCGGCGGGCGACACAATATCGCTCGTCTTGGGACGCGTTGCATCCGGGTCGGCTGTTTGCGAGGAAGCTCGCTGACGGCTTCGCCACGCCAGAAAGCGTGCTGGGAAAGCTTGAACGTTATTTTTCCGGGTTAACCGTTGATTTGATCCGCGAGACGGACGAGGAAGGCGGTTCCGGTTAATAATTATATATCAAATACTTAAGAACGAAACAACCGCGAATACTGCGTTTCGTGCAGGGCTCCGGCCAGCGCCAAACCGGGAGCGGCCGCGCCGATTTCCTCATCCGGCAACGCCAAACCGGCTGCGACCGTCGCCGCGATGACCGGGCCGGCGGCGCTCAGCAGCCGCTGGCTGGCGGTTTGACCGAGCGGAATCAAGCGCGTGGCGGCGATGACTTGATTTTCGAGCCACGTCCAGGCATAGCCGGTGGCCGCTTCGGTTAAGGGGATGTCCCAGCGCGCGGCGGCCAGGGCAAACAAAGTGGCGAAACAAACGCGCGGCGCATTCCGCCACGATGCGGCTTCATCCAAACCGAGATCGGCCAACAACCGGGCCAGCGCCGCGCCGAGTTGCCGGTCTTCCCGCTGCAATTCCGCCGCTTCGCGCGAGGCGTACAGCCGGGCGTTCCAGCGCTGTACCGCTTCCGCGTCCGAGTCCCGCCAAGCGCGATATAAACGCGCGAAAACAGGCAGATCCAAGCGCCGCAAATTGTGATCGAGCACGCCGAAAATCCAGTCGCCCGCGCCCGTTTCGTCCCGCGCCCAACCGCGTTCCACCGCGCTTTCCAAGCCTTGCGAATACGCGTACGCGCCGACCGGCAGGGTCGGGCTGCACAGTTGCAACAGGCGGAGCAGGGCGGTGGGGTTAATGCGGGTGCCCGTGATGATCGCCGCCGTAAGCGCCCGCTTCCGGCTCGAACGGCGCTTGTTCTTCGCTGACGCGCAAGCCCATTTCCTGCACCATCCGATCCAGCACGTGATCGTGCAGGTAACGCAACCAGCCTGCGCCCACTTGCAGGGCGATATGGCGGTTGCCGAGATGGTAAGCGGCGCGCGCCAGCAACCAGGGATCGTCGGCGCGCGCGATCGACACCGCTTCCGGCGCGGCGCGAACTTCGACGACCAGACCGCCAGTGGTGCGCAGGCGGTCGCCATCCCGCAGCACCGTGCCGCGCGGCAGAAATAAGCCGACATCTTCACCGCTGTCCAGACGGGTGCGGAGCCGGCTTTTTTGGCGCAGCTCGAACGGCAGCGTCAAGGTGGCTTGCGCCGGCAGGGCTTCGCCCAGGCGCTCGACGATGTGCAGTTCGACCGGTTCGGCGGAGTCCATGAACGAGCCTCAAAACAGGAAATAGCGCTGCGCCAGCGGCAAGGTCTCGGCCGGGTCGCAAGCCAGCAGCACGCCGTCCGCCCGCACTTCATAAGTCTGCGGATCGACTTCGATTTTGGGCAGGGCGTCGTTGTGGATCAGATCGGTCTTGCGGATGGCGCGGGTGTTGTGAACCGCCGCCAGCGTCCGGCGCAGGCCCAGCGCCTCCAGCGCGCCGCCGTTGAGCGCCGCCTTGGACACGAAGGTCAAACAGGTGGCAGCCAGCGCGCCGCCGAACGCCCCGAACATCGGCCGGTAATGCACCGGCTGCGGGGTGGGGATCGAGGCGTTGGGATCGCCCATCGGCGCGGCGACGATCAGGCCGCCCTTGATGATCAGCGACGGCTTGACCCCGAAAAACGCCGGTCGCCAGAGCACGATGTCGGCCAGTTTTCCGACCTCCAGCGAGCCGACCCGATGGCTGAGGCCGTGGGTGATGGCGGGGTTGATGGTGTATTTGGCGACATAGCGCTTGATGCGGAAGTTGTCGTGCCGCGCCGGATCGCCCGGCAAGCTGCCGCGCTGCACCTTCATCTTGTGGGCGGTCTGCCAGGTGCGGGTGATGACTTCGCCGACCCGGCCCATCGCTTGCGAATCCGAGGAGAGCATCGAAAACGCGCCCAGATCGTGCAGGATGTCCTCGGCGGCGATGGTCTCGCGGCGGATGCGCGAATCGGCGAAAGCCACGTCTTCGGGGATGCCGGGGTCGAGATGGTGGCAGACCATCAGCATGTCCAGATGCTCGTCCACCGTGTTGACCGTGTAAGGCCGGGTCGGGTTGGTGGAGGACGGCAAGACGTTGGCCTCGCCGCAGGCTTTGATGATGTCCGGGGCGTGACCGCCGCCCGCGCCTTCGGTGTGATAGGTGTGAATCGCCCGGCCCTTGAAGGCGGCCAGGGTGTCCTCGACGAAACCGGATTCGTTCAAGGTGTCGGTGTGGATCGCGACCTGCACATCGTGGCGGTCGGCGACGTTCAAGCAATTGTCGATGGCCGCCGGCGTGGTGCCCCAATCCTCGTGCAGCTTCAAGCCCATCGCCCCGGCTTCGATCTGCTCTTCCAGCGCTTCCGGGCGGCTGGCGTTGCCTTTGCCGAGAAAGCCGAGATTGACCGGCAGCCCTTCGGCGGCTTGCAGCATCCGGTGCAAATTCCAGGGGCCGGGGGTGCAGGTGGTCGCGTTGGTGCCGGTGGCCGGGCCGGTGCCGCCGCCGATCATGGTGGTCACGCCCGACATCAAGGCGTCCTCGACCTGCTGCGGGCAAATGAAATGAATGTGCGAGTCGATGCCGCCGGCGGTGGCGATCAAGCCTTCGCCGGCGATGGCTTCGGTGCCGGGGCCGATCACGATGTCCACGCCCGGCTGCACGTCGGGGTTGCCGGCCTTGCCGATGCCGCTGATCCGCCCGGCGGTGATACCGATGTCGGCCTTGACGATGCCCCAGTGATCGACGATCAGCGCGTTGGTGATGACGGTATCGACCGCGCCCTCGGCTTGCGCGCGCTGCGACTGGCCCATGCCGTCGCGGATCACCTTGCCGCCGCCGAATTTCACTTCCTCGCCATAGATCGTGCAATCGCGCTCGACTTCCAGCCACAGCTCGGTGTCGGCCAGCCGCACCCGGTCGCCCGTGGTCGGGCCGTACATCTCCGCGTAGGCGCGGCGGTCGATGCGGCTCATGATTTACCCTCCAGCGACCCCATGATCGCGGCGCGAAAGCCATAGACTTCCCGCGCGCCGGCGTACTCGACCAGATCGACCTCGCGCTCCTGACCCGGCTCGAAGCGCACGGCGGTGCCGGCGGGAATGTCCAGCCGACAGCCGCGCGCCCGCGCCCGGTCGAAACGCAGCGCCGGATTGGTCTCGAAAAAATGGTAGTGCGAGCCGACCTGGATCGGCCGGTCGCCGGTGTTGGCCACGGTCAGCCGCACCGCGCGGCGGCCGGCGTTGAGTTCGAGGTCGCCGTCAAGGGTGACGGTTTCGCCGGGAATCATCGCAAAATTCCTCACGGGATCGGGTGGTGCACGGTGACCAGCTTGGTGCCGTCCGGAAAAGTGGCTTCGATCTGCACTTCGGGGATCATCTCCGGGATGCCGTCCATCACGTCATCGCGGCTCAGCAAAGTGCAGCCGTAGCTCATCAGCTCGGCCACGGTCCGGCCTTCCCGCGCGCCTTCCAGCAGAGCGCAGGACAGATAGGCGACGGCTTCGGGATAGTTCAATTTCAGGCCCTTGGCCTTGCGCCGCTCGGCCAGCAGGCCGGCGGTGAACAGCAGCAATTTGTCTTTTTCGCGGGGCGATAGCTCCAT
>JAEUPW010000171.1 GCA_016790045.1 Candidatus Competibacteraceae bacterium
CAATCTCTAGACGGGAGACACACTAATGGAAGCTGCAAGCCTGATTGCCAACGTGCAGGGTATGACCGTTATCGCCGTGGCTCTGATCATCGGCCTGGGCGCGCTGGGCACCGCCATCGGCTTCGCCCTGTTGGGTGGCAAGTTCCTGGAAGGCGCCGCCCGGCAGCCGGAAATGATCCCCGCGTTGCAAGTCAAGATGTTCATCGTCGCCGGCCTGTTGGACGCGGTGACCATGATCGGCGTCGGCGTGGCGCTGTTCTTCACCTTCGCCAACCCGTTCCTCGGTCCCGTCAACGCGGCGCTGGGTCATTGAGCGCCCGCGATCTCAAGACAGGTTCGCCCCGTGTACCCGAGGAGGTAATCGCGTGAACTTCAATGCCACTCTCATAGGGCAGATGATCACGTTTGGCCTGCTGGTGCTCTTTACCATGAAATACGTGTGGCCGCCGATCATGGAGGCCATGCAAGAGCGCCAGAAGCGTATCGCCGATGGCTTGGCCTCCGCCGAACGCGGCGTGCGCGAGCAGGAATTGGCCAAGGCCAAGGCCGCGCAAATGTTGAAGGAAGCCAAGCAGCAGGCCGCCGAAATCGTGGCTCAAGCCCACAAGCGCGCCAACGAAATCATCGAGCAATCGAAACAGGAAGCCCGCGTCGAGGGCGACCGCCAGCTCCACGCCGCCAAGGCGGAAATCGAGCAGGAGGTCAACCGCGCCCGAGAGCAGCTTCGCAATCAGGTCGTCAGCCTCGCGGTCGCCGGCGCCGGCAAGGTGCTCAAGCGCGAAGTCGATGAAGCGGCCAACGCCGCCATGCTGGACGATCTGGTGGCTCAGCTCTAACCCTACGGACCACGCTCATGGCTGACACGACACCCGCCGTCCGACCGACCTCTGCCGCCCGGCCCTACGCGCGCGCCGCTTTCGAGGACGCGCAGGCCGCCAAGGCGTTGCCGCTTTGGTCCGAGCTGTTGCAGACCGCCGCCGCCGTCGCCGCCGACCCGGCGATGCAGCGGCTGTTGGGCCCCTGGAACCCCCGGATGCGCGGCGAGCAGAAAGCCGAATTGGTGGCCGACGTGTGCCGCGACCTTCGCGGGCAGGACGCCGACGCGATTCCGCAGCCCTTCGTCGCCTTCCTCAAGATGCTGGCCGAATTTCATCGCTTGAACCTGCTGCCCAGCATCGCCGTTCTGTTTGAACGGTTTCGGGCGGACGCCGAAAGCGTGTTGCGCGCCGAGCTGATTTCCGCCGCCGCCGTGACCGACGCCCAGCGCAAGCGCGTGACCAAGGCGCTGAAAACCAAGTTCAAGCGCAGCGTCGTGCTGGATTGCAAGATCGACCCGGCGCTGATCGCGGGCGCGGTGATCCGGATCGGCGATCGGGTGATCGACGGTTCGGCGCGCGGACGGCTGGACAAACTCGCCACGGCCTTAAGCCAGTAAGAGGACTACCGCTTTATGCAACTCAAACCATCCGAAATCAGCGATCTGATCCGGCAGCGCTTGCAAGGTTACGAGGCGACCGCCGAAGCGCGCACGGAAGGCACCATCGTCAGCCTGGCCGACGGCATCGCCCGCATTTACGGCCTCGACAACGCCATGCAGGGCGAAATGATCGAATTCCCGTCCCCCAGGGAAGGCGATCCGGTCACGTATGGCCTGGCCATGAACCTGGAGCGCGACTCCGTCGGCACCGTGATTCTGGGCGATTACGAGCACTTGGCGGAAGGCGACAAGGCGCTTTGCACCGGGCGCATCCTGGAAGTGCCGGTCGGCGAGGCGCTGCTGGGCCGCGTGGTCAACTCTCTCGGCCAGCCCATCGACGGCAAAGGCCCGATCAATTCCAGCCAGACCTCGCCCATCGAAGTCATCGCGCCGGGCGTGATCGAGCGCCAGTCGGTGAGCCAGCCGGTGCAAACCGGCCTGAAGGCCATCGACGCCATGGTGCCGATCGGCCGCGGCCAGCGCGAGCTGATCATCGGCGACCGCCAGACCGGCAAGACCGCCGTGGCGATCGACACGATCATCAACCAGAAGGGCACGGGCATCAAGTGCATCTACGTGGCCATCGGACAGAAAAACTCCTCGATCGCCAACGTGGTGCGCAAGCTGGAAGAGCACGACGCGATGGGCCACACCATCGTGGTGGCCGCCAGCGCTTCCGAATCGGCGGCGATGCTTTACACCGCCCCCTATTCCGGCTGCGCCATGGGCGAGTATTTCCGCGACCGGGGCCAAGATGCGCTGATCGTCTACGACGATCTGTCCAAGCAGGCCGTGGCCTACCGCCAGGTGTCGCTGCTGTTGCGCCGCCCGCCGGGCCGCGAGGCGTTTCCCGGCGACGTGTTCTACCTGCACTCCCGGCTGCTAGAGCGCGCCTCCCGGATCAACGCCGCCGAGGTCGAGCGCCTGACCAACGGCGAGGTCAAGGGCCAGACCGGCTCGCTGACCGCGTTGCCGATCATCGAAACGCAAGCCGGCGACGTGTCCGCGTTCGTGCCGACCAACGTGATCTCGATCACCGACGGCCAGATTTATCTGGAAACCGACCTGTTCAATGCCGGCATCCGCCCCGCCATCAATCCGGGTTTGTCGGTGTCGCGCGTCGGCGGCGCGGCCCAGACCAAGATCGTCAAAAAGCTCGGCGGCGGCATCCGCCTGGCGCTCGCCCAGTATCGCGAGCTCGCCGCGTTTGCCCAGTTCGCTTCCGACTTGGACGAAGCCACCCGCAAGCAGCTCGAACGCGGCCAGCGGGTGACCGAGCTGATGAAACAGAAACAGTACTCGCCGATGTCGGTGGCCGATATGGCGGTTTCGCTGTTCGCGGTGGACCGGGGCTATCTGGACGATGTGCCCTTGAACAAGATCGGCGATTTCGAGACGGGCTTGCTGGCGTACGCGCGGGCCAATCATTCGGGCCTGATCGACCGGATCAACAGCTCGGGCGATTTCAACGATGAGATCGAAGCGGGTCTTAAGAAGATCGCGGAAGATTTCAAGCCCACGTTCGTCGGATAGGCGGGATCCAGCATGGCCGGCGCCAAAGAGATACGCACCAAGATCAAGAGTATTCAAAGTACTCAGAAAATCACCAAAGCCATGGAAATGGTGGCGGCGAGCAAAATGCGCAAGGCCCAGGAACGCATGAAGGCGGCCCGGCCCTACGCGACCAAGATCCGCAACGTCATCGCGCACTTGGCTCACGCCCATACCGAGTACCGGAGCCCGGGCTTGACCGAGCGGGAGCTCAAGCGGGTCGGGTTGATCGTGGTTTCGACCGATCGCGGCCTGTGCGGCGGCTTGAACACCAACCTGTTCAAAACCACCATCGTCGCCATGCAGGACTGGCGCGGTCGCGGCATCGAAATCGATCTGTGCACCGTCGGCACCAAAGCGTTCCAGTTTTTCCGGCGGTTGAAGGGCAACGTCGTCGCGCACGTTTCGCACTTGGGCGACTCTCCCCGGTTCGAGGACGTGCTGGGTCCGGTCAAGGTCATGGCCGACGCCTTCGCCGAAGGGCGGATCGACGCGATCTATTTGGCGTATAACGAGTTCGTCAACACGATGAGCCAAAAGCCGAAGATCGAACGGCTGATGCCCATCACCTCCGACGTGCAGGACGCCGCCCCGACTCACCGCTGGGATTACATCTACGAGCCCGATCCCAGGGATTTGATCGAGTTGCTGTTGCGGCGCTACGGCGAATCGGTGGTGTATCAGGCGCTGGTGGAAAATGTCGCCAGCGAAATGGCCGCGCGGATGGTGGCGATGAAGAGCGCCTCCGACAACGCGGGCGCGCTGATCGATGAGTTGCAACTGATCTATAACAAGGCCCGGCAGGCGTCGATCACCCAGGAACTGGCCGAGATCGTGGGTGGCGCCGCCGCGGTGTAGGGAACGCGGCGAGCGCCCGCCGTCGCGGCGGGCGCGCGGTGAAACAAGCTGAAGAGGAACCCGAGCAATGAGTTCTGGCAATATCGTGCAAATCATCGGCGCCGTGGTGGACGTCGAGTTCCCGCGCGGAGCGGTGCCCAAAATCTACGACGCGCTCAAGCTCGATGAAAACGGGCTGATCCTGGAAGTCCAGCAGCAGTTGGGCGACGGAGTGGTCCGCACCATCGCCATGGGCGCGACCGAAGGCCTCAAGCGCAACATGGCGGTTTCCAACACCGGCGCGCCGGTGACCGTGCCGGTGGGCACCGGGACCTTGGGCCGGATCATGAACGTGCTGGGGGTGCCGATCGACCACAAGGGGCCGGTGGAGACCGACATTTATCGCGCCATCCATCAGCCCGCGCCCAGCTACGAGGATCAGTCGGGCGCGACCGAGCTGCTGGAAACCGGCATCAAGGTCATCGACCTGCTCTGCCCGTTCGCCAAGGGCGGCAAGATCGGCCTGTTCGGCGGCGCGGGCGTGGGCAAGACCGTCAACATGATGGAATTGATCCGCAACATCGCCATCGAGCACTCCGGTTA
>JAEUPW010000042.1 GCA_016790045.1 Candidatus Competibacteraceae bacterium
CGCCACTCATTCCGCCGCCGACGCGCCGCTCACGCCCCGGCAACTCGTCGAACACGCCATCGCCCATCTGGATCACGTTTTGCCCGCGCAAGCGCCGATCCTGAATTTCGTCCATCACAACACCCTGCACGGCTATCAGCATCTGCCGTTTGAGGAGGCGTTGGCCGCCGCCGAAGCGCTGACCGGCATTCACCCCTATTTGCCGGATGCGGCTTTTCGCAAGCTGTTTCAGGCGGATCGAATCGTCGCCGCCGATCTGGAAGCGGTGTTCGCCCAACGCCCGGAACTGGAGATCGAGCGGGTGCTGGCGCGGGTGGGCGAGCGGCCTATTCGCCGGGGCGAGGTGCTGCACATCGCGCTGGTGTACGGCGTCGAGCCGCTGGCGTTGAACGATCTGATCTGGCGGATCGAGGAGCTGAGCGCCACACGGCAATTCGCCGAAGATGTGCCGGAACCCGCCCGGCAGCGCTTGCTGGCGCGCGCGCATCAAAACGGCCTGACCGACGCCAGCGCCGCGCTGGAAGATTTATGGCGGGCTTGTCTGGAGGGATTCCAGCTACCGGCCTTCGATCTGCACCCCGAAGAACTGGTCGATTTGCAACTGAATGTCGCCAAATCGCTGCTGGCGCGGTTTCGGGATGAAGGGGCCAGCGATAGCGAAGGGCCGATTGTCCACAAGCGAATGCAAGCGGAAGCGGCCGCCCTGCTCGAACGCCTGTTCGCCGAGGTGAGCGACAGCAGCACCTTGCGCGGCGTGCTGCGCAGTTTGACCGGTCAGGATCTGTTCGACCCAGTGCGGCCGTATTTGATTCGTTTGTCCGCCGCCACTCTCGACGAGGGTTTAGCGGCCTGGAATCTGCCCGGTCGGCCCGATGGCTTGTACCCGGCATGGCGACGGCTGCTGGCGCGCGATCCGGCCTGGACCTTCGCCAATGCGACGGGTTGGCGCAACGCGGTGCTGAGCGGGCCGGATGATCCGATTGAGGCGGTGATGGCCGAGCTGCGGCGCTTGGGGCTTCCCGAGGCGCGCTGGGAAGGTTATCTCACCCGTCTGGCGCTGGAATTGCCCGGCTGGTCGGGGATGATGAACTGGCGGCAACAGCATCCGGCTTATCCGGCCAATCGGGAAAATCCGGTGGCGCTGGTCGATTATCTGGCGGTGCGGCTGTGCCTGGATCGGCTGTGGATCGAGCGCTGGTGTAAAGAGCAGTGGGCGATTGCGGGCACGTTACCGGCTTTGCGCGCTTATTTCGCGGCGCGACCGGCGGAAGCCTTGGCGCGCCACGCTTTATACGCCGGACAGTTGCCGGAGTATCTGGCCAGTCGGGCGCGGGAACTGGCGGAGCAGCGCGCGCCGCTGGCCGCCTGGGATACGCTGGCCGATATGATCTGGACTTGGCTGCACAGTCCGGTCGCTGCGGAGGCGGACAGCCATACCGTCCACGGTAGCGCGTGGCGGCTGTTTCGACTGTGCCAGCATCTGGGCCTGTCCGGCGGCGATCTCCGGGCGCTGGCGCTGGCCGATCTGGAACGGCTGCTGGAGCCGCTGGACGCTTTGTCCGCGCCGGTGCGCGGCGCGTTGTGGCAATACGCCTACGAGCACCACTACCGCGATGGGCTGATCAACGCGCTGGCCAACAATCACAACCGCTGGCCATTGCGGCAACAGCGACCGCAAGCGCAGATCGTGTTTTGCATCGACGACCGCGAAGAAGGCATCCGCCGCCATCTGGAAGAAGCCAACCCGCAGCTCGAAACCTTTGGCGCGGCGGGCTTTTTTGGGGTCGCGATGAATTGGCGCGGGCTGGACGATACCACGGTGACGCCGCTGTGTCCGGTGGTGGTCACGCCCGCGCACGAGATCCGCGAAATCGGCCGACCCGGCGCAGAAGCGGAACTGGCCTTGCACGAGCAGCGGCGGGATTTACGCGGGCGGTTGGGCGCTTTTTATCAAAATATCCGCCGCAACCTGCTGTCCTCGGCGCTGGTGATCGACGCGCTGGCGCCAATGGTGCTGCCGGTGTTAGCGGGCAAGATTTTTGCGCCGCGCCAGCAAGGGCAACTGGCCGGTACCGCCCAGAGCCGTTGGGTGCCGGATGCGCTGACCGTGGTGGCGGTGAACGCGGCGGATGCGACCGCGCCCGCGACGCCGGAACGGCCGCGCCTCGGCTTTACCGACGCCGAACAGGCCGACCGGGTGGCGGGGCTGCTGCGCAATATCGGCCTGACCCGACAATTTGCCCCGCTGGTGGTGCTGATGGGCCACGGCTCGATGAGCCAGAATAATCCGCATCTGGGCGCTTACGACTGCGGCGCGTGCGGCGGGCGACACGGCGGGCCGAACGGGCGCACCTTCGCGGCGATGGCTAACCGACCCGCAGTGCGAGCGTTGCTGGTCGAGCGCGGGATTATGGTGCCAGCCGATACCTGGTTCGTCGGGGCAGAACACAACACCTGCGACGAGCGCATCCTCTTTTATGATCGCGGCGATTTGCCGCCGGAGGCAGAACAGGCGCTGCGGGCGTTGCAACCGGAACTGGATCGCGGCTGCGCGCTGTCGGCGCAAGAACGCTGCCGCCGGTTTGCCTCTGCGCCGCGCGACCCTGCGCCGGATCAAGCATTGCGCCATGTGGTTGGCCGCTCGCGGGATTTCAGCCAAGCGCGGCCGGAATTGGGCCACGCCACCAACGCCGCTGCCTTGGTCGGACGGCGAACCATGAGCCAGGGCGTGTTTCTGGATCGGCGGGCGTTTTTGATCTCTTACGATCCGACGCAAGACCCGACAGGTGCGGTGCTGGAAAACATTCTGCTGGCGGTCGGGCCGGTCGGTGCGGGCATCAATCTGGAATATTACTTTTCCACGGTCGATAACGAGCGGCTGGGTTGCGGCACTAAAACGCCGCATAACGTGACCGGCTTATTTGCGGTGATGGAAGGTGCGAGCAGCGACCTGCGTACCGGCCTGCCGCGCCAGATGATCGAGATTCATGAGCCGGTGCGATTGCAGATCGTGATCGAGGCGCGCACCGAAATCCTCGGCGCGATTTATGGTCGTCAGCCCGGTTTGCGTGAATTGATTGGCAATGGCTGGATTCATGTGATCGCCAAAGACCCGGACAGCGGGGAATTCGCGATTTTTGATCCCCAGCGCGGCTTTGTGCCGTGGGCCGGGCCGGTACGACCGCTGCCGGTGCGCGCCCGTTCCGGCGACTGGTATCGGGGCCACACCGAGCCGCTACCGCCCGCGCTGATTGGGGATATAAGATGAGAAATAAGGATGAGATGCGGATAAATCGATTAACCGCCTTGCCCTTCATAAATTTGCGAACAAATCTGGCTCCAGTTTCCTTCTTCAATTTCACTTTGCAGGACATTGCCAGAAAATGTCGCTCGGCGCATTCGGAAAGATTTCAAGTTTGCAATATTCTGGCGCAGAAAATTTTGCAATGCAGTTTCAATAACTGCCTGAAAAGTGGTTTGGTGTTTAACAGTAAAACGCGCCACTTCTTCAAACAAATCATTATTCAGATCCAAAGTAATTTTCATGTTATATATTCGTCTCCTACCAGAAAAAAATATCTAGGCTATTTCGAATTAAAAAAATATAACTCATTGCCATGAATAAAGAATTTCTCGATACAATAAGCTCTATCGCTACACTAGCAACCCCTATTTTAATTGCTTTCTTAGGCGGCATAGGATGGTTAATTCAGAAGAAATTAGAGTCCGCACAAACAAGGCAAATTGCACAGTTAACTAGGATACGTGATCTTGAAGACAAATTGCGTGAAGACCGGATTTCTACATATAACGCTTTGCTAGAACCCTTCTTTCTTCTTTTTACAACTGAGGCTGCTTTTGTTACTGATCCGAATTACTCTGGAAAGAATAAAAACGATCTGGCTATTTCAATGATGCTGTCAGTCGAGTATCGCCGGATTGGCTTTAAATTATCACTTGTTGCGGATGATGAAGTAGTACGTGCATATAATCGTCTAATGCAATTTTTCTATCATGCAGAAGGAAACCAAGCTGAAATAGAAATAAAGACATCGCATTGGATCGCACTTATGAGCACATTGCTTTTAGAAATTCGTAAAAGTATGGGTAACAAGTCTAGCAGCCTTGATCGCTGGGAAATGATTGAGTGGTTCATGCAGGAAGCATCGAAGATGAAGGCTATTTATGAAAATAACGTCCATAACGGAAATATATCCTATTAGCACTGAAAACGATTATCGGGCCGCACTACGCGAAATTTCCGTATTCTTTGATTGTGAACCAGAGCCGGGTTCACCGGATGGAGATTGCTTTGCAAGATTGTTAGCGTTGCTGGAAGCTTATGAAGCTCAACACTTTCCTATTGATCCTCCTGACCCGATTGCCGCTATCCAATTTCGGATGGATCAGCTCAATTTAACGTCCAAGACGAGATATTAGCCATGTTGGCTTGGCTGGCAGCCCTCATCCCCGCGCTACCTTTAGCCGCCGCCCTGTGGCTCGGTGCAGCCATCCTATTCGGCCAGGCCAGCGGCGAAGCCCACGAACGGCGTACCAGCCGAATCGCGCTGGCTGCCTTAGGCGCTTCCTTCGCGTCGGCGCTGCTACTGGCGGTCGCGCGATTCACCGGCGAGCTGCCCGATCAAGTGGCTTTCGGTCAGTGGCTGAGCAGCAGCAATTATCGGGTTGATCTGCTTTTCGCCACCGATTCGCTCAGCCTCACGCTGGCGGTGCTGGCCTCGCTGCTGTGCCTGCTGGTCGCGCGCTTCGCCGTGAATTACATGCACCGGGAAGCCGGATTTCACCGTTTATTCATGGTGTTAAGCTTGTTCGCGGCGGCGATGGGGTTATTGGTGACGGGCGGCAACGCGGTGCTGACCTTCATCGGTTGGGAAATCGCCGGGCTGTGCTCGTATCTGCTGATTTGCTTTTTTCAAGATCGGACGACCGCCGCCGCCAACGCCACGCGGGTATTCGTCACCAATCGGGTCGGCGATGCCGGTTTTCTGTTAGGGATCGGGCTGGCCTTTTACTGGCTGGGTAGTGCAGATTGGGCGGCGATCAATGCCAAAGCGGCGGGGCTGACCGCGACCCAGGCCAGCGCGTTGGCGGCTTGTTTCCTGCTGGCGGCGATTACCAAATCGGCGCAGGTTCCGTTCGCGCCGTGGCTGGCGCGCGCGATGGAAGGGCCAACGCCATCGAGCGCGCTGTTCTACGGCGCGGTGATGGTTCATGCCGGGGTTTATCTGGTCTTGCGGCTGCAACCGCTGTTCGAGCAGTCGCCGCCGCTGATGGCGATCATGGCCTTGATCGGGCTGGCGACCGCGTTGTACGGCTTTGTCGCCGGACTGGCGCAGACCGATATCAAAAGCGCGCTGATTTTTTCCACCTCGGGACAGGTCGGTTTGATGTTTCTGGCTTGCGGACTGGGGTTCTGGCGCTGGGCACTGTTGCATCTGTGCTGTCATGCGATATTTCGTGCGTATCAATTTCTCAGCGCGCCCTCGATCCTGCATCAACTGCACGGGCGCACCCGGCCGGTGCCGGCGTGGCTGGCGCAGCGGAGCGGGCTTTACGCGGCGGCATTCCAGCGCTTCTGGCTGGAAGATGCCGCAAACTGGGGCGTGGTGCAGCCGGTGCGCTGGCTGGCGCGGCAGGCCAATCATTTCGATGCGGCCGTAGTGGATCGGGTGACCGGCTTGCCCGCGCCCACGGTGCAAGCGCTGTCGTCGCTGGCGCAGTGGGAAGAACGGCAGCTCGGCGCGGGCCGTTTCCTGGAACGCGCGCCCGATGCGCGGGATCAGGGCCAGGGCGTGGTCGGCCGCCTCACCGAGTGGGTCGCCTCAGTCTTTCATCGCTTTGAAGAACAGATGGTGTTCAAAGCGGTCGGCCAGGGCCTCGTGACCACCAGCCACCGGCTGGGAACCCGTTTGAGCCAGGTTGAGCGCCTGTTGCGGCGGTCGTGGTGGTGGGTCGCGGCGATGGTGGGCGCGCTGGCGATGATGATTGCCGCCGGAGAAATCCTGCACCGCCAGGGCAGCGGCGAGTTTCCGCTGTTGACGGCGCTGCTGGTCGTGCCGCTCATCGGCATCATCGCCGATTTTCGCGGCCGGCAGGCGCGCAGCGCTTTCGCCCTGGGCTTGACGGTCGCGGGCGTAGAACTGGGGCTGACGCTGTACCTGCTGGCGCAATTCCAGCCGCATGCGCCGGGGATGCAATTTGTCGAGCGAGCCGAAATTTTTTCGTGGCTCAGCTATCACGTCGGCGTCGATGGCGTCGGCGTGTTGTTCCTGCCGCTGACCGCGCTCCTGACCCTGTTTGTCATGCTGTATGCCCAGCCGCATCGCTGGGAACAGCCGGGGGCGTTCGTGGCCAATATCCTCGGCGTGGAATTGGCGCTGATGGGGATGTTTACCGCGCTCGATCTGCTGCAATTCTGGCTGTTCGCGCTGGCGGAGGTGATTCCGGCGACCCTGCTGATCCAGCGTTGGGGCACCAGCCCGGCGCGCGGGCGGGCGGCAGTGCAATATGTGCGGGCGATGCTTGGCGGTCTGGCGGCGCTGCTGGCCGGTCTGCTGCTGCTGGGCTGGCAGCATGCGGCCAGCGCGGGGCACTGGTCGTTCGATCTGCCCGCGTTGCTGGCGACGCCGGTTCCGGCAGGCCAACAATCGTTTATTTTCATTCTGTTATTCGGCGGCCTGGCGGTGCGGCTGGCGCTGTTCCCGTTCCATTCCTGGCTGCCCATCGTCGCCAAGCACGGCACGGTGGCGATTGGCATGGTGTTGCTGGTGGGCGCGAAGGTCGGCGTGTATGCCTTGTTGCGCTTCGTGTTGCCGTTGCTGCCGGATGCCGCCCAGCAGTGGTCTGGCTGGATTGCGGCGCTCGGCTTGGCGGGGATGGTCTATGGCGCGCTGCTGGCGGTGTTGCAGATCGATCTGCGCCGCTTGCTGGCTTTCGGCATCGTCAGTCAGACCGGCGTGTTGATGGCCGGGTTGTTCTCGCTGAAAGCCGCCGGTTTGAAAGGCGCGTTGCTGCTCAGCCTGAATCTGGGGCTGGCGGCGGCGGGCTTGTTTGTCGCGGCGGGCTTGTTGAATCGGCGGCTGAACACCACGCGCTTCCATCGCCTAGGCGGCTTGTTCGATGCATTGCCGTTGCTGGGTTTGATGTTTTTGGTGGTGGTGCTGGGCAGCATCGCCATGCCCGGAACACCGGGTTTCGAGGCGGCGCATCTGGCGCTGGAAGGGACGCTGGAGGCGTTTGGCTGGGGCGTGGCGACGGTCGCGGCGTCCGGCAATGTGCTGGCCGCCGGTTATCTGCTGTGGGCTTATCAGCGGATTTTCCTGGCCCGCAATCCTAAAATCGCCTCGCTTAAATTGACCGATTTGCGCAATCGGGAACTCATCATGGCGGCGTTGCTGTGCGCGGTGATGATCGGTGTCGGTTTATATGCCGATCCGTGGATTCGGATGATTGGAGAGTCGGTGGAGAACGTGGCAGGGTTGTTTGAGGGCACGCATTGACTCTTCTTTGGATTGAACACTACAAGCAAAACTCATGACCATCCGTTTAGCCGCTACCGAAATCGAAATCACCGCCTGCTTTCCCGCCATACACGAATTGCGGCCGCATCTCACGGAAGCCGTTTTCGTCGCGCAAGTGCAGCGCCAGATGCAGAATCACGGCTATTCCCTGGTTTGTCTGACGGTGGAAAATGAGATCGTTGCGGCGGCGGGTTATCGGGTTGCGGAGTATCTGGCGTGGGGGCGGATTCTGTATGTCGATGATCTGATCTGCCGGAGCGCGTTTCGCAATCGCGGCTACGGGGGGAAATTGCTGGATTGGTTGCTGGAAAAAGCGCGCGAATCCGGCTGCGCTCAGTTTCATCTCGATTCGGGCGTACACCGGCACGATGCGCACCGGTTGTATCTTGGCCGAAAATTACAAATCAGTTCCCACCACTTTTCCAAGGAGCTTGGCAGCGGTGCCGCTTAATCTCGAATCCTTGTCGGCTGCG
>JAEUPW010000061.1 GCA_016790045.1 Candidatus Competibacteraceae bacterium
CCCAATCCCATCGGCCTTTCGGCGGCGCGGCTCGAGCGAGTGACCGTCGAAGGCCGGCGCGTCGCGCTGTCGCTGGCGGGCGTCGATCTGCTCGACGGCACTCCGGTGCTGGATATCAAACCGTATTTGCCCTACGCCGACCGCATCGCGGACGCGACCGGCGGATTCGCCGCCGAGGCCCCCGCGCCGGCGCTGGCGGTGAGTTTCAGCCCGGCGGCGGCGGCGGTTTGCGCCGCGTGGCCGCGCGGCAACCTGCGCGAACTGATCGAGCAACTCCTGGCGCAAAACCCGCGCCCGGCGTACCGCCGCGACCACCCGGACCCGCAGCGTTACGGCATGAAGTTGTACCAGTTCGACGTGCGCTGGGAGCAGCGCGACGGCGCGGCTCACGTCACCGACATCGCGCCGGACGCCCCCGAGCCGCCGATCCTCACGCCAGCACCTGAACCGCCTCGCCCAGCGGACAGGACCGGATCGCTTCGCCCAGAAGATCGATGACCCGGTGGCGCGGAAAACTCTTGCGCCACGCCAGCGCCACCACGCGGGTCGGGATCGGTTCGGAAAACGGGCGGACGCTGAGCAGATCGCCGACCTGGGCGTAGCCGCTCACCGAGGTGTAAGGCAGCACGGTGATGCCCATGCCGGTCGCCACCATCAAGCGGATGGTTTCCAGCGAGCTGCCTTCCAAGGTCCGCTGCATGTTGTCCGAGCCGACGGTCAGCCGGTTGCATTCCGGACAAAAGCGCAGCACTTGATCCCGAAAGCAATGCCCCGGCCCCAGCAACAGCAAATCCTGTCGGGCCAAGGTCGCGCTGTCGATCGAGTCCGCATGCTCCAAGGGATGGCCGGTCGGCACCAACACCACGAAGGGCTCTTGGTACACGGCCTGGGTCGCCACCCCCGGCTCCTCGAACGGCAGCGAGAGAATCAACACGTCCAGCTCGCCGTCTTTGAGGCGCTCGCTCAACACTGCCGTGTAATTTTCCTCGATTTGCAGCGGCATGTTGGGCGCGCGCCGGCGCAGTCGGGGAATCAGGTGCGGCAACAGATACGGCCCGATGGTGTAGATCACCCCGAGGCGCAGCATGCCGGTCAGTTCGTCCTGGCCCTGGCTGGCCAGTTGCTTGACGGCGGCGGCTTCTTCCAACACCCGCTGCGCTTGCTCCACGACCCGGCGGCCAACCGGGGTCACGGTCACCTCGCCCGGCGCGCGCTCGAACAAGGTCACCCCCAGCTCGTCCTCCAGCTTGCGCACCGCCACGCTCAAAGTCGGTTGGCTGATGTGGCACGCCTCGGCGGCGCGGCCGAAATGCCGCTCGCGGGCGACGGCGACGATGTAGCGCAATTCGTTCAAAGTCATGGCGATACCGAGGATCGGAGCGACGACGGACGGCGCCGGGGACAGCGGGCCGTCATGGACAGCCAAGGCGTTTGCGTGTAGTTTATCCGCGCATTTTTCGCGTTCGAACGCGGCATCTCCAAGCACCCACGCACTTCAAGCAATTCTTGTGGAAATCCCATAAGCGTCAGGAGGCTTCATGGCGTACAAGCATATCCGCATTCCCACCAGCGGCGAAAAAATCACCGTCAAGGACGGCAAGCTCAGCGTTCCGGACCAGCCCATCCTCGGCTATGTCGAGGGCGACGGCATCGGCCCCGACATCACCAAAGCGTCGCTGCGCGTTTGGGACGCGGCGGTCGAGGAAGCCTACGGCGGCCAGCGCAAAATCCACTGGTGCGAAATTTATCTGGGCGAGAAAGCGGCCGAATTGTACGACGGCAACTACTTTCCCGACGAAACGCTGGAGGCGATCAAAGAGCTGGTCGTCGCCATCAAAGGCCCCCTCACCACGCCGGTCGGCGGCGGATTTCGCTCGCTGAACGTCGCGCTGCGCCAGGATCTCGACCTGTACGCCTGCGTGCGCCCGGTGCGCTACTATCCGGGCGTACCCTCCCCGATGCGCCACCCTGAAAAGGTGGATGTCATCATCTTCCGCGAGAACACCGAAGACGTTTACGCGGGGATCGAATACAAGTCCGGCACCCCGGAAAACGCCAAGCTGGCCAAGTTCCTGCGCGAGGAAATGGGCGCGGAGTTTTTCGAGGACGCCGGTCTTGGCATCAAGCCGATTTCGGCCTTCGGCTCCAAGCGGCTGGTGCGCAAAGCCATCCAGTACGCCATTGATCACGGCCGCGACAGCGTGACCCTGGTGCACAAGGGCAACATCATGAAGTTCACGGAAGGCGCGTTCCGCAACTGGGGCTACGAGCTGGCGCGCGAGGAATTTCCGGACCACACCATCACCGAAAACGAGCTATACAGCGTTTACGGCGGCAAACAGCCGGAAGGCAAGGTGGTGATCAAGGACCGCATCGCCGACATCATCTTCCAACTGCTGCAACTGCGGCCGGAAGAGTTTTCGGTGCTCGCCACCATGAATCTCAACGGCGACTACCTGTCCGACGCGGTGGCGGCGGAAGTCGGCGGCATCGGCATCGCGCCGGGCGCGAACATGGCCGATCACGTCGCGGTGTTCGAGGCCACTCACGGCACCGCGCCCAAGTACGCCAACCTGGATAAAGTCAACCCCGGCTCGCTGATGCTCTCGGGCGTGATGATGCTGCAATACATGGGCTGGACCGAGGCGGCCGAGCTGATCGAATCGGCGCTGGCCAAGGTCATCGCCGATAAGACCGTCACCTACGACTTCGCCCGGCAGATGGACGGGGCCACCGAAGTGCCGACCAGCAAATTCGGCGATCTCTTGATCGTCAAGATGCGGGAAGGCGGTGCGGCGCTGCGCCAGGAAATCGAACATCGCCGCCGCCATCAAGAGCAATCGCGCCGGGCGCTGGAAGCCGCCCGCGTGGCCGACCCGGTCCAGGCGATGATCGCTTCCGGCCGGATGCCGACCACGGTCGGCGGCATCATGTCGCCGGTGGTCACCGTCAAGAACGACGAGCTGGTCAATGTCGCCATGCACACCATGATCGAAAACGGCGTCAACGCGGTGATGGTCGAGCCTGACGCCAGCGGCCAGTGGGGTATCATGACCGACCGCGACGTGCTCAAAAAGATCATCAGCGTCAACCGTTCGCCGGCGCGGGTGAAGGTCGGAGAGGTCACCACGCGACCGCTGGTGACCATCAAGCGCGAGATGTCGCTGGCCGAAGCGGCGCAAAAGATGTCGGGGGCCAACGTCCGCCGGGTGGTGGTCGAAATGGACGGCAAGCCGGTCGGCATGGTGACCGACAACGATCTGTTCCGCACCGTGGAAGTGTTCGGCTGGGGCCCGGACGTTTGATCTGACCGCCGGCCGACCGCCCACATCCAGGCGGCGTTCCTGCCCGGTGCAAACCGTGGCGCGAGCGCCGCTTTTTGATCCTGGCCCGGTCAGCGCAGGCGCGCCAACCGCGCCAATCCGCGAACGCTCAATTGTCCTCCTTCGCTTTTTCGATCGTCTCCTCGGCTTCCTCGTGGTCCCCGGCGTCGGCGGGGGGCGGTTCTTCCTGCTGGTGCGCGCTTTCCGGCTCGAAGCTGACTTCGATCAACACCGGAAAATGATCGGAACCGACTCCGGGAAGAACCCGCATTTCCGCCAGGCGAAAATCGTCGGAGAAAAAAACGTGATCGAGCGGCCAGCGCAACAGCGGGATTTGCGCGTGAAAAGTCGCGAAAATCCCGCGCCCGATGCGCGGGTCCAGCAAGCCGCTGATGCGCTGAAACAAATGCGTGGTGTGCGACCAGGCGACGTCGTTTAAATCGCCGAACACCAAGGCCGGCCGATTGGCCTCTTTCACCTGTTTGCCGACCACCAGCAATTCCGCGTCGCGCTCGGTCGAACGGTGATGCTCCCCCGGAACCGGCGGGCGCGGGTGGATCGCGTACAGATCGACCGTGCCGCCCGCCGGCAATTTGAGCCGAAAATACAAAGACGGGATGTCGTCTTGAACCAGAAACCGCAAATGCGGCTCGATCAAGGGCGAGCGCGAATACAGCAGCAGGCCGTAAGTATTCTCCAAGGGGTGTTCCAGATAATGGGGATAACGCTGGCGCAACGGCCTTAATTGCTCGGCCCACCAGCGATCGGTTTCGACCAAAAACACCACATCCGGATCGACTTTCTCGATCAGCGCCAGCAATTCGGCGCTCTTGCGGTTCCCCATCAACACATTGGCCGTCATCAGCCGCAACCGGTCGCCAGCGCGACCCGGCGGCTTGACTTGCACGGGCGCCAAGGGCGTATAAGGATAGATGCGATAAGCCTGATAAATCAGACATCCCGCCAGCGCCGCCATCAAAAACCAGTCCGCGGGATGTTCGGGAGCCGCGCCAAACTGCATCGCCGGAATGAGTAGCGCGATCAGGAAAAAAATTTGCTGGCGCGGAAAATCGAATATCCTGATCCACCACGCATCGAATCGCAGCAACGGCAATAAAGTCGCTCCGACCAAACACCACCCCAAAATGGAAATGCTCGCTCTTAACATGGCGGATTCAAGAAGGTAGTTTTCAGGGGCAACGCGAGTCGCCTCGGATCGAAAATTTCGTTTAGCGGTCCTGGCTTTATAAAAATTGCTTAATTTCCGGATGAGCAGAACATAGCAGAATTATGGCCTCTTGGAAAAACTCGGCCATCCGTCTCGGCCACTTGATCGACACCCGCTTCGATCGGTTGCGCTACGGCCTCAAGCGGCGCTTGGGCTACGATCAGCCGCTTCAGGTCGTGCCTTACGACGGTTACGGCGACGCCAAAACGCTGTTCCTCGGCGGGCGCGTGCTGGAAGATCGGGGGCATGGCGACAGCGCCGATCAAGAAACCCTTTGGAACAACCTCGCGGCCTCGTACCGGCGATTCGAAAGCGACGAAGTTCCCGGCTTGCGTTTACAGGCCACCTTTCAAGGCCGAAGCTCGGAAACCGTCACTGACGAGGAAGGTTATTTCCGGTTCGAGTTGCCGGTCGTTCGGCCTCTGGACCCGACCCTGCAATGGCATCCGGTCACGCTCGGCGTACCGCCGCAAGCGATGCTGAAACGGCAAGCGCCCGATCCGATCCATGGCCGCGCACTGGTCCCTTCGCCGGCTTGCGATCTCGGCATCATCAGCGACATCGACGACACCGTTTTAATCACGGGCGCAACCCGCCTGTTGACCATGGCCCGGCTGACGTTCTTGCGCAGCCCCCACACCCGCCTGCCCTTCAACGGCGTCGCCGCGTTTTATCGGGCGCTGCGCGATGGCGCAACGCACCCCCGACCGGTGTTCTACGTCTCCAGCAGCCCCTGGAATCTCTATGATTTTTTGGTCGATTTCATGGCGCTCAACCAGATTCCGGCCGGGCCTTTGCTGCTGCGCGACCTGGGATTGCCGGCACAGCGCGCCAGCGGCTCCAGCCACCAAGCCCACAAGCGGGCGCAGATCGAACGCATCATGAACACCTATCCGAAACTGCCGTTCATCCTGATCGGCGACAGCGGCCAACACGATCCCGAAGCCTACGCCCAGATCGTCGCGACCCGGGCGCGGCAGGTGCGCGCGATTTACATCCGCGACGTGACCCAAACGCCCGAGCGCGACCGGCAAATCGCGGCGCTGGCGAAGCAGACGCGCTTGCACGACATCGATCTGCTATTGGTCGAGAACACGCTTCAAGCCGCCGAGCACGCCGCCCGAAACGGCTATATCAATCCGGCGCTGCTCCCGTCGATCCGCGCCGACAACGACCGCGACGCCGCTCCGCCCGGACCGGTCGAGCGCGTCGTCGACGAAGGCGATTGACCCGGACAGCCATTGCAGCCCGATCGCCGCGCGGGAAACCCCGCTCAGCTCGAACCGTCGGTCGCCGCATTGTTCGCCGGCGGCCCGGCCAGTTCCGAACCCCGGCAACCGGCGAGACAACAGCGGCCCGGCTGACGGCCGAACCAGCGCGGATCGCCGCTAAAGTGCGCGCCCCGGTCGAGCAAACGCTCCACCAGCGCCACCCGCTCCTCGATGGGATAGCGCCGGTAAATCTCCCGTTTCATCGCCTCCGGCGAACCGCCGCCGTGCAGGCTGATCACCGAATACCAGCCGCCCTGATAGGACGCCGTGAGATCTTCGATCAACCGCGCCACCTCGATCCGGCGCGCGTAGGGAATCTCGGAATGAGCCGACAACACCTCCGAAATGCGCCCGGCGGTGGCGGGATTGTGATCTTCGTCCGGCCCCGGCAACGCGACCACCAAGCCGCCCGAAACCTCGTGCGCCAGGCGGTGCATGTCGTAAATCTGGGTGGCCAGCAACAGCTTGCCGATATTGGCGAACACCGGTTCCGGCAGGGCGATCCCCGATCCATCCACCTCGGCGTACACCGATGCGGCGACGCCGCAGGCGTAGAAGCCCTCGACGATTTTGATCAGCTCCACCATCGACTCGCGCAGCGCGGGCGCGCGCTCCGGATCGAGCCCGTTCGCCTCGATCATCAACGCGCCGGCCCCGATCAGCAAATCGCCGAAACCGGCCCGCGCGCCGATGCAGGTGTGGCGGTGATGGGTCGCGTAACCGGAGGTAAAATGCTCCGAATGGGTCCATTCGCCGGCGAGAAATACCCGCTCCCACGGCACGAACACGTTATCGAACAGACACACGCCGGTCGACTGGCCGTATTTGGCGCTAAATTTGGCGGCGCTCTCGCCCGGTCGGCCGGCGGGCCGGGCGACGATGGTCAAACCGGGCGCATCCACCGGCAGGGCGCAGCACACCGCGAAATCCCGATCCGCGTCAGTCATCGCCCGGCCCGGCATCACCAGCAACTCGTGCGCGTAAGGCGCGCCGGTGACGATGGCCTTGACCCCGGAAATGCGGATTCCTGCGGCGTCGCGCCCGACGATGTGCAGATAAGCGTCCCGATTCGGCTGGGCGTGCGGGCGCAGCGAGCGGTCGCCCTTGGCGTCGGTCATCGCCAGGCCCAGCGTCAGGTCGCGCGCGTAGACGTGGCGCAGGTACTCCAGCAAGCGCGGATGATAGTCGCCGCCCAGCTCCTCATCGAGCCGGTGGGTGGCCTGATAGACCGCCGCCAGGCCGTCGCCGCCCAGATAGCGCTGGGCGCAGCCGGTTTCCCGACAAACCAGCCGCACCGCTTCCAGCTTATCGAGCGAAGCGCCCGCATCGCGCGGGACGGCGATCATCCGGTTGACCGTCGCGCCATCGACCGTCGCCCGCATCCACGGCGCCAGTTCCTCGCGGCGGGCAAAATCGTACGTCAGCGCCACGCCCGCGATGCCCGGCGCGAGCAGCGGCTCGTCGGCGACCGACTCCACGCGGCGGCCGTTCACGAAAACCGTGGGCCGGCAAGCTCGCAGGGATTCCCGATACTCAAGGCCGGACAGGTGCATGTCGCTCGCTCCGAGGGTTGAAACTTCTGGGAAACGGACATTCTGAGGTAGTATGTAGCGCGATTTGACCCTCCCTTTCCAGCCATCGCCAGCGGGTTCCGTTCAGCTCATGTCCACCTCGCGCACTCTACGCTTTCGATCCGTGCCTTTTATCGGCAGCGCGCTGCTGATCCTGCTGACGGCGGCGCTCGCCTCGGGTTGCGCCTCCAAAAAAGCCGCGGAAGCGGCGTCGCCGCCGGCGGGCGTGCGGCAAAACGGGATGCTGCTGTTGCAGCGCGGCGACAACAACCGAAGCGCCGAATTGCGGGTCGGCGAGCGTTTCGGCGTCAGCTTGCCGGAAAATCCCGGCAGCGGCTACACCTGGGCCGTCGACGAAACCGACCGGCGTTTGCTGGCGCTGGAAGGCACCGCCTACGATGAGCCCGAAGAAGGGGGCTTCGTGGGCGCGCGCGGGCGGCGGCTTTTCACCTTTCGCGCCCAACAAGCCGGCGCGGTCGCGCTCAAGCTAAAATATTGGCGTTTCTGGGACGGCGACGCATCGACGACCGAACGCTATGCGGTTACCCTTAAAATCTCTCCACCCTAAAATCGAGTTGGTTTGCCGGAGGCGATTTCGCTGAAAATCGTGTCGAAAAAGCCTTTTAGTTGATCGAAATTTCTTAAAAACCATAGCTTAGGAACAAACGATATGAATAAACCTTTCGTTGCCGCTTTGAGCGCGCTGGGCCTGCTGTTCGCCGGCGGCTGCGCGACGCCGCCACCCCAACAGCGCGTTCAGTCGATCGCGACGCCAGCGTCCTCCGCCCAACTGGAATACCGCGACAAGATCACCGCCACCGCGATCGTCGATGCCGTCGATCTCGACAACCGCGAAGTGGTGCTCAGAGGCAAGGGCGGCAAACTGCACACGGTCCAAGTCAGCGAGGAGGTGCAGAATCTGCCTCAAGTCAAAGTCGGTGACCGCGTGGAACTCACGTACTATGAAGCGCTGGCGGTGGATTTTCCCAAGAACATGGCCGGGCTCCCGCCCCGGCAGGAAACGCTCACCGTCGAGCGCGCCCTGCCGGGCCAAAGGCCGTCCGGCATGGTGCGCAAGGATGTGGAGGTCGTGGCCAACGTGACCGCCATCAATCAAAAAACCCGACGGGTGAGCCTCCAAAGCGCAAACGACGCCGTCACGCTGAAAGTGCCGGACAGCATCGATATTGGCGGGTTGCGAGTGGGCGATCAGGTCAGGGCCAACTATATCCGCGAATTGGCGGTGGCCGTGGAGCCGATGCGGCGGGTCAAGCGAAGACGATAAGCGGCTAGCGCGCACGCCCTCTCCCGCCATCGGGAGAGGGTCAGCCCTTGCCGGTTTCGGCGCCGCCCGGAAACCGGTCCATCCGCCGCAACGCCGGGAAACGCCACATCCAGGTCGCGGTCACCAGCAAAGTCGCGACCCCGCCGAGCACCACCGCCGGCACCAGCCCGAACCACGCGGCGGTCACGCCCGACTCAAACTCGCCCAGTTCGTTGGACGCGCCGATAAAGACGGCATTGACCGCGCTGACCCGGCCCCGGATCGCGTCCGGCGTTTCCATCTGCACCAGCAGATGCCGCACGTAGACGCTGATCATGTCGCTCGCGCCGAGCGCGAACAAAGCGATCAGCGACAGCCAAAACCGCTCGGAAAGCCCGAACACGACCGTCGCCAAGCCGAAGACCGCCACCCCGCCGAACATCCAATAACCGACCCGGCGCGACATCGGTTTGAACGCCAGCAGGATGGAAATGGCCGCCGCGCCCAAGCCCGGCGCGGTGCGCAGCAAGCCCAAGCCTTGCGGGCCGACGTGCAGCACATCGCTGGCGTAAGCCGGCAATAGCGCGGTCGCGCCGCCGAACAGCACGGCGAACAAATCGAGCGAAATCGCCCCCAGCACCACCGGGCGCGAGCGGACGAACCGCAATCCTTCCAGCAACGTATCCCAACTCGGGGTTGGCTTGCGCGTCGCCGGCTGCTCGACGCGGGTCAGGCCCATCAGCAGCATCGCCAGCAGAAACAGGGTCGCGGCGGCGGCATACACCACCGCCGGGCCGAATAGATACAGCAATCCGCCCACGGTCGGCCCGACGATCACCGCGACGTGAAATCCCGACGAACTGATCGCCACCGCGTTGCCGAAATTTCGCAGCGGCACCAGATTCATCAAAATCGCCTGGCTGGTCGGCATCCGAAACGCCCGCGCCGCGCCGAACAAAGCGAGCGAGGCGAACACCGGCCACAGCGCCTGAAACCCGCCGAGCGTGAACCCCAACAGGATCGACGCGCAGCTCAGCTCGACCGCGTGGCACACGATGATGATGGCGCGGCGATTGAAGTGATCGGCGGCTTGCCCGGCCACGAGCACCAACAGGAAGAAGGGCGCGAATTGCGCCAGACCGATGAAACCCAGATCGAGCGGGTCGCCGGTCATGGCGTACACCTGCCAGCCCACCGCCACGTTTTGCATCTGCACGGCGAGGGTGCCGAGCAGGCGCGCCGACAAGTAAAGGGCGAAATTGCGATGGCGCAACGCGCCGAATCCGGTTAAAGCGGATGCGCTCATCAGGGGCGAATCACCTGGAAATGCGGTCGGGGTTTTGCGCTCGGAAACCGGCAGCCTCGACCCGAAAACCGCGCGGGCGTCACCGGACCATCCGGAGGGCGCTGGCATAACGTAGCCGGAGCCCACCAGCGAAAGAGAAGCTCATGAAGGCAAAAGTATATCGCGCTCTCCGGCGCCGCGCCGGCGTTTATCTGATGGCGGCGGCAATGCCCGCAATCGCGCCCGCCGCCTCGGCGCAACAAACCGCGCCCGCGACACCCAAGACCCCGGCCCCGGCCGCCAACCCCGCCGGCGCGCGCTTTTATCCCTTCGCCGTCCGGCACGTGCGCCCGAGCAGCGTCTCGGACGATCCCGAGGGCCGGCAACGCGACCGGCGGGTCGAACTGGTGATCGGGCGATAAAACGAGAGACGAGCTTCAAGCCAGCCTGAGCCGGACTTTTCAAGTGGGCATTCGCTGGCCGGGTCGGGCGGTTTCGAACCGGCGCGCCCAATCCGGCGCGCGCGCATCGCCCTCGGGCGGCGCCCAGGACGCGAAATCTTTGTCTTCGAGCGGCGAATAAGGGCCGGGCTTCACCTCGAACATGACCGTGCCGGGCGCGAGGCTCGCCACGCAATGCCAGGCGCGCGCCGGAATTTCCACCGCGCAATCGCCACCGTCGGCGCGCAACTCCACGCGGCTTAAAACGCGACCCTCGCCGTCGAAAAACAGCACGGCGAAAGCGCCCCGCACCACCACCATCAGCTCCCAGCCGCCATCGCGCGCGTGGCGGTGCGGGCGGGCGTAGGTGCCGGGTTCCAGGGCGTTGAACAAGCGCTGGATCGGGTCTTCCAGCGCCGGATGCACGTTCAGGTTCTTGCGCAAGCGCGCGGAATGCGCGGCTTGCGCGCTCAGCGCGCCCAGGGTCGCGGCGCTGTAAAGCTTGAGGTCGTCAAGCATGGTTCGACCCGCCCGCCCCGAAAGGCTTATGGATTTTTTTCGTTATTGATTCCCTGACAGCGGCCGGTCAATTCTTCAACCGTCCGCGCCAGATTGTGCTCCGATTGCTTCATCAAGCGCGTTGCGCCGACTTCGTAGAGCCGCCCGTGCGCGATGAATTGCACGTTGACATACCGTTCTCCAGAGGCGCACAGACCCTCCCAAACCAACTGGGCCGACACCTTGCAGGAGGGGTCAAAGCTGAAGGTCCGATTGCTTTTTTTAGCGGTGCATTTGTAATTATTTTTGAAATTTTCGATAACATCGCCCAGTTTCTTGGCTTCCAGCGCGCGCGGCGAAGCAAAGCTGAAACGGCTGAAGTGAACGGTGGACTGCTTTTCATCGAAACCGTAAGCGGTCCTCGCGCGCGCTTTCCCCCAGGGCGTCCGCTCTTGCGTCTCGACCATTTTGGCGACGGGTTGCAGCGGGATGTCGATCGGGTCGCGCTGCTTGACGCTTTCGGCCGCCGACGAAAGCGCGGGGAAAAGCAATAGAGGGATCAGAAGATTTAACAACGAATCGTTGGTATTCATTTGGGCGCTGTCGAAAATCTTGGGGGTTACCGTCGCTCGCGAGGCTCCATGCGCGCGCATCCGTCGGGCGCTGGCCTCATCGGCCCGCTACCGGCAATCGGTTGCCGAAACTTGTCGGGACGGCTCGGCCACGCCGTAGCGCGCCCGATAATCCCGCATTTTGGCCAAATGCTCCACATGCTCGGGCTTCTCGGTCAGATGCGCCACCAGATCGTCCAGGCTGACGATGCTCGTCACGCGCACGCCGTGGGCGCGCTCGACTTCTTGCACCGCCGACAGCGTCCCCTGACCGCGCTCCCGCCGGTCCAAAGCGATCAACACGCCGGCTGGCGTCGCCTGATGCCGGCTCAGAAGCGCCACGGTTTCGCGGATCGCGGTGCCGGCGGTGATGACATCATCCACGATCAAGACGCGGCCCCGCAACGGCGCGCCGACGATCGAGCCCCCTTCGCCGTGATCCTTGGCTTCCTTGCGGTTGAAGCACCAGGGCAGATCGCGCCCGTGCTGTTCGGCCAGGGCGATGGCCGCCGCCGCCACCAGCGGAATACCTTTGTAAGCGGGCCCGAACAACACGTCGAACGTTAGCCCGGCGTCCGCGATGGCGGCGGCGTAACAGCGGCCCAGCCGCGCCAGCGCCGCCCCGCGATCAAACAGGCCCGCGTCGAAAAAATACGGGCTGATCCGCCCCGATTTGAGCTTAAATTCGCCGAAGCGCAGCACGCCCCGGCCGATGGCGAAGTCGAGAAAATCCCGCTGATAGTCCCGCATGGTTCGAGATTCCGGCTTGAAAGGGATGAATCCCGTTATCATAGCGCGCTTTAGCCTCCTTTCATCTGGAGCCTTGTCGCCTCATGCGAGTCATTACCTTCAACGTCAACGGCATCCGATCCGCCGCCGCCAAAAGCTTTTATCCCTGGTTGCGGGAACAGAAGGCGGATGTGGTGTGCTTGCAAGAGACCCGCGCCCAAAGCTCGCTCCTGCCGCCCGCCCATTATCACCCGGTCGGCTATCACTGCACTTACCGCGACGCCAAGCGCAGAGGCTACAGCGGCGTCGCGCTGTATGCCCGCCGCGAGCCGGACGAAGTGCAAAGCGGTTTGGGCTGGCCGGAATGCGACGCGGAAGGTCGCTGGCTGGAAGCGCGGTTCGGGCGGCTTAGCGTGGTGTCGCTGTATCTGCCTTCCGGCTCGTCCAGCCCCGAACGGCAGGCGGTAAAAATCGATTTTCTGAAGCGGTTGGTCGGGCCGCTGAAAGCGTTGCGAGCGAGCGGCCGCGACGTGATCTTGTGCGGCGATTGGAACATCGCGCATCGGGAAATCGATTTGAAAAACTGGCGGGCCAACCGCAACCACTCCGGCTTTCTGCCCGAGGAGCGGGCCTGGATGGACAAGCTGTTCGGCCCGATGGGCTGGATCGACGCTTTCCGGGCAATCGATCCCCGACCCGACCAATACACCTGGTGGTCGAATCGCGGTCAGGCGCGCGCCAACAATGTCGGCTGGCGGATCGACTATCAGATCGTCACGCCCGGCCTGGCGGATCGGGTGCGCGCCGCCGCCATTTGCCGCGAGCCGCGCTTTTCCGATCACGCGCCCTTGACCCTGGATTATGACTATGCCTTCTGACGCTGCCCAACGCTCCGGCGGGGACATCCTGCGAATTTTTCTGAGCGGCCGCATGCTGACGGCCTTGTTGATGGGTTTCAGCTCCGGCTTGCCGCTGCTGCTCGCCACCGGCTCGGTGTTGCAGGCGTGGCTCAAGGAGGCCGGGGTCGATCTCGGCACCATCGGCCTGTTCGCGCTGGTCGGCCTGCCTTACACCCTCAAATTCCTGTGGGCGCCGCTGCTGGATCGCTTCGCCCCCATCGCCGGCATGGGCCGGCGGCGCGGCTGGCTGCTGTTGATCCAACTGACCCTGATGGCGGCCATCGCCGGCCTGGGCTTCGCCGACCCGAATCAAAGCCTGCCACTGGTGACGCTGGCGGCATTTTTGGTGGCGTTTTTTTCCGCCTCGCAAGACATCGTGATCGACGCTTACCGGCGCGAATCGCTGACCGACGACGAGCAGGGCCTGGGCGCGTCGCTTTACGTCAACGGTTACCGGATCGGCCTGCTGCTGTCGTCGGGCGGCGGGCTGATCCTGGCCGATTTCATCCCGTTTTCCGCCGTGTATTGGGTGATGGCGGCGGCGATGCTGCCCGGCCTGATCACGACGCTGTTTTGCGTCGAACCGCCGGTGCCGGCCGGCACGCCCCGCACCTTGCGCGAGGCGGTGGTGCAACCGTTCGTGGAATATTTTTCCCGCCATGACGCCGCGCTGATTTTGTTGTTCGTGCTGCTGTACAAAGTCGGCGAGATGATGGCGAGCCAGATGTCTACGCCGTTTTATTTGGACCTGGGCTTCAGCAAGACCGAAATCGGCACCGTCGTCAAACTGTTCGGCTTTTGGGCGACGGTGATCGGGGGCTTGCTCGGCGGCATCCTGATGCTGCGCCTGGGCCAGTATCGGGCGCTGTGGCTGTTTGGGCTATTGCAGGCCATCGGCTTGATCGGCTTTGTGATTTTGGCGCGGCTCGGCCACAGCTTGCCGGGGCTGGCGCTGGCGATCACCAGCGAAAACCTGTTCAGCGGCATGGCGACCACCGCTTATGTCGCGTTCATGGCGACCTTGACCAACAAGAAATTCACCGCGACCCAATACGCTTTGCTGAGCAGTCTGATGGGCATCCCGCGCGTGGTGGTCAACACCCCGACCGGCTATCTGGCCCAGTGGCTGGGCTGGGAAGGTTTTTTCCTGTTTTGCATGGCCGCCACGGTGCCGGGCTTGTGGCTGCTGACCCGGTTTCGGGGTTGGATGGAGGCGGAGCACCCGGCAACGGAGCCGCCACCCGCTCTCGCCGACACCGGCAAGCGCTAGCTAAGCCAGCGGCAAGCGCGCGATCATCACCCCGGCATCGTCCGGGCAGACCGCGATGCCGAACCCCATGGCCCGGCACAGGGCCAGCATCGGCTCGTTCTCGCGCAGGATTTCGCCGAACAATTCGCGGTAGCCGCGCGCGCGCGCGTAGCGGATCAGGCGGCGAACCAGCAGGCTGCCCAGCCCGATGCCGGTGGCCGCGCGCAGCAAGACGATGGCGAATTCCGCCCGTTCGCTGTCGCTGTTGTCCTGCATCAACCGCGCCACCCCGCAGCTTTCCAGCGGCTGGTCGGGCCGTTGCCGGAACACCACCAGCGCCATTTCCCGGTCGTAGTCGATCCGGGTGAGCCGGGCCGCTTCTTCGTGGGTCAGTTCCTTGACCGTGTGCATGAAGCGCATCCGCACTTCCTCGGTCGATAGCTGTTTGAAGGATTCGACGAAGACAGGTTCATCTTCCGGCTTCACCGGGCGGATGAGCAAGGTCGATCCATCCGGCAACGCGACGGTTTCCTCCAGTTCGCGCGGGTAGGGCCGAATCGCCAGCCGCTCGCGAGGCGAGCTTTCCGTCGCGGCCAAGCGAAGGCGAACGGCCTGCGCGGTCGCTGCACTCCCGTCAAACGCCGGCGAGCGCAACTCCAATTCGATGATTTCGCCCCGATCCACGATCAGCCTTGACACTTTGACCAGCAGGGCCAGGAAACTGTCCAGCAGGCCGGGCGCGGCGGCTTGCGCGTCGCACAGCGCGCGATAGAACGGCGCTGGCCGGATCGCCTCGCGCGCCAGCGCCAGATCGAGCGGCGGGAACAGCGCGACGGGAGCGTTTGGGAGGCCGCCAAACCGCCGCGCGCACTCCAGCAGCAATACCGGCCCGAAAACCGCATCCTCGATCAAGCGCAGGCTCCAGTTCATCCATGCCGAATGGTCGGCTCGAACCGGCGGCGCGGACTCCGGCGGCGCGGCGGCGATCCCGTATGCGCGCAGCAACGCGACGATTTCGGCAGGCTCCAGCAGGTCGCGACCCGCCGCTAAGGCGCCCTCGACAAGCTCGCGGGCGGCCGCAAGCTCGGCGGTCGAGGGTTCCGGCAATGCCTCCGGCGTCGCCATCAGGCCGACGCGGTTTTGCTGGCGGCGCCAGCCGTGCAGGAAGGCTCGCACGGCATCCTCCGGCGTCTCGTAGCCGGGAATCCCCCGTTCGCGCCAGCGTTGCCGGACGGCGGCGTTCGCCTCCCCGTCCAGCCAAGCCGCCAGCACGCCGGGTCGCGTTTCGCCCCGCTCGTCCCAGCGCTTGACCGTTTCGGCCACCGCCGAGGCCACCGCTTCGCTCGAAGCGCGCCCATTCGGCGCATAGAGCACCAGCACGCCGTCGGCGTCGCGTTCCCGCAACAGAAGGTTCAGGACGGCCGCATAGCGCTCCGCGCCGGCGTCGGCGCCGAGATCGAGCGGGTTTTCCGGCGGCTTCTCGCCGGGCAGAAGCGGCCGGAGCGCCTGCAAGGTTTCGTCGCCAAACTGGCCGAGATGGCCGTTTTCCGCTGTCAAGGTATCGGCAGCCAGCAAGCCGAGACAACGGCTGTTGCCGGCCACGGTCAACCGGTCCCCCAAAGTCAGCCCGTTCAGCGCCAGCGTTGCGGCGGTCGAGAACAATTCGCGCAGCGACGGAAGTTCCAGCACCCCAGCCCGCCGGAAGGCCGCAGCATAAAGCGCGTCGCGCTGGCGTGCCCGCGCATCGCCGCCCCGGCCGACGCGCAACGCCAGCACCGGCTTGCCGCGAGCGAGCGCGCGCGCCGCCGAAAGAAACGGACGGGCGCGCTCGACGCTCTCCAAAATCACCAGCACGACTCGAACGCCGGCATCGTCGATCAATCCGTCCAGCAAGTCGGGCAACGCGAGATCGGTCGATTCGCCCAGACTCACGATGCGCGAAAAACCGAGACCTTGCGCGTTGGCCCAGGCGATCAATGGCCCCATGGCCGCTTGCGACTGCGAAATCAGCGCCAGCGCGCCCGGCGCGGGCGTTTGCGGCGTGTCGAGGGCGTCGAGGCCGACCGATGGCGCGCTAAAGCCCGCATCCGGGCCGAGCACCCGCACGCCGTAGTCGCGGACGGCCTTTCGCAATGCCCGCCGAAAAACCGACGCCGGTTCGTTCAGGGTGGCGGGATGCGGCGTGGCGATGACCGCGAGCTTGACGCCGCGCCGGCCGGCTTCGATCAGCAGCTTGGGAAGGGCGGGCGCGGGCGCGGCGATGATCGCCAGTTCCGGCGCGTCCGGCAGATCGGCCAGTCGCCGGTACGCCGGGCGCCCGCCGATTTGTCGGTGACGCGGGTTGACCCAGTACAACGGGCCGGCAAAGCCGCCCGCCGCGAGTTTTCGCGCCAGCGCCTCGCCCAATGAACCGGGCCGCTCGCTGGCTCCGACCAAGGCCACGGAGGCCGGATTGAACAGATAGCGCAAATGTCGGCCAGACATCGCCGTAACTCCTTTCCGAATCCTTCAGGATATACGGCGCGAGCTTGAGAAATGCAACGCTTCGCGGGGCTATCGCGACCGGCCGGCCCTTTCCAATCGCGATGCGCCGGCACGAACTGGCGTGACGGCAAACTACTGGATCAACCTGACCTCGTTGGGCGGCAGGGCGACATCTTTCGGCAAATCCGGGAAAAACGAATGCAGCAATTGCGGGTTTTTCCGCAAGCCCGCGCCGTCCATGAACTTCCACTCGGTTTGGTCCTTGCGCCGGGCGCCGATCATGAAACTCGAACTTTTGGCGCGCTTGTCGCCCATTTTGACCGTGGAGGTTTTGGGGACGAACGTGACCAGATACTCGCCCGATTCCAGCGGCGGCGTGGGTTTGCCGACTTCCAGATTTTCCGTGACCACGCCCATGCGTTTGGCTTGATCGATGACCTGCTGGGATACTTTTTTTAAGGCGTCGACCCCGCCGACCTGAGCGATGACGGGCTCAAAAGTCATTGTGGCGATCGAATCGAGATCGCCTTTTTCGTAAGCGTTCTGGAGAACTTTCACCTTGTCGATCAGCACTTGTTCTTCGTCCGCGCCAAACGGCGCGGCAGCCGCCACGCTCCACCAAAAGCCAAGCAGCAGCAAGGTTGTTTTCTTCATTCCGAAACCCTCAACACCAGTAGCGTGCGCCAGATGGCGCGAAACCGGCCGATCAGTTGATCCTGTTCACGCAGATGAGCGAGCCAATGATAGCCGGCTTGACCCGCTCGCGGGGGGTGGGATTTTGGAACAAGCGCCCGCCAAGGCGCAATCGGGACAGGCGGCCAGCCTCGAATCGGTTTTCTGGACAGGCGCGGCCTCGATTCTAAAAGGAACGATCTGAATCGGCCGTTTCGGCAGGAACCGCCGCAGCCAAAACCCGGCGGCGATGGCCACGATCAGCAGGGCGAGCGCATCTTGCCACATTTCAGCCACCTCCCAGCGCCAGCGCGACCCGATACGTAATAAAGGCCGCGATGTAGGCCAGCGCCATCAAATAGGCGAACATGAACGCCGCCCAGCGCCAGGAATTGGTCTCGCGGCGCACGGCGGCCAGGGTCGCCAAACATTGCGGGGCAAACACGTACCACGCCAGCAAAGCCAGCGCGGTCGCCAGCGTCCAGTTGTGGGCCAGGGTCGCGGACAAGGCTTCCGCCACCGCGCCGCCGTCGCCGCTCAGGGCATAGACGGTGCCGAGCGCCGCCACCGCGACCTCGCGCGCCGCCAGCCCCGGCACCAGCGCGATAGCGATTTGCCAGTTGAAGCCGATGGGGGCCAGCAGCGGTTCCAGCGCCCGCCCGATCAAGCCGGCGAAGCTGTAATAAATCGCCGGCTCCGTCGCGCCCGCCGGCGGGGCGGGAAAGGTCGAGAGAAACCACAGAATGACCATCAAGCTCAGGATGATGGTGCCGATCCGCCGCATGAAGATTTTGAC
>JAEUPW010000093.1 GCA_016790045.1 Candidatus Competibacteraceae bacterium
GAATTCCACCAGCCGGTTGTAGACGGCTTGGGAGCTGGCGTCGAAGGTGGTGCCGGCGGTGTAGAGTTGGGGGTTGAAGCCTTCCGGGCTGCCTTCGGAGCAGAACACCAGGGTCTTGGCGGCGAAGGCGGGACCGGCGAAAAGCGTGGCCAGCGCGGTGGCCAGCAGGGTTTTGGCGATGCGATGACGGCGCATGGGGGTTCCTTCGGGGTGTTTGGCGTGATTCGCGATTGTTGTTGGCGTGAAGAATACGCCGTGCTTTGATGCGGTTACAACATCATGAACAATTATGTTTGGCTTCCCGAGCAAGAATTAGGATCGGAACGTCAGGCCGGTTATCGGTCTCAACTTGCCACCGTTAATTGCTATATTACGAAGCCGGTATTGCCCGTAATGCCTCGATTGTTGGGGTTATCCAATCGCTACCAAAGAGGTGCAGTTCATTGATCGCTTTTCAACGTGGCAACCCTTTTGCCTATAGCTGGATCGCCGGCTTGTTGATCGGGCTAGGATCGGGTGCCGTCGTCGCGGCGCCACCCCCATCTCCCGAAACCGCCTCGGAGATCGAGCGCGCGCTGAGCGTTCCCGGCGGAGAGCGACCGGGCTTGCGGCTGCGAGGCGGACCAAGTTCCGGCGGTTCGGGCGTGGGCAAATTGCGGGGTCCAGCCGGTATCGTGGATGATCCCGCCAACCCCGGCGCCGCAGCCCCCTCTGCTCCCGCTCCCGTTTCCCGGTCAATGGATACCCTGGATTATCCGACGCTGGTTCGAGAGCGGCCCAAGGTCGCGGCCTTGATCCATTTCGATCCGAACTCCGCGCGCATTCGCGGCGATGCTTACAAGCTGCTGAACGAATACGCCAAGGCGTTGAAAAGCCCGGCGCTGGCCGATGCGGTGCTGGTTATCGCCGGCCATACCGACGCTATCGGTTCCGACGAGCGTAATCTACAGTTATCTCAGGAGCGGGCGCAGGCGGTGCGCGACTATCTGGTCGAGCGCGGCATCGCGCCCGATCGCTTGATCGCCAAGGGCTATGGGGAAGCGTATCCGGTGGCTGCTAACGCCACCGAAGCCGACCGCGAACGGAATCGGCGCAGCGAATTTATCCGCGTGGATGGGTCGGCGACCGGCAATCCGTGAGAGATGGTGCCCGGTAGGCCGGCCAAGGCATTGCGAGCGAACGGAGCGGCGCGGCGAACCGAAAAGAAGAATCTGCCGAAGGGGAGGGGAATCATGACGCGCGACGAATGCCGGTATGGCGCGGTGCTGCTGCTGGTCTGCGCGCTGGCGCTGGGCGGGTGCGCGACGGGAGGTGGATCGGCGGCGGCGCCGGAAGGTTTGCCGGTCGGAACCCGGATCGCCTTGCCCGCAGACGCCAAGGCGTTAGGGGATGTCGCTTGCGAGTTCTACAAGGCCGGCGGCAGCCAGGGCCTGGAGCAGTTCGAGATCCGCTGTCCGGGCTGGGAGCGCCCGGCTGGTCTGGTCTGGCGGGGCAGTGTCCCGCGTCCGGCGGCGAACTGGGAAGCGACGTTCTTCGACCAAAGCGATTTGGCCAAGACCGTGCAAACCGAGGCCGATTGCGGCGCCGTCGAGCCGACCCAAATTCTGGGCGGGCAACCGGCCACCCTGCGCCGCTGCACCAGCCACAACGGCGGCTTTCCCTATCTGTTGATCGCGGCCGGCGTCGATGGCCGCGCTTTCGTGCTGTGGGGACCGGCCCATCTGGCGCCGCTGTTCGAGGGTTTCGTGCAAACCTCGTTGCGAGGCTCGGCTCAGGAACAGCTCCCCGGCAGCCGGTCGCAACTGATCGCGCTGGCCGAGCGGGCCGTGGCGCCCGAGGGCCGGCGCATCGGCCTGGAGGACATGGGGCAGTTCACCGCCCTGGACGAGCTGAGCACGCTGTACAACTCCGCTAAAAACCACCAGCGTGCGCTGGAGTTGGCCCAGCGCGCGCTGGAAATTCACGAGCGCATCAAGGGCGTCAACGATTCCGGCGGCGGCTACCTGGTCGCGCGGATGGCCCGCGAACTCAGCCGCCTGCAACCCGGCGCGGCGGAAGCCATGTTTCGGCGCGCCGAGCCGCTGGTGAAAGCCTCGCCGGATGGGTCGGACTGGCCGGAATATCTGGTCTATCGGGCGTGGCACGAGCTGTATCGAGGCGACCGCGCCAAGGCCGAACAGTACGCCGAACAATCCTGGGAGGCCAGCAAGGCGGCAGCCGCGCGCTCTCGGCAAGGGGAAGTGAATCCCCGCATCGCGCATTCGCTGGTCGGTGTCGGCGATGTCTATGTCGAGCTGGACAAGTTGGCCGAAGCCGAGTCCGCTTATA
>JAEUPW010000106.1 GCA_016790045.1 Candidatus Competibacteraceae bacterium
GGGGGAAGCCATTCATACTTGATTTTGCGCCAGAGGATTTCGATGAGATTGAGTTCGGGGCTGTAGGGTGGCAACCAATGGAAACCGACGCCCTGGCGCAACCAGTCCACCATCCGGTCCTGAAACGCTTGGCTGGTATGAATGGGCGCGTTATCCAGGACGACCAAGCGAAGTTTTCCGGCGCGGGCGGTTTGAGCGGCGAAGGCATCCAGGGCGGCGATGACGGTGGCCGAGGTGACGCGCCCGATCACGGTTTGAAAGTGGCTCTGATGGGTGGGGCTCATGAACCCCAAGACATTCACGCGCGGGCTCGCGGCGCTGGGGAGGGTCAACGGCTTCCCCCGACCTTGCCAAGCATAGGGGATGCACGGGGTGAGCGTGAAGCCGCTTTGATCGAAATAAAACAAGTCGATGATCCCTTGGGAATGACCGTGCTGGAGTTGGCTTAACCGGACGTGCGCCGCGCGAAAGGCGGCTTCGTCGCGCGGGCCGTTAACCCGCCGTCGGCACCGCTTCCAGCGATACGCTTTTTTTTGACGATCCGGTGTGCGGTTTGTCGGCTGGCCGGTTTGCCCGTCGCCTGTTCCAGCCGGGCTTGCGCCTGTTGGATCTGGCGGGGTTCCTCATCCAGCCAGCCGCACAACCGCGCTTCTTCCCCCGCCGTGTAAATCCGGGGCCGTCCCGAACGGGGCCCGTCATACAACCCGCATAGCCCGTCCCGCTCCCATCCGTCCAGCCAAGCGCTGATCGTGTCCACGTCCACTTCGAAGAACCCCGAAAGCGCAATCCGCCGATATCCCCGATGCGCTAAATACACCGCCTGCGCCCGTTGCCGCACTCGACCGTTCGGTCCCCCCTTCCAGGCCGCGCGCAGCGTTTCGCACTCCGCGTCGCTTAATGACCGAATACGCTTCATTTCCACCCACCTCTATCGGCTTTTAATGGCTAAAATAATACCCGGTTTCTTTTGATGGGGTACTTACCTTTCCGGCTGTTCAGATAGGACTTGACTTGCGCTGCCGTACGTTGGAGCGTCTTGTCTCCATCACTCCTCACTACTTCACCTGGTCCATAGGTATTGGTGAGGTAAGTCTCCATCTCATCAACGGCGAGCAGGTAGTAGTATGTGACTCCATTGATCTTCTGACTGTCGTTTGGGCGTCTGTGACCTGGGTATATCTGTGGGATTCGAAATCCAGCCATGTTCAGACAATGGCTAACTTGGACACAACATGGAGTGCCCGGGTTACGGTCCATCAGCAGGCGCAAGTCGGCGTTCGCAAGTTTGCCGCCATATTGCCCCGTTTTCTCCGTCCGATAGGGGTAGTGACGCGCTAAGATAGCGAAATCTAAAGGAATTGTCTGCTGCCCCATGTGATTTACTCCAAACAAAAAAGATTGAATGAGTCTGATACGTGCCTTGCAGCTGCGAGGCCTAACGCTCAGCATCAGCGGCGGCGCGTAGCGCCGTCCGCTGCATGCTGTTGTTAGGCGTTGCGGGTGTCATTTAGCTTGGAATCCGCCATCAATATTGAGGATATGCCCTGTCACGAAAGAGGCTTCATCAGATAAAAGCCAAACGATGCCATTGACGATCTCTTGCACCACACCCATGCGATTCATCGGGAGCATGGCGGAGATGCTTGCTTCGTCATAGACACCTTGGGTAAGTGCTTTGACAATAATTTCGGTCTTGGCCGCTCCCGGAGCAACGGCGTTGATGCGAATACCCTGAGTGGCATAGTCAAGCGCGCTTGCTTTGGTCAGTCCAACCACCGCATGCTTGGTGGCGCAGTAAGCGCCGGTGTGGGGAATGCCATTCAGACCTGCGATTGAGGCGAGGTTGACAATTGAGCCTCCGCCGTTCTTGAGCATCTGTTGGATCTGATATTTCAGACCGAAATACACACCCAAGACATTGGTCTGGATCATTTCTTGAAACCTGGCTGTTTCGGAATCGCCAAGTTTTGCGCCTTCAGTCGAGATGCCCGCATTGTTCACCGCCATATCAAGGCGACCATAATGTGCGACCGCCGTCTCGACTAGTGCTCTAACGCTAGCTTCATCGTTGACATCGGTGAAGGTGAACATCGCCTCTCCGCCTTTGGCGCGAATGTCAGCGACGATCTGGTCGCCCAATTCTTTGCGGCGACCACTGATGACGACCTTCACACCTTTGCTGGCGAGAACCTGTGCAGTTCCCTTTCCAAAGCCCGTTGTTCCGCCAGTGATAACTGCAACTTTGCTCTTCATTTGATTGTGCTCCCGTTGTGGTTTTCGACTCCACGATGAGTGAGATGTTTAGCAACGCCTAACAAGTAATTATACAGTTCCGCATAACTTCACTACCGTGAACATATACCGCAACGGGCAGATTGATAGACAATCCTCTCACCTTTCCGCTCTTGCCGTCACCATCCCCTGCTGTGCCGCCCACAGCGCGATGTCTTCCCGCTTGATCGCTGCCGCCATCAACGCCGGAAACTGATCCGGCGTACAGGCGAAGGAAGGCACGCCGAGCGCCGCCAGTTTCGCCGCCAGTTGCCGATCATAGGACGGTGCGCCCTCGTCGCTCAACGCCAGCAAAGTAATCAACTGCACACCCGATTGCACCAGTTCGCTGGCCCGCTGCAACAGATTTTTCTCGACCCCGCCTTCGTATAAATCCGAAATCAGCACCAGAATCGTGTTGCGCGGTTCGCGCACCAGGCCCTGACAATAACCCACTGCCCGATTGATGTCGGTGCCGCCGCCCAGTTGCACGCCGAACAGCACTTCGACCGGATCGTCCAGTTGTTCGGTCAGATCGACCACGGCGGTATCGAACACCACCAGATGGGTTTTTACGGCGGGCAACGAGGCCATCACCGCGCCGAAGATGCTGGAATACACTACCGAGGAGGCCATCGAACCGCTCTGGTCGATGCACAAAATCACCTCACGCTGGGTGCGGCGGGCCTTGCGCCCATAACCGACCAGGGTTTCGGGAATGATGCTCTGCTGTTCCTGCTGCCAGTGGCGCAGATTAGCGCGGATGGTGCGGCCCCAGTCGATTTCGGCGTGACGGGGACGGCGGTTGCGTTCGGCCCGATTCAACGCGCCCGTGACCGCGCTGCGCATTGGCTCCTCCAGCTTTTTCATCAAGGCATCGACCACCTTGCGCACCACCAACCGAGCGGTATCCCGCGTCTTGGCCGGGATGATGCCGCGCAGGGACATCAGAGTCGCCACCAGATGCACATCCGGCTGCACCGCCTGCAACATTTCCGGCTGGAACAACATGCTTTTCAAGTCCAGCCGCTCGAAGGCGTCTTTCTGCATGACCTGCACTAGGGATGCCGGGAAATAGCGGCGGATGTCGTCCAGCCAACGGGCGACACGCGGGGAAGACGCGCCGCTGCCGCCGCGCAAACCGCCGGGGCCATCGGCGTCATACAGTGCGGTCAACGCCCGGTCGATGCTCAAGTCTTCAGCGCTCAACAGCGCGCCACAAGCGTCCTGAGCCGGTTCGCCTAACACCAGCCGCCAGCGGTGCAAGCGGGTTTCGTTCGCGGACGGTGCGGGATTCATCAGCCGACTCCCAACAGTTGGCGGAACAACGGCAACACCCGCTCGGCGCGCTCGGAGTCCCAATCCGGCAAAGCGCTGACGGCGGTTGTCGCGGTATCCGGTCGGGCGGCGCGCTCGCCAAGCTGGCGGCGTTCGGGGGCGCTAAACCCGGAAAAGGCACGGCGCAACAGCGGTAGAATCTGGTGGAAACGGTCTTCGCTCAGCGCGCTCAACCAGCCATCCACCAGGCTCCACAGTGCGTCATCGTGCAGCAGCACCAGCCCGCTTTGATTCAAAAAACCTTCCAGCCAGGCCGCCGCCAGCGCCGGTTCATTACCCGGTGATAACGCCTGACTCATCTGCCGCGCAGTCTCTTCAATCGAGGCGGCCTGCTCGTCAAAGAGCAGCCGCGCCGCCAGCCCGCAGACCAACCCATGCGCGTTGGGCAGTCGCGCCACCCGCTCCAGCGCCCGCAACCATGTTTCCCGCAGGCCATCGTCCGCCAGCAGCCGCACCGCCTGATGGGTGGCAGCCATCGCGTTGCGCAGGATTTGCGCCGCATCATCATCCAGCGCCGTACACGCGCCGGGCAGGCCAATCGCTGCGCGCGGAATCAGCCCTTTCAGCACCTGCTCGACCATGCCAACATCGGTTTGCCGGACGTTGCCGTAACGCGCCACGTTGACCAGTGGCGGAATAGCGCCCAGCAACTGCACCAGATCGCTGGCGAGCGCCGCTAAATCTTCCAGCGTCTGCGTCACCGGGCCGATGGCAGCCTGCAAATCGGCCAGCAACACTTGATTAACCAATTCAGCCAGAGGCGGTAGGGCGGTCAGCGCGCGGGCCTGATCGACCGCTTTGGCAGTGGCGGCGTCCTCAACGGTATTGCCCCAGCGGCTGGCTTCGATGACCGCAATGGCCAGCGCCGGTTGCCATTGCAACGTCCAAATTTCGTGAAAACTGCCTTTCGCGCTGCGTCCGGCGCGCTGGGGGTTGCCCCAGGGAATCGCCAGCAGCGTCAGGCGGTGGAGCAAATGACTGCGCGCCAGATCGTTAGCTTCACGCAGATCGAGATCCAGCGTCCGATCCACCGCTTCGACTTTCAGCCGCAGCCGTTTTTGCTGCTGGCTGAGATCGTGTTGCAGCGGCACCACCGGGGCGCTGGCGGGGATGCGGCCCAGACGATCCCCGACGATCAAGGCGCGTTCGATCAATCGCATCGGCGCGGCATCGCCCAAGCAGACCACGGTTTGTAAGGCTTCGTTGAGTTCGTCCAGCCCCGCTTGCGGCCGCTCGCGCAAAGCGGCCAGCGTTTCAGCCAGCCGCACCGCTTCGATGATGTGGGCTGAGGAGCAATCCAGCCCTTCCTCGCGGAATAAACGAGCGGCCCGCGCCATCCAGCCGACCGCCCGCTGTTCGGGCGATACTTGCCAGAGATATTCGTACCAGCCGGGCGAGGTCACGCCCGCGCCGTAACCGCTGGCGCTGCTGAGATTGCGATACGACCACGGCGCCCAAGTCGCGGCAACCTTGACGCGGGGTAGACCTTTGAGCAGGTCGTTATCCGCTTTGGCGGCGGGCATATCGGCCAGCGCCGGAACATGCCATGCACCGCAAACCACGGCGATGCGGGTAAAGCCTTCTTTCTGCGCCTGGCGCAGGCATTTGCGCATGTGGGCTTCGCGTAGCATTTCCCGCTGTTGCGCTGCCGCCGAGCGTTCTGGGCCGGGGGTTTCAGCGCGTACTGTGGTCATCGCCTCGCGGATCGCCGCGAACACTTCCAGACTGTTGCCGCGCTCCTCCACCAGATGATTCCACCAGCTTTCGCCATCGCCATAACCGGCGGCGCGGCCCAGCCAATCCAGCGGATCAAGCCGTAGATCGGTTTGTGCTGCATCGCCGCTGTCGGTTTCCGCCGCATTCACTGCTGCTATTTCATCGTGATCCGGTGCTGCCTCATCTGCCGTAACGGGTTCTGGCTCTGGCGGTGTCAGGGCAAACTGATGCGTCATCGGCAAGTCAATGAAACGGGTCGGAATGCTATGTTGCAGGCCGTAATGCAGCGCGTTCCACTCCGGCGAGAACACGGCGAAGGGATAGAACGCGGCCTGCTGGGAATCGTCCGGGTTGTATACCAGTAGCGCGACCGGTGGTTCCAGATCGGCATCGGCCAGTAGCGGCAACACCGCCTCGCCTTCCGGCGGCCCTTCGACCAGCAGGCAATCGGGTTGTAAGGCTTCTAAGGCTCGTAACAGACTGCGAGCGCAACCCGGCCCGTGGTGGCGGATGCCGAAGATATGAAAGAGGGTGTCAGTCATAAAGAATAAATCACGTCTCTACCAAGGTTTGCTCGGAACGACTCAAGGCGCAAATCATGCGTTAGGCACTTGGACCGGCGGTTTGGCGTTCAAACGAGCAGCGCGGCGTGCGAAACGCCGTTTATCGAAGCTGAGAAACGTTGCGCAATGTTCGCTGGATCGCAAATGCAGCGCATCGGCAAAATCCAGTCCGGCGCGATGCAGGGCAACCGCGTCGCTCACGCGCGGCCAGTCTTCCACAGTCACATGAGCAAGACCCAATAAGTGCTCAACGACACGGGCAAAATCCTCGGTCCCGAAGCCGTAAAAGGCCCGCAGCACCCATTCGAGTTCCAAAACGACGGTCAGGGGCACGAACAATGGGGTTGAATCGGCCATGATCCGCCGCGCTATGGGCCGTTGCTTAGCGGCTTGTGGATCGTTTGGGTCATCCACGTAAAAGCGCGCCAGAATATTCGTATCAAGCGCCATCATCCGCGCTTTCCCGCATCGTTCGAGCGACGTCAAAATCGTCCAGACACCGCTTTCCAGGTTTATTGCAGACTAATAACCCATAACCCTCCTCGATACGGGCGGATTTTATGGGTCGCTTCAAAGCAATCTGGATGGTGTTGCCTTGAAGCGTAAAGTCGAGTTGGCATCCGGGTACAATCCCCAGCCGGCGGCGGATTGACACGGGTATCACGACTTGTCCTTTTTCCGATACTGTGACTGTGGTCATGGCAATTTCTCTTACCTGGTAAGAAATTTTATCACGGCCAGAGGCTTCGAAAACAGCCTCGTACAGAGCAGTGCTACGCCATTCAAGCAGATGGGTACAACACTGGGATTAATTAACCAAAAGTGACAAATGGTCTGTTCCTGGCTTCCGTTCATTCCTGCTCCCGGCACGCCCGATACAAATCCTTCCAATCGCCGCGCTCCTTCATCACGGTTTCCTGATACTCCCGCCAGACCACGACATCCTGAACCGGGTCTTTGACGATGGCCCCGACCAGACTGGCGGCAATATCCCGCGCTCGCAATACACCATCACCGAAATGACCGGCCAGCGCCATGCCGCTGTTAATCACCGAGATGGCTTCCGCCGTGCTCAAAGTGCCGCTGGAGGCTTTTAATTTGGTCTTGCCGTCCTCGGTCTGGCCGTTGCGCAATTCACGGAAGATTTGTACCACGCGACGAACTTCTTTTAGGGCGGGCGGTTCAGCGGGCAGTTGCAGGGCGCGGCCCATTTCGCCGACCCGCTTGGTCACGATGGCGACTTCTTCTTCCTCCGTTGCGGGCGTTGGCAGCACCACGGTATTGAACCGGCGCTTGAGGGCGCTGGAGAGTTCATTGATGCCTTTGTCCCGATTGTTGGCGGTGGCGATGACGTTAAAGCCGCGCACCGCCTGCACTTCCAAGCCTAACTCAGGGATCGGCAGCGATTTTTCGGACAGAATGGTAATCAGCGTATCCTGCACGTCGGCGGGAATCCGGGTCATTTCTTCCACCCGCGCGGTCTTGCCAAGCTCCATCGCCCGCATCAGTGGGCTGGGGACCAACGCATCTTTCGACGGGCCTTTCGACAGCAGTTGCGCGTAGTTCCAGCCGTAGCGCAACTGCTCCTCGCTGGTGCCCGCCGTGCCCTGAATCAGCATCGTCGAATCGCCGCTGATCGCTGCCGCCAGATGCTCGGATACCCAGGACTTTGCTGTGCCGGGCACCCCGAACAGCAGCAGGGCGCGGTCGGTCGCCAGGGTGGACACCGCCGTTTCCATCAGCCGCCGGTTGCCGATGTATTTGGCGCTGACGGTAAATCCATTGTCGAGCGCGCCGCCCATCAAGTAGGTGACGACCGCCCACGGCGATAGCACCCAGTTGGCGGGTCGTTCGCGGTTATCAGCCTTTTGCAGCGCCTGCAATTCTTCGGCAAATTGGCGTTCGGCGTGTTCGCGCAGCAGTTGGCTCATGACGGATTCCGAGAAGTGGGGGGACGATAAAGGGTTTTACGCCGCTCGGCGATGGCGATCAGGCGGGCTAGCGTTTCGCTGAAATACTGGGCTTCTGGTTCGACGGGCCAGTGTTGCAGGGGCTCGTCCAGCAGCGTCACCGGCATCAGACAGATGAAATCCGGCAGCGCCTGGCGCAAGGAGTAATCCCACTTGCCGGCGTCGCTGGCGACCGTGGCGCGGACGTGTTGCAACACCTGACGGGCGAACTCGGCGGAACAGGGCGTTCCGCTTTGCGCGATGCGGCCCAGCCATTCGCCCACGCTGCTTCGGCGCGCGGATTTGTTGAGCAGCCGCAGCCAGTAGCTTTCTCGCTCGGCGGGCGGCAAATGATCGATCAGCGCAAAGGGATCGACGGTCAGGCCGGGCAGCTTGGTTTCTCCCAGAAAGGCGGCCGCCCAGACGGGATTCCGCTCCCGTGTTAGCGCGTCATGCCAGGCGCGCAACAGCGCTTCGCTCCAGTCGCTTTTTTTCGCCCAGCCGATCAGCTCGGCGGGCGACAGCGCCAGTCGCTCCGACCACCACGCCAGCGGCAGCGCGCGGGCAATTTGGTACAGCCACCAGGCCCGCTCGCCCAATGATTCGCTTTTGGCGCGGGTTTCTTCGATGGCGTCGGTTTTCCAGTCCGCGCCGAAGGCGCTCGGCGGCTCGATGACCCAGTGTTGTCGCAACAGCTTCCGTTCTTGCCGCAAACAAGGGGCCAGTCGGGCGATCATGCGAGCCACATGGCGGCTGTCCGGCAAGCGGGCGAGCAGGTTGGCGACCAGCCCCCGAACCTCCTTGCCGCGGTCGGTCAGACGATTTTCCAGGAAATCCTCATCGCTGGCATCCAGATTGACGCTCAGTTGTTCCAGCAAAGTCAGCCGCTCGCGGGCGTCGAGTTCGGTTAGCGCGGTTTCCAGCGCCGTTCGGGCGGCGGCGGGATCGCGGCGGCGCAGTTGCCGCAAAAAGGCTTTGCGCGCCTCCAGCGTACCGCGCTCCCACAACGAGAAATCAAGCTCCGCATCATCGCCGCTCAGCGCGTGGGCCCAGTCGGAATTAAAACGAGCCAGCCAGCGGCCGCGCTGGCCGAGCACCGGTCGCAAGGGGGCTTGTAGATCTGGGGTTTTGCTGGCGGCGGTCAGCGCCAGCGGCAGGATTTTAGGCGGCAAAACCGCGCCGTACTCGGCCAGTTGCCGCAACGCTTCCCGCTGGAGCAGATCGGGGCCGTCCTGGAAAATCTCGACCAGCGCCGCGCGCCATTGCGGGTCGGTGGCCGCTAAAAGCGATTCCGCTTCGCAAAGCGGGGGCGGCTCCGCGCTGCCGACGGCGGGAACATAACCGGCATCGGCGCAGGCGGCCAATACGCCGGCACGGCGCAGCACCCTGATTTCCAACGCGGTTTCGGACGGGCTGGCAGCGTCCAGCAAATCGTCAACCGCGCCCGGCAACGGCGTCAACACCGGCGGGCGGCGTTCGCTGCCGAGCAATGCCTGAGTCGCTAAATCGTGCAAGGGATTCATGCCGGCTGAGCTTCTTCCGTCCAGATTAGATCGTCAGTCCAGGCGCTCAGCGGGCGGAGCGTTTCGCCGTCCCATTCGCCGAATACGGTAAGGGGTCCGCCGCCGCTTTCCGCCAGCAACACCCAGCCGCTGTCATCGCTCGCGGTTAATGGCAATACCTGACGGCTGGCGGTTTCCAGCGCCCAGTTTTTTCCATTGCGATAGGGAATCGCTCCGCTGTACAGCAACGGCTGCGGCCATTGCCAGGGATTCATCGCTAATGTGCTCGCCAGAGTATCCAAGGCCCGATCCAATGGCGGCGCGTTCGCGGGCGGCGTTCGCTCCCGCGCGCGACTTTCATTGATTGGGATAGCCCGAAGCGGCGCGTTGCCGGGATAAAAGGCCAGGGTCATTTCAAGGCGCGTCGAAGTCACATAATTTTGCTCGAACCGACGGACCCCGTGCGCGTGATCGAGCACTAAGGCCATCCGCCCGGATCGATCGCCGCGCAGCCACACCCGCCGCGTCCACAGGCGGGATTCCTCTTCGACGCATTGGCCCAGCACCAGCCAGTCATCCAAGATCCGCTCGCCGCTTTTCAGCACGGTTTCCCGATCCACGGTCACGCCCAGCGCGTTCCGTAAGTCGGCCTGCACCGGAACAGACAGCCTCTCCAGCCGCCGGAAAGCGTCGATCAGAATCTGTAATTGACCCAAACCGCCCAAGACGCGGCTGGCCCAATGCTCGCCGCGATTGACCCAGCCGCCGATCCGGCGCAAGCGGTACGCGATGCCGGGGAGTTTTGCATCCACCATCCGCGTGGCGAGTGCCTCCCACAGTTCTGGCTGAGCCGGCAGTTGCGCCAGCCCTTGTCGTAGCCGATCTCCCAGCCAGCGTTCCAATTCCGCCAGACCAGTCTCCATCTGCTTGAGGCGGGCGGCTTCCCGGCGCGCAGCGGCCGCTGGATCGGCGGGCGGTTTAGTCGCGGCGGCTTCACCCTCGGCGGGTGTTTCCGCTGTCGCCTTGGCCGCTTGTTTTTCATCGCGCCTGCGGCGCGATTCCAGCCATTCGCTGACCCAGGCGGGCTGTTCGGCCACGGAAAAACTGTCGGGATGCTGCGCCCTGAGCAACAACAGCGCAAGGCCATGTTTGCAGGGGAATTTTCGACTAGGGCAGGAACAGCGGAAGGTCGGGCCGGCTCGATCGACTTGAACCTGGTAGGGTTTGGAACCGCTGCCCTGACACTCGCCCCAGACCGCCTGATCGTCATGGTGTAGCTGAGGCCATTTCGTCGGCAACACCAAGCCCTTGGCCGCCTTCGCGGAAGCATCGTCCGGCGAAAGCTTAAGAATTTCCTGAGGAGTCAATGGCATCGTCACAGCATCGCAAGAAAAAAGTCGATGATTTGTTATTTTAACAAAAATAAATCAAATGTATTAATAAAATTGCAAATCACTCGTTTTAAATTTAAGGATCGTGAGGTCAGCCTCAAAAAAAGCTGAAGCAGGGATAAAATTAAACAGGCGGGGTTGATAGGGAGGATGTCGTGAGTTAAGCGCGAGCTTTTCTGAAAGACGAGTGGCTCGAAGGATCAAGAACGCTCTAACCCTTCAGAGGGTAAAACTAGACCCGATGCAGCCTAATCCATATACTGATTGCGGCTACCGATTTTTAATTTGAATCACATTTAATATTTTGCAATGACTCAGGGAACACTCGAAACAGCTGATCGATTGGCTGGAATCCACGGTTTGAGGGCTATCGCCGCCTTAACGGTCGTGTTATTTCATGTGCACGGTATTCACAAGCTCGACGTGCCGCAAGCGTTCTCGATGATCAAAAGCCATTTTGGTCTTGGCGTGCAGCTTTTTTTTGTGCTTAGCGCGTTTTCGCTCTTTTTTAGCACTCAGCATCGCGTTGGAAAGCCTCAGTGGATTCAGGACTATTTTATCCGACGGTTTTTCAGAATCGCGCCGCTTTTTTATATGATGATTGTGGTGTGGTATGGGCTGGCATGGCTGGATTTTAACCAACGCCTACCCGTTCACGATGTGTTGTTAAATTTTCTATTTTTATTCAATTTAGTTCCCGAAAAACACGACAGCGTGGTATGGGCCGGCTGGACCATCGGCGTTGAAATGCTGTTTTACGCGATTCTGCCGGTTCTCCTGGTTTACATCATCACGATCCGCCGGGCGCTGGTGCTGCTGGTTGTGGGCGCGACGATCACCACCGCGGCGCGCATGGCGTACGATTCCTCGGGCCAACTGAGTATCCAAGCTTATGGCCATCACAGTTTTCTCAGTCAAGTGGGCATTTTTTGCGCCGGGGTGCTGAGTTACTTTCTTTATTGGCGACGTGATGCCTATGCTTGGCTGAAGGATTACCCGATTTTTTACGATGGGCTATCGTTGGTAGGGCTGCTGTTAATAGTCTTGTTGCTGGTGCTCCCAACTGGATCGCTGATACTTTTTGGACGCTTTGATATTCTGGTTTGGGCCTTCGCTTTTGCCTTATTGACCAGTGGGCAGGCCGTCCGTCCTTGGAAAATGATCGCGAACCGCTATCTCTATTTCGCTGGGGAGCGCAGTTTTAGTCTCTATCTATTACACCCCCTGATCATTTATAAATTAGGACCGGTTTATCTAAAAATTTATTCCCTATTCGGTCAACATATCGGTGTTGCCTTTATCGGTTGTGTGTTCGTCACCCTGATTGTGCTCATTCCGGCAGCCGCTGCTTGTTATCGCCTTATCGAATTGCCGGGCATGGCCATGGGGCGCTGGTTGATCCAGCGCAATAGAAATGCATCTGTCCAAAGCCTCTCCGTTAAAGGGTCAATACTGGAAAAGGCAAGTGTGGTCTAAAGAGTACACTGTCAGGCATGGAGCGGTTTTGGTCGATGCGGCGCGCCGCTCGCCCGGCAAACCGCTTCGCCGGCCGGTCACACATTGCCAAGCTCCTGCCTATCCCGTTAATCTATTCAATAAGACGGTTCCCCCAGCGGGATTAAAAGGGAACGCGGTAGACCGGATGATCGGTCGCAAGCCGCGGCTGTCCCCGCAACTGTGAGCGGCGAGCCGGCGTTCGATTCAGGCCACTGGGCAACCGGGAAGGCCGAACGCCCGCAACGACCCGCCAGCCAGGAGACCTGCCGTCCCAAGCGTCGCCTGGCCGTCGAACGGGTGTTTTCGGCGGGACGGTCCTCCGTTTTGGCGATGCGGGAAACCGAGCGTTCGCCAGCGGCTGTCAAGGTCTGTTCTTCAAGGCGTTTTTCGCTTTCATTTCAAACCGGTTTAGCCGACCGGCGCGCGCGTTTTCCAGCAGGCGGTGAGCTGACCTGATGCGGTCGGTTCGATAACAACGATTATTAGAAAGCGCGCTCGCCATGAATAGCTGCTGCATTGTTTCATCACGCCTTTTTCGACCCCTTATCGCCCTCGGCCTGGCGACCGGCTTGACCGCCGCCGTCGCGCAGGAGGATTTGCCGGAGCTGGTGGTCACCGCCACCCGCGTTCCGATTCCGCCGGAACAGTCCGGCAGCGCCATCACTGTCATCACCGCCGACCAACTGGAACAGCGCCAAATACGCAGCATCGCCGATGCGCTGCGCGATGCGCCGGGAGTCACGGTCAGCCGCAGCGGCAATTTCGGCGCGCTGACCGAGATCTATCTACGCGGCGCGGAAACCAATCAAACCCTGGTGTTGATCGACGGAGTGGAAGTCAACAATCCTGACGGCGGGCCGTTTGATTTCAACAATTTGCTCGATCTGGAAGTCGAGCGCCTCGAAGTGTTGCGCGGCCCGCAAAGCGTGCTGTGGGGCAGTTCCGCCATCGGCGGCGTGGTCAATATCGTGACCAAGAGCGCCGAACGGCCGCTGCAGGGCAGCGTCCGCCTTGAGGGCGGCAGTTTTAATACCTGGCAAACGTCCGGCGGCATCGGCGGGCGCGGCGAGCGTTACGACGCGATGTTGAGCGGCGCTTGGCTGCGCACCGACGGCTGGTCGGCGGGCAGCGAGTGGCGCGGCAACCGCGAGGACGACGGCGCGCGGATCGGCGCGCTGCTGTTCAAGGGCAGCCTCCGCCCCCGCGACGATCTGGAGCTGACCCTGATCGAACGCTACACCGACAACCGTTCGGAGTTCGATGCCTTTTTCGGCGGCGACCAGCGGCCGGTGGTCGATAGCGGCGACCGGATTCACAACCGGCAAAATCTGCTGCGCCTGCAAGGCAAGTTGAGCTTGCTCGGCGGCGCGTGGGAACATCTGCTCGGCATCGCCCGCTACGACATCGACAGCGAGATCGACAGCGATACTCTCGATCCCTTCTCCAGCGACAGTTATTCCAACCAGATCGACTATCAGAGCAATTACTTCCTGAACGCGGCCGGCGCGAAGCACACCTTCACCGTGCTGGTGAAGGATAAGAAGGACGAGGCGCAAAATAGCTATTTCGCCACCAACGCGGTTCGCAACACCGGCGTTGCCTTCCAGTACGGCCTGGATCTGGACGAGCGCCTGTTTCTGACCGCCGGGCTGCGGCATGATTTTAACGACCGCTTCGACGACACCAACACCTACCGGCTGACGGCGGCCTACCTTTGGCCGGATATCGGCGGCCGCTTGCACGCGAGCTACGGCACGGCGGTCAAGAATCCGACCCTGACCGAACTGTTCGGTTTCTCCGGTGATTTTCAGGGCAATCCGAACCTGCAACCGGAAGAAAGTCGCGGCTTCGACATCGGTTGGGAACAGACGCTGTTCGACCGGCGGGTCAAGCTGGATGTGACCGCCTTCGACAACCGCATCGACAACATCATCGTCGGGGCCGGGCGCACGGTCATCAACCTGCCGGGCGAGAGCCGCGCCCGGGGTATCGAAGTGAGCGCCAGCGCCGAGCTGACCCCGGAATGGAGCGGGACGCTGGCTTACACCTACACCGATACCGAGGATGCCGAAGGGCAAGAGTTGCGCCGCCGGCCGCGCCACGCCGCCAGTCTCAGCCTGAACTACCGTCCGACCGACCCCCTCAATCTCAATCTGACCGTCCGTCACAACGGCTCGTTTGTCGACACGGCATTCGATTCCAACACCTTCGAGACCTACCCGGTGCGGCTGGATGGCTTCACCGTGGTCAATCTGGCGGCCAACTACCAGCTGGACGACCGCTGGCAGCTGTTCGGGCGCGTCGAAAATCTGCTCGACGAACGCTACGAGGAGGTGTTGGGCTACAGCGGAACCGAACGCGGAATCTATCTCGGCGCGCGTTACCGGTTTTAAGGGGCTTGCGGTGATTGATTGCGGGAGGTGGTGGCGACCGCTGGCGCTGGTCTTGGGGTTGTCGCCGTTGGCGGCGCTGGCCTTGCCGCGCGCGGCCTCGCTGACGCCGTGCGCCGATCAATATTTGCTGGGGCTGGCCGATCCGAGCCAGATCGTCGCCGTCTCCAACTATGCGACCGATCCCGGCCAGTCGCTGTTTGCCGCCGAGGCCCGCCGCTATCCGAGCACGCGCGGCGGGGGTGAGGAGTTAGTGGCGCTGCGGGTCGAGGTGGTGCTGACCGACCGTTGGATGCCGCTGCCAGTCACCGAACGGTTGGAACGGTTCGGGATTCGCGTGGTGCAGATTCCCCTGCCCGAAACCTGGGACGACATCGCCGCAACCACTCGCGCCATCGCCGCCGAACTGGAACGTCCCGAACAAGGCGCGGCGCGAGTGGCTGATATGCGGGCGCGACTGACGCGGCTGGCGGCGCGGCGGGAAGCGGCCGGGCAAGCGCCGCTCGCCGCCTATTTTCTGCCCGACGGCGGCAGCGCGGGCAGCGGCACCTTCATCGACGCGGTATTGCGGGCGGCGGGCGCGCGCAATCTGGCCGCGACGCTGGGCAGGAACGGCTGGGGCACCTTCAATCTGGAACAACTGACGCTGGCCGCGCCGGATGTGGTCGTCACCGGCTTTTTCGATCAGGGCGGCGACACCTTGCGGATGGCTTTCGCCCGCCATCCGGTGTTTCAACGCCTGCTGGCGGGGGTGCCGACCATCGCGGTGCCGGATCGCTATTGGATTTGCAGCGGCTGGTTTTTGGCCGAGGCCGCCGAATATATCGCCGAGCGTTTGCCGGCGGCGGCGGGCGGTTTGTGAGCGCGGCGTTGCGGGTTGTCGCCCCTCAAGATCGGCGGTTGATGCTCGGTCTGACGGCGTTGCTGATCGGGCTGGCGGCGGCGGGCTTGCTGGTGGGTCAGCTCTCGCTCAATCCGTGGCGGACGCTCGCCGAGCTGTTGGGCGGCGACCCACGGCTGGCGGTGATCGTTTGGGAAATCCGCTTGCCGCGCGTGGTGTTGGGCTTGTTGGTCGGCGCGTCGCTCGGCTTGAGCGGCGCGGCCTTGCAAGGCTTGTTGCGCAATCCGCTGGCCGAACCGGGGATTCTCGGCGTGTCGGCCAGCGCCGGTTTGGGCGCGGTGCTGGCGCTGTATTTCGGGCTGGCGCAGGCGACGCTGTGGGCGCTGCCGGGCTGCGCGCTGCTCGGCGCGTTCGCGGCGACGTTGTTTCTGGCGCTGCTGGCGATGCGCGACGCCAGTCCGATGTCGCTGATTTTAGCGGGCGTCGCGGTATCGAGTCTGGCTATCGCCCTGACTTCGCTGGCGCTCAATCTGGCGCCCAATCCGCTGGCCTTGAGCGAAATGGTGCTGTGGTTGCTCGGCTCGTTGCGCGACCGGGGTTTGTCCGATGTGGCGCTGGCCGCCCCGTTCATGGCGGTCGGCTGGGCGCTGCTGTTGAGCGCCGGCCGGGAGCTGGACGCGCTGACCCTGGGCGAAGACGCCGCCCGCAGTCTGGGCGTGGGCTTGGGTTGGCTGCGGGCGCGGGTGATCGGCGGCACCGCGTTGACCGTGGGCGCGGCCACGGCGGTCACCGGCTCGGTCGGTTTCGTCGGCCTGATCGCGCCGCATCTGCTGCGTCCTTGGGTCGGCTATCAGCCCAGTCGGGTGCTGTGGCCCAGCGCCTTGGCCGGCGCGGCGCTGCTGGCGGCGGCCGATCTGGCGGTGCGGTTGATTCCCACCCATCAGGAATTGATGCTGGGGGTGGTGACCGCGCTGCTCGGCGTGCCGTTCTTCGTCCATCTGCTGCTGCGCGTCCGGCGGACGCTGCCCTAATGCTGCTGGAAGCCGAACGCATCAGCGTCTCGCTGGCCGGCCGGCGGGTGGTCAACGGCGTCGGCCTGCGCGCCGACGCCGGCCAAGTGATCGCGCTGCTCGGCCCCAACGGCGCGGGCAAGACCACCTTGCTGGCGGCTCTGGCCGGACTGCGGCCGTTTCAAGGGGCTGTCCGAATTCAAGGCCGTGCGCTGGCGAGTCTGAACCGACGGGACAAAGCCCGCGCGCTCGCCTATCTGCCGCAAGGCCAAATCGCGCACTGGCCGTTGACCGCGCGCCGTCTGGTCGAACTGGGACGCCTGCCGCACTTGGCCCCTTGGCAACCGCCCGCCGCCGCCGACCGGCTGGCGGTCGAGTCCGCCATGCAGCGCACCGGCGTCGCCGATTTGGCGGAGCGGCCGTTCGATACCTTGTCAGGCGGCGAGCGCGCGCGGGTCTTGCTGGCGCGGGTGCTGGCGGTGGAAGCGCCGCTGCTGTTGGCCGACGAGCCGGTGGCGTCGCTCGATCCCTTCCATCAATTGCAAGTGATGGAGCTGTTGCGGGATTACGCCGACGCCGGCGCGGCGGTGATCGTGGTCATGCACGATTTGACCTTGGCGGCGCGATTTTGCGATGGCTTGCTGTTGTTGCGGGATGGCGCGCGGGTGGCGCAGGGCGCGCCCGAGCAGGTGCTGTCGGCCGAACATCTCGCCGACAGCTACCGCATCGCGGCGTTGCGCGGCGAATATCAGGGCCAGCATTATGTCGTGCCGTGGCAACGGCGGACCTCCGAGAGCGGACCGCCATGAACGGCCGATGGCGTCACGGCGAAGCGCGCCGGATGGCGGTCGCGGTGCTGTTGGCGGTATCGATGCATGTCGTCTTGGCGTCGCTGCCGGTCGAGCTATGGCGTCCCCTCGCCGCCGCGCCGCCGGTGTTGCGGGTGACGCTCGCCGTTCCCGCGCCGGTCGCTTCGGTCGCGCCGCCCGCCGCGCCGGCAACAGCGGAACCGCCGGGTTCCAGGCCGCCCGTTGAGCCGGTCGCAAGCCTCAATCCGGCTCCGACGCCCCAAGCCGCTCCCGCGCCGCCCGCGCCGCCGGTCAAGCCGCAACCGCGAAAGCCCGCGCCCGTCGAACGCGCGGCCTACCTCCGTCCGCCTTCATCGAAACCGCTCAAGCCGGTGGAGCCGCCGCCGGCCGCGCTCAAAAAACCGCCCAAACCGCCGCCGGTCGCCCGAGCGAGCGCCCGAGCGCCGCAACAGCGGCCGGAGCGGGTTCGCCCGGTGAAAACGGTCGCCGCCTCGCCGGATCGAACGCCCTGGGCCGAGGGCCCGGCGGAACCCTACAACGGTCGCAATCCGCTCGGTCGTGATGGGGTTTCAAATGGCGGCGGCCAAGCGCCTGAGGTCGGAAAAACGGCGAGCGGCGTTTTCGGTCGGCCGACGGCGGTCGCCTCGGCTCAATCCGCGCGGCCAGCCGCCACCGGCTTGCGGCCCCTGCCGGGCAATCCGCCGCCGCGTTATCCGCCGCTGGCCCGCCAGCGCGGGATCGAAGGGCGGGTGTTGTTGCGGTTGACGGTGAATGCGGGCGGTGGCGTGGAGGCGGTCAGCATCGCCCAAAGCAGCGGCGACGCCTCCCTGGATCAAGAGGCAAAGCAGACTGTGGCGCGCTGGCGCTTTCAGCCGCCGGGCTTGGCGCAGGCGGTGGCGCAAGTCCCCATCGCATTCCGGCTGAAGGATTGAGCGAGGCTTTTTACAAGCGCGCCTTGCTGGTGTGTTTGCGGGCGTACATGTCCGTATCGGCCTGTTTGATCAATTGTTGGGCGGTGGTGGCGTCCGAAGGATAATAGGCAAAACCCACCGCCGCTCCGAGCATGATTCCGGCCAGGCTACTGGTGTCCACACTTTTCATCGGTTCGCCCACCACTTTCTCGATGCTGTTGCGGATTTTGCGCGCGTTATCGACAGAGCCGACATCGTTAGCCAGCACCACAAATTCATCGCCCGCGTAACGGGCCACCAGATCGCCGGATCGGATCGACAAGCGCAAGCGTTCGCCGACTTCGACCAGGACTTTGTCGCCGGCATCGTGACCCAGACGGTCGTTGACGAACTTAAAATTATTCAAGTCGATAAAGAACACCGCAAACGGCGTGTCGTCCGTTTTCCGGCGGTGCTGGTAGATGCGGTCGTTGATGCTGCGCAAGATTTCCTCGCGGTTGGCCAGCTTGGTCAAGGCATCGATTTGCAGCCGATACTGCATTTGCCGGAAGCTGGCCGCCAGGTCGCCGATTTCATCATGACGGTCGATTGCAATGGGGGTATCGAGCCGGCCGTTACCCACCTGACTGGCCACTTCGGCTAACTGTTTGAGGTCGCGGCTGACCCAATTGAGGATGGTTAGTCCGATGGCAATCGCCATCAATGCCGCGATACCGCCGATAAAAGCGGTGCGGATCACATTCTCGGTCACGCCCTGAATGAAGTCGCTGCGGGGGACCGCAACCACGATAGTCCAGTCCAATCCGGCCATGTCGTTGAGCCGGTCGTAGGCGAGTTCGATGACCTGGCCGCTGGGGGCGGTGAATTGCAGGGTTCGCGGCGGGTCCATCGGCGGGCCGGCAAGCGCTTGACGGACGCGCTCGAAGACCGCGATCTGTAAATCGTCGCCACTCTCGCTGACATTGATGCGGTGGCTGCTGCCGTCGGTCAGAATCTTAGTGTTCGAACTGCGCGATGAGGCGATGAGATTGCCGTCCATCTCCATGATGAAGGCAAAGGCGCGGTCGCTGATTTTTAGCTTGCGGACAAAATCGTTGAGCTGGCGCAAGGAAACATCGGTGGCGACCACGCCCGCCAGCTCGCCCCGTGGTCCGAGCACGCGGCGGGCTCGGGTCGCCACCAACTCGGCATGGCGGAAATCGATGTAGATGGAGGTCCAGGTATACGAGGGCTGGATTTCACCCGCCTTGTACCAGGGTCGCTCCCGAGGGTCGAAAATTTTAGTTTCCAATACCGGGTCGGCTAGCGCGCCGTCGATACCGGTGAAGCGATACAAGGACCGAGGCGCGTTAGGGTCGATTTTGACGCGCAGCTCGCCTTCGCGAATCGAATCCCGCCACAGGCCGAAGAACTGACCCTGACGCGAACCGTAGTAGACGTAATTATTCGGGTCCAGATGCAAGGAGGTGGCGATCCAGAACCGGGTGCGCATCTCATCGAAGTGAGTTTCGATGTTCTCCGGCGCGACCATCCCTTCGGGAAAGGCGGCTTCGAGCACCGCGCCCGAGCCGACGATATGGCGGTCTATGGCTTGGACGATTCGCCCGACCGTCTCGCGCAACAGGTGATCAGCGACGGTATTGACCGCTTGGCTGCCGGTGCGATAGGAAAGCAAACCGATCAACGCCGCTACTCCAAGCACCAGCACCACGTACGGCACGGTCAAGGATTGGCGGAATGACAGGCGCATGAAAAGGCTCGGAAAACTGGGTAGACTAGAGCAATAAAAACTGACGCTGAGTCAATGGGCTGCTTGAAAGTATTCCCATCTTCCACACTCAAGTCAAGGATTTAAGTCACTTGCAAAACGGGTATTGCGGCCTGAAGCCGCATTTTTTGACTACACATTTAGGCGACATGGAGTTAATTACGTATCATTTTCATGATAAAAATTATGTTGGCTTTTCAGCGATTTTGGCTCGATCCCACAGCGCGTCCATCTCCGCCAGCGTCGACTGCGCGGGAGCGCGGCCGTCTTCCGCCAGCCATTGTTCGATCCTCCGAAACCGCCGTTCGAACTTTTGATTGGTCCCGCGCAACGCGGCTTCCGGATCGAGCTTGAGATGGCGGGCCAAGTTGGCGACCGCGAACAGCACATCGCCCAGTTCATCGGCCAAGCGTTCGGCGGGCGCGCGCGTGGTGATTTCGTGGCGGATTTCGCCGATTTCCTCCTCGATCTTAGCCAGAATCGGCTCTAGCGCGCCCCAATCGAAACCGACCTTGGACGCTTTCTTTTGCAATTTCACCGCGCGGGTCAGCGCGGGCAGCGCCAGCGGCACGCCCTCCAGCACGCCGGTCGGCGATTCCGCTTTTTCGGCCGCTTTTAACCGCTCCCAGGCGGCGGTTTGTTCGTCGGCGTCGGCATAACGGGCGTCGGCGAAAACGTGCGGGTGACGGCGGGTCATTTTTTCAACGATCCCCCGCGCCACATCCTCGAATTCAAACCGACCCTCCTCGCGGGCGATCTGCGCGTAAAACACCACTTGAAAGAGCAAGTCGCCCAATTCGTCCCGCAGTTCCGCCCAGTCTTCACGGGCGATGGCGTCGGCGACTTCGTAAGCTTCCTCGATGGTGTGGGGTACGATGGTGGCGTAGGTCTGCTCCCGATCCCACGGACAGCCGTGGTTTGGATCGCGCAGTCGGGCCATCAAGTCCAGTAGGGCTTGGAGTGAATCACAATCAGCCATGAGTCGTCATCGAACCGCGCCGGATATGGAATCAGACGCGGTAATCGGTTGAAAGGGGTTTGGAGCGTTCGTTACAAACGACGTCCCAGGAGCAGACCGACCGCCACCGCCGTAGCCGTGCTCGCCAGCGGGTTTTTGGTGACGATTGAAAGTGGCTGGGCGTCAGCCGATTCGACCGGCGTGGAGGTCGCGCGCGCCGCCGAAATGTCGGCCTTGGTTCCGATCTTGGTTTGCGCCCCCGTTTTGCCATCCTGTTTGGCCTCGGCGGCGGCCACGGTCTCTTTACTGGGCATCCCTTGCTGGGTGCGTTCTTGCTCGGTCACCCGCACCGCGTTTTCGGTCGGTTCGATCTTGGAGCCGTAATAGGTGGCGTAAACTTGGGTGAATTCCGCGCCCAGGAACAAAATTTGGGTGGAATAGTAAATCCAGATCAGCAAGGCGACCAAGGAACCGGCCGCGCCGTAGGTCGATTCCGGTGCCGCTTGACCCAGGTACAGACCGATCAGGAAGCGTCCCAGCGAGAACAACGCCGCTGTCACCACCGCACCGATCCACACGTCGCGCCATTGCACCTTGGCGTCCGGCAGGACCTTGAAAATCATCGCAAACAGCAGTGAGGTGACACCGAACGAGACCACGAAATTGATGATTTGCCACATCAAGGTTTGGCCGTAGGCCTCGCCGCCCACCCACTGGCCCATCGCCGCCAAGCCCGCGCTCAACAACAGCGAAATCAACAATAGAAAACCGGTCCCCAGAACCATGCTGAACGAGAAAAAGCGATCGCGCACCATCCCCCAAACGCCCCGGCCCGGCTTGGGTTGAACCTCCCAGATGGTGTTGAGGGCGTCTTGCAACTGGCCGAACAAGCCGCCGGCCGCCACCAGCAGCGTCACCACGCCGATTGCGGTGGCAATCATGCCGGTTTCGGGTTTACGCGCGCCGTCGATCATCGCCTCAATGGCGAGTTGGCCGTTTTGACCGATCAATCCGCCGAGTTGGGTCAAAATGCTCTGGCGGACTTGAGCCTCGTCGAAAAACAGCGCGGCCACCGCGATGGCGATAATCAGCAGCGGAGCGAGGGCAAAGATGGCGTAGTAGGCGAGCGCGGCGGCCAAGCGCGGCGCGCGATCTTCGTCCCACGAGACGAAGGTTTCTTTCACTAGATTCCAGATCGTTGGTGTGTTCATCGTTTCACTCGGTTCCTCAGGGTTCAGGGGTGAACTCGCGCGGTCGGCCGGCGGTCTCCTGGCGCGCGTCGCGGTATCATTTTCGCGGACGTTGTAAAAGCGGTTGATTCGCTAGTTTGGCGCGCCGGATGGCGGCTAGGCGCTAAACCCGCCGCCCCACCAGCAGACCCAGGGCGAACGCCAGCGCCGCCGCGCCGATGGGAAAGCGCGACTGGGCTGGCGCTGGCTGGAGCGATGGAGCCGCCGGCGCGCGCGAGACAGCGGAGTCGGCCTTTTTCTCGGCGGCGACTGTTTTCTGGCTCGGCATTCCCTGTCGGGCGCGGGCTTCCTCGGTCACCGCCACGGAGTTGGCGGCGGGTTGGATTTTAGCCCCGTGGGCCTGAGCGTATACCTGGGTAAACTCAGCGCCCAGAAACAAAATCTGGGTGGAATAGTAAATCCAGATCAGCAGCGCGACCAAGGAACCCGCCGCCCCGTAGGTCGATTCGGTCGCGGCCTGACCCAAGTACCAGCCGATCAGGAACCGGCCGAGCGAGAAAAGCGCCGCCGTGGCCGCCGCGCCGATCCACACGTCGCGCCAGCGCACCCTGGCGTCCGGCAGAATCTTGAAGATCATGGCGAACAACAAAGTGGTGATGCCGAATGAAACCGCGAGGTTGAGGGTTTGCCACAGCCAAGCCTGACTGCCGGCGTCGCCGCCCACGAATCGGCCCGCCGCCGATAGGGCGGCGCTGATGATCAGAGAGGCCAATAACAGAAAGCCGCTGCCGAGCACCATGGCGAAGGACAGAAACCGGTCGCGCACGATCCCCCAAATCCCCCGTCCCGGTTTCGGTTGCACCCCCCAGATCGTGTTCAGCGCATCCTGCAACTGGTTGAAAAATCCTCC
>JAEUPW010000115.1 GCA_016790045.1 Candidatus Competibacteraceae bacterium
CAGAGTTTCACCGACCCCGACGCGGCGGAGAGTTATATCCGCGAGATGGGTGCGCCGGTGGTGGTCAAGGCCGATGGCTTGGCGGCGGGCAAGGGCGTGATTCTGGCGCAGAGCGAGCTGGAAGCCATCGCCGCCGTGCGCGGGATGCTGAGCGGCGCCGATTTCGGCAAGGCCGGCCAGCGGGTGGTGGTGGAGGAATTTCTGCACGGCGAAGAAGCTAGCTTCATCGTGATGACCGACGGCGAACACATTTTGCCGTTCGCGTCCTCGCAGGATCACAAGGCGCGCGACAACGGCGACCGAGGCCCCAACACCGGCGGCATGGGCGCGTATTCTCCGGCGCCGGTGGTGACGCCGGAACTGCATGACCGGGTGATGGCCGAGATCATCGAACCCACGGTGCGCGGCATGGCGGCGGAAGGTTGTCGCTACGTCGGCTTTCTCTACGCCGGCTTGATGATCGCCGCCGACGGTCCCAAGGTACTGGAATACAACTGCCGGCTGGGCGACCCCGAAACCCAACCGCTCATCATGCGCTTGCGCTCCGATCTGGTGGAGCTGTGCGGCGCGGCCCTCGATAGGCGATTGCATGAGATCAAGGTGGACTGGGACCCCCGACCGGCGCTGGGCGCGGTCATGACCGCCGCCGGCTATCCGGGCGCCTATCGCAAGGGCGATGTCATCGAAGGCTTGCCGCGCCACGACGAGGAACTGGGCGGCGACGTGAAGCTGTTCCACGCGGGGACGACGGAAGTGAAGGGCGGCCGGATCGTGACCCACGGCGGCCGGGTGCTGTGCGCCACCGCGCTGGGCGGCACGGTCGCCGAGGCGCAAAGCTTGGCCTACAACCTGGTCAAGCGGGTGCGCTGGGAGGGCGTTTACTACCGCACCGACATCGGCTATCGGGCCATCGCGCGGGAGCGGGGGGAGTAAGTAAGCCATGGCCGTTAACCCCTCTGTCCAGCCCAAACCCTTGGAACTGGTCTGTCCCGCCGGCAATCTGCCCTCGCTGAAAACCGCCGTCGATTACGGCGCCGATTCGGTTTACATCGGCTTTCGCGACGACACCAACGCCCGCCATTTTCCCGGCCTGAACTTCGACGCCAAAACGGCGGCGCAGGGCGTGCAATACGCTCACGGCAAGGGCCGGCGGGTGTTCGTCGCGCTCAACACCTTTCCCCAGCCCAGCGGTTGGGAGCGTTGGCAGCGAGCGGTCGATCAGGCGGCGGAACTCGGCGTGGACGCGGTCATCGCCGCCGACATCAGCGTGCTGGATTATGCTTGTCGTCGCTATCCGACTTTGCCGCTGCATCTGTCGGTGCAGGGTTCCGCCACCAATTACGAAGCCATCCGCTTTTATCGCGAGCATTTCGGCATTCGGCGCGTGGTGTTGCCGCGCGTGCTGTCCTTGCCGCAAGTGAAGCACGTTTTGGAGAACAGCCCGGTCGGGATCGAGGTCTTCGGTTTTGGCGGGCTGTGCATCATGGTGGAGGGCCGCTGCCTGCTGTCCTCCTACGTTACCGGCGAGTCGCCCAACATGTGCGGCGTCTGTTCGCCGGCCAAAGCGGTGCGCTGGGAGGAAACGCCGCGCGGGCTGGAAACCCGCTTGGGCGGCTTGCTCATCGACCGCTACGCACCGGGCGAGCCGGCGGGCTATCCGACCCTGTGCAAGGGCCGGTTCGCGGTGGCCGATCAGACCTATTACGCCATCGAGGAGCCGACCAGCCTGAACACCTTGGAACTGCTGCCGGCACTGTACGCGATGGGCATCGCGGCGATCAAAATCGAAGGCCGCCAGCGCAGTCCGGCCTACGTGACCCAAGTGACCAAGGTTTGGCGGGCCGCGATTGATGCCTGCCGGCGCAATCCCGCCGCTTACGCGCCCAAGCCGGAATGGCAGCGGGAATTGGGCAAGGTGTCGGAAGGCCATCAGACCACCTTGGGCGCTTATCATCGGACGTGGCAATGAGGGCGGCAACCATGACCGAACATCAGCCGAAATTGGCGCTGGGGCCGGTGCTGTACTACTGGCCCAAGGAAAAGCTGCGCGATTTCTACGAGCGGATCAGCACGGCGCCGGTGGATATCGTTTATCTCGGCGAAACGGTCTGCTCCAAGCGCCGCGCTTTCAGTACCGAAGAGTGGCTGGCCTTGGCCGAGCGCCTGACCGCCGCCGGCAAGGAAGTCATCCTGTCCACGATGGCGTTGCTGGAGGCGGAATCGGAGCTGAAGACCCTGCGCCGCTTGTGCGAGAACGGCCGTTTTACTGTGGAAGCCAACGACATGGGCGCGGTGCGGCTGCTGTCCGAAAAGGGCGCGGCGTTCGTGCTGGGGACGGGCATCAACGTCTACAACGATCGGACTCTGCGCTTCCTGGCCGGTTTGGGCGCCAAGCGCTGGGTGATGCCGGTGGAACTGTCGCGGGCGACGCTGGCGGCGATTCAGGCCGAGCGGCCGGATAACGTCGAAACCGAGGTATTTGTTTATGGCCGGCTGCCGCTGGCTTATTCGGCCCGCTGCTTCACGGCGCGGCATCACGATTTACCCAAGGACGATTGCCGGTATCGCTGTCTCGATGACCCGGAAGGCTTGAC
>JAEUPW010000125.1 GCA_016790045.1 Candidatus Competibacteraceae bacterium
CGAGGAGGATTTGCGCCGCTACATGCGCGAAGCGGTGCAGGTCTCCAACGACTCGCCAGTGCTGCTGGATCGCTTTCTCGACGACGCGGTCGAAGTCGATGTCGACGCGCTGAGCGATGGCCGGGACGTGATCATCGGCGGCATCATGGAGCACATCGAGGAAGCCGGCGTGCATTCCGGCGATTCCGCTTGCTCCTTGCCGCCGTTCTCGTTGGCGCCCGCCATCCAGGACCGGATGCGCGAGCAGGTGCGAGCGATGGCGCTGGAACTGGCCGTGGTCGGCTTGATGAACACCCAATTCGCCATTCAGGGCGAGGACATTTACGTTTTGGAGGTCAACCCGCGCGCTTCCCGCACCGTCCCTTACGTGTCCAAGGCCACCGGCCGGCCGCTGGCCAAGATCGCCGCCCGCTGCATGGTCGGGCAACGTTTGGTGGCGCAACAGGTATCCGGCGAGGTGATTCCCGCCTATTATTCGGTCAAGGAAGCGGTGTTTCCCTTTGTCAAATTTCCCGGCGTCGATCCTTTGCTGGGGCCGGAAATGAAATCGACCGGCGAGGTGATGGGCGTGGGCCGCAGTTTCGGCGAGGCCTTCGCCAAGGCGCAACTGGGCGCGGGCGATCAGCTCCCGCGCGGCGGCCGCGCCTTTATCAGCGTCCGCGACAGCGACAAGGCGAAAGTCGTGGGCGTGGCCCGCGAGCTGGAGCGGCTCGGTTTTAGCCTGGTCGCCACCAAGGGGACGGCGCTCGCGCTGCGCGCCGCCGGTTTGAGCTGCGAGACGGTTCACAAGGTCGGCGAAGGGCGGCCGCATATCGTGGACCTGATCAAAAACGAGCAGGTTCAGTTCATCATCAACACCACCGAGGGCAAACAGGCGATTGCCGATTCCTTTTCGATTCGCCGCGAGGCGCTGATGCGCAAGATCAGCTACACCACCACCATCGCCGCCGCGCGCGCGACCTGCCAGGCCTTACGCGAAATCGACAACGGCAGCGTAAATTGCCTCCAGGATCTACACCGAGAATTGCTGGTATGACGACGAGAGTGCCGATGACCACCGCCGGAGCCGCCAAACTGCGCGCCGAGCTCCAGGAACTCAAAAGCGTGATGCGCCCGCGGATCACCGCCGCCATCGCGGAGGCCCGCGCTCACGGCGACTTGAAAGAAAACGCCGAATATCACGCCGCGCGCGAGCAGCAGAGTTTTACCGAAGGCCGTATCGCCGATATCGAGTCCAAGCTGGCTAACGCCCAGATTATCGATGTGACGTTGTTGGCGCGCTCGGACAAGGTGATTTTCGGGTCGACGGTGTGGCTCAGCGACGAAGAGAGCGAGGAAGAAAGCCGCTATCAGATCGTCGGCGAGGACGAAGCCGACATCAAGGAAAGCAAGATTTCCTTTGGATCGCCTATCGCCCGCGCGCTGATCGGCAAAGCGATCGGCGATGTCGTCGATGTCCAGACGCCCGGCGGTCTCAAAAGCTACGAGATCATCGACGTGCAATATCTTTAGGCTCGGCCGAGAACTTTCGCTGGCACATGAAGGTCATGGCGCGGTTTGGCGCTGGTAATAGCTTGTTGCGATGGGCGACGGTCGCGGTGGCCCTCCTGATCGCCGCGCCCGCCCGTTCGACCGACTTGGCGGATGCCGTCGCCAAAATCAAGTCCAGCATCGTGGCGGTGGGGACGGTGCAGCCGGCCCGGCAGCCTTCCGCCCAGTTTCTGGCGACCGGTTTCGTGGTGGGCCAAGGCTCGCACGCCATCACCAACGCGCATGGATTGCCGGATTTGCTCGACCCTCAAACCAAGGAAACGCTGGCGATTTTCATCGGTCGAGGCAAGCAAATCGAATCGCGCCCGGCCACCAAACTGGCCATCGACCCGATCCACGACTTGGCCCTGCTGAAATTCGAGGGGACGCCGCTGCCGCCGGTGCGGTTGGGCGAATCGAAAGCCTTGCGCGAAGGGCAGGAAGTCGCGTTTACCGGCTTTCCGCTCGGGGTTGTGCTGGGGCTGTTCCCGGTCACGCACACCGGCATTATTTCGGCGATCAGCCCGATCGCGATCCCGGCGGCGGAGGCGGGCCTGTTGGATGGCTCCACGCTCAAGCGCTTGCGCCAAGAGCCTTACGACGTTTTCCAGTTGGACGCGACCGCTTATCCGGGCAACAGCGGAAGCCCCTTGTACGAGCCGCGCACCGGGAGAGTGGTGGGCGTCATCAATAAAGTGTTTGTCCAAGAAAGCAAGGAAGCCGCTTTGGAAAAGCCGAGCGGCATCACCTATGCGATCCCGATTCGCCACGCTCAGGCGCTGTTGAAGCGGGCTGGAGTGCCAGGCCCGTAAAAGCGGTTGCGGCCGCAAGCTTGGCCGACTTCAGACCGGGTCCGGCGCTTTCGGCCCGCAAGACCGCCGCCCAGGGTTGCAGCCCGGCAAAATCGAGCGCCTGGTTTCAGTTCAAACCGTATTTGCGGCGGAAGCGATCCACGCGGCCTGCGGTATCCACAATTTTCTGCTTGCCGGTGTAAAAAGGATGGGAGTGGCTGGAGACTTCCACCTTGACCAGCGGGTACTCCTTCCCGTCAGTCCATTTAATTTTGTCCTTGGTGTTGATGGTGGAGCGGGTGAGAAAGACGAAATCGGTGGAAATGTCCTGAAACACGACTTCGCGATACTCGGGATGAATGCCTTTTTTCATGGCTGCCGGATAGTCCCAATCGTACTGTTGGTCTGCCCGCGCGAGATGACAATCGACGCGCGGGACCCCTACTCGATAATCTGTCGAATCGTATAATATAGCGAGTTTCAAACGGGCCTCGCAAGCTGCCGTTTCCGGTTAAACCGCCGTTTTTGGCGGTCGCCAAACTTTCGGAGACAGCCAACCCGCGAGCCGGCCACGGCCGGCCAAATGCGCTTGAGCCGTTGCGACAGCCGAAATATCAACAAGATCAGCGTCTCGTGCGCGAGCCGTGGAAACGCCAGTGAAGCGAGAACCCAAGATCGGTTTTGTCAGTCTCGGCTGCCCGAAGGCTTTGGTGGATTCCGAGCAAATCTTGACCCGGCTGCGGGCCGAAGGTTACGGCATCGTCCCGAGCTATGCGGCGGCGGATTTGGTGGTGGTCAACACCTGCGGGTTTATCGACGCGGCGGTGGCCGAATCGCTGGATGCTATCGGGGAGGCGCTGGCCGAAAACGGCAAAGTGATCGTCACCGGCTGCTTGGGCGCGAAGGGCAATGTGGTGCGCGATCTCCATCCGAGCGTGCTGGCGGTGACCGGCCCTCACGCCTGTCAGGAAGTCCTGGCGGCGGTCCACGCGCATCTGCCCCGCCCGCACGATCCTTTTCAGGATCTGGTGCCGCCGCAAGGCATCAAGCTCACCCCGCGCCATTACGCCTACCTCAAGATTTCCGAGGGGTGCAACCACCGGTGCGCGTTTTGCGTCATCCCGCAGTTGCGCGGCGATTTGATCAGCCGGCCGATCGGCGAGGTCTTGAAGGAAGCGGAAACCCTGGTTCGCGCCGGCGTCAAGGAACTGCTGGTGGTTTCCCAGGACACCAGCGCGTACGGGGCCGATGCGCGCTATCGGACCGGTTTTTGGAACGGTCGGCCGCTCAAGACCCATCTGAACGCCCTGGCGGCCGCGCTCGGCGAATTCGGGGTGTGGGTCCGCCTGCATTATGTTTATCCGTATCCGCATGTCGACGCGCTGGTTCCGCTGATGGCCGAGGGCCGATTGCTGCCTTATCTCGACGTGCCCCTGCAACACGCCAGCCCGCGCATTCTAAAAGCGATGAAACGGCCGGCCAACGCCGACGACACCCTGGCCCGGATTCGCCGCTGGCGGGAGCTTTGTCCGGACATCGCCCTGCGCAGCACTTTCATCGTCGGTTTTCCCGGCGAAACGGCGGCGGATTTCGAGCGCTTGCTGGAATTTTTGGCGGAGGCGGAATTGGATCGGGTCGGTTGTTTCAGCTACTCGCCGGTGGAGGGAGCCGCCGCCAACCATTTGCCCGATCCGGTGGACGACGGCGTCAAGCGGGAGCGTCAGGCGCGGTTGATGGCGTTGCAGGCCACGATCAGCGCCGGGCGATTGCGCCGCAAAATCGGCCAAACTCTCACCGTGCTGGTGGACGCTGTCAGGGATGACGGGACCGCCGTCGCCCGTTCCGCGGCCGACGCGCCGGAGATCGATGGCGTGGTCTACCTTGAAAAGGCCGGGGATCTGTCGGCTGGCGACTTCGTGCGCGCGCGGATTGCGGGGGCTGACGAACACGATTTATTCGGCGAGCGGCTTTGAAGGCGTTGCCGCCCTGGATGAGCGCCGGATGTTGGGTCCGATCAAAATTAGTCTGTCAAGACCCATTGAACTTTTAAAAGTCGCCTCCATCTTAGGAAATAAGCGTAAGCCCTTACGCCTGTCCGCTTCCCTCCCTGAGCGGGCTATGTCCGGCCAAAAAAGCCGGATATCACATTTCGCCCCGGTTCCACTCCCCCTTGTAACCGGGGCTTCTTTTTGGGCGGACAGCGCGAGTTTCGCCGGTCGGCTCCAACGGGTTATCGTGTACAATCCCGCATAACAGCAAGAGGCATCTGTATGGATTCCATGCATGGCACCACCGTTTTGGCCGTGCGCCGCCATGGCCGGATCGTGATCGGCGGCGATGGCCAAGTGACCCTGGGCACGACGGTGATGAAGGGCAACGCCCGCAAGCTGCGCCGTTTGTATCAGAACAAAGTCATCGCCGGATTCGCCGGCGGAACCGCCGACGCCTTCACCCTGTTCGAGCGCTTTGAAGGGAAGTTGGAGAAACACGGCGGCAATTTGACCCGCTCGGCCGTGGAACTGGCGAAGGACTGGCGCACCGACCGGCTGTTGCGGCGGCTGGAGGCGCTGTTGATCGTCGCCGATCTCGGCACGACCTTGATCTTGTCGGGCAACGGCGACGTGATCGAGCCGGAGCGCGAGCTGGCGGCCATCGGCTCCGGGGGGAGCTACGCTCAGGCCGCCGCTCAGGCGCTGCTGGAAAACACCGAACTGGACGCGCGAACCATCGTCGAGCGGGCCTTGAAAATCGCCGCCGGCATCTGCATATACACCAACGAGAATCTGACTTTTGAAGAACTGGCGGGCGCGTGAGTCGATGGTCCAGGCCGGCGCGCCCGCCGACCTGTTTTTGTCTTTTGACCAGACGGTAGCCTCGCCATGTCGGAGATGACCCCCCGAGAAATTGCCCAGGAACTGGACAAGCACATCATCGGCCAGGACGCCGCCAAACGCGCCGTGGCGATCGCGCTGCGCAACCGCTGGCGGCGGATGCGGGTGGACGCGGGCTTGCGCAACGAAATCACGCCCAAAAACATTCTGATGATCGGTCCCACCGGCGTGGGCAAGACCGAAATCGCCCGGCGGCTGGCCAAGCTGGCCAGCGCGCCTTTCATCAAGGTCGAGGCGACCAAATTCACCGAAGTCGGTTACGTCGGTCGGGATGTCGAATCCATCATCCGCGATTTGATGGACGGCGCGGTGAAGATGATCCGCGAGGAAGAGATGCAAAAGGTGCGGCACCGGGCCGAGGAAGCCGCTTTCGACCGGGTGCTGGACGCGCTGCTGCCGCGCCCGCGCAGCGTCGGCTTCGCCAACGAGCCGCCCGCCCCGGACCATTCGGTCACCCGCCAAAAAATGCGCGAACGCCTGATCAAAGGCGATCTGGACGACCGGGAAATCGAAATCGAGGTGTCGGTGCGACCGATGGGGGTCGAGATCATGGCTCCGCCCGGCATGGAAGAGATGACCAACCAGTTGCAGAGCCTGTTCCAGAATCTCACCAGCAACCGGACCCGCAGCCGCAAGCTCAAGGTCAAGGATGCCTTCAAGCTGCTCCAGGAGGAAGAAGCCGCCAAGATGGTCAACGAGGAAGAACTCAAGCTCAAGGCGCTGGCGGCGGTCGAGCAAAACGGCATCGTGTTCATCGACGAAATCGACAAAGTGGCCAAGCGCGGCGAATACGGCGGCCCCGATGTCTCGCGCGAGGGCGTGCAGCGCGATTTGCTGCCGCTGGTCGAAGGTTGCACCATCTCCACCAAATACGGCATGGTGCGCAGCGACCACATCCTCTTTATCGCCTCCGGCGCGTTTCATCTGGCCAAGCCCTCGGATCTGATTCCCGAATTGCAGGGCCGGTTGCCGATCCGGGTCGAATTGAACGCTTTGAGCACCGAGGATTTCGTGCGGATTCTGACCGAACCGGACGCCTCGCTGACCGAGCAATACGCCGCGTTGCTGGAAACCGAGGATGTCAAGCTGGAGTTTTCGGATGATGGGGTGCGGCGCATCGCCGAAATTGCCTGCCATGTCAACGAGCGCACCGAAAACATCGGCGCGCGACGCTTGCACACCGTGATGGAGCGCCTGCTGGAAGCGATTTCCTTCGAGGCGCCCGACCGCGCCGGCCAGGCCGTGACGGTGGATCGCGCCTACGTGGACGCGCACTTGGGCGAATTGGTCAAGGACGAAGATCTGACCCGCTATATCTTGTAAGGATCGGCCATGAGCATCCGCCCCACCGAAATCAAATTGCATCAAGCTTCCCGCGTGCTGGAAGTCGCGTTCGAGGACGGCGCGCGCTTTCGGTTGCCGTGCGAATATCTGCGCGTGTTCTCGCCTTCCGCCGAAGTTCGGGGACACGGTCCGGGTACCGCGACCCTGGTGACCGGGAAGGAAAAAGTCAGCATCTCCGCCATCGAACCGGTGGGCAATTACGCCGTCAAGCTGGTGTTCGACGACGGTCATTCGAGCGGTTTGTATTCCTGGAACGTACTGCGCGAACTGGGCGCGGATCAGGACAGCAACTGGCAAGATTATCTGCGCCGGCTCGCCGAGGCGGGCTATCGGCGCCAAGCCTGAGCTTCATCTTCGCAAGGCCCGATCATGGAACATCCCGAAACCACCCATTTTGGCTATCAGAAAGTGGCAGCCGAGGAAAAAGCCCGCAAGGTCGCCGGCGTCTTCGACTCCGTGGCCGGCAAATACGATCTGATGAACGATTTGATGTCGCTGGGGGTGCATCGCTGGTGGAAACGCTTCGCGGTGCGCTTGAGCGGCGTGCGCGCCGGCGAGCGGGTGCTGGACCTGGCCGGCGGCACCGGCGATTTGACCAGCCGCTTGTTGCCGCTGGTGGGCCCGAAGGGCAGGGTGGTGCTGTCCGACATCAACGCCAGCATGCTGGCCGAGGGCCGGCGGCGGTTGGTCGATGAAGGCGCGGTCGGCAATGTGGCTTACGTGCAGGCCGACGCCGAATGGCTCCCTTTTCCCAGGGGAACCTTCGATTGCATCACCATGGCGTTTGGGCTGCGCAACGTGACCTACAAAGAGCGGGCGCTGGCGGCCATGCACGCCGCGCTCAAGCCGGGCGGGCGCGCGGTGATCCTGGAATTTTCCCACCCCAACGCGCCCGGTTTAAAACCCGCTTACGATCTTTATTCGTTTTCGGTGCTGCCGGTATTGGGCAAACTGGTCGCCGGCGACGCCGACAGCTATCGCTATCTGGCGGAATCCATTCGGATGCATCCGGATCAGGACACCCTGTTGGGCATGATGGAGTCGGCCGGTTTCGAGCGGTGCCAGTATTACAATCTGACGGGCGGCATCGTGGCGGTGCACCGCGGTTACAAATTCTGATCGCGATAACGTTGAATTTTTCCACCGGAGCGGTTTGGATCGTATGGCTAGCCCGAGGACTCGCGCGTGACCCTTGCTTTCATCGCCACAGCTTTGGAAACCGCGCTCAATTATGCGCTGCGGCTCGATTCCGACAGCCTGCCGCGTTTGGCCGCTCTGGAGGGCAAAGTGATCGCCATCGAGATGGAGGGTGTGGGCCGGCTCTATGTGGCGCCCAAATCCCAGTATATTCGGGTGGTCGATCAGCACGAGAGCGAGCCTTCAGTGTGGATTCGGGGGGCGCCCTTGGCGCTGTTCCGGCAGTGGCGGGGAGGGCCTGCGGCGAAGGGAAACGGCGTCGCGATCGAGGGTGACGCCGCGCTGGCGCGGGATTTTCAGAGGCTGCTGGCGCGCCTGGATATCGATTGGGAGGAACAGTTCTCGCGCTGGATCGGGGATGCCGCCGCCCATCAATTGAGTAATTTTTGGCGGGGATTTCGCGGCTGGGGCCAGAGGGTATCCGGCGTCGCGGCGCGCAACAGCGCCGAATATCTCCAGCAGGAGCTAGCGCTATTTCCTCCCCAACATGCCGTCGAACGGTTTTTGGCTGAGGTGGATCAGGTGCGCGAAGGCGCTGACCGCTTGACGGCGCGGATCGAACGCTTGCGCCGACGCTTGGCGGGCGGCGAGCCAAGCTAGCGTTATCCCGACCAAAGCGCGCGCACTTTATGTTTGGTCCCGCCCAACTGTTGCGGCTGTTGCACATCAACCGCGTGCTGGTGCGGCATGGGCTGGACGAGATCGTCTTCGCCACCCACCTGTTTCGGCCGATCGGCTTCTTGCGCCATCTGTTGCCGTGGAACTGGCTGCCCCGCCACCACCTCGATTTGCCGCGCGGCGCGCGCATTCGGCTGGCGCTGGAAGATTTGGGGCCGATTTTCGTCAAGTTCGGCCAGATGCTGTCTACCCGGCGCGATTTGCTGCCCGACGACATCGCCCTGGAACTGGCCAAACTGCAAGATCAAGTGCCGCCGTTTCCCGGCGACCAAGCCCAGGCCATCGTCGAGCGGGCCTACGGCCAGCCTTGGCAAGCGGCCTTTGACGATTTTAGTTTCCAGCCGCTGGCTTCGGCCTCCATCGCGCAAGTTCACGCCGCCCGGCTGCGCGGCGGGCGCGAAGTGGTGGTCAAGGTGTTGCGGCCCGGCATCGAAAAAGTGATCCGTCGGGATATCGAGCTGCTGTTCATCATCGCGACGCTGGCGCAACGGTATTGGAAAGAAGGCCGCCGGTTGCGGCCGGTCGAGGTCGTGGCCGAATACGAAAAGACCATTTTCGACGAACTTGATTTGATCCGCGAAGCCGCCAACGCCAGCCAGTTGCGACACAATTTCAAAGACTCGCCGATCCTGTACGTCCCGGAGGTTTTCTGGCCGGAAACCCGGCGCAACGTGTTGGTGATGGAGCGGATTTACGGGATTCCGGTCGGCGATATCGCCGCATTGCGCCGCCGGGGCGTGGACATGAAAAAGCTGTCGGAGCGGGGCGTGGTGGTGTTCTTCACCCAGGTGTTCCGCGACAGCTTTTTTCACGCCGACATGCATCCCGGCAATATCTTCGTCAACGCCGAAGACCCGGACGATCCCCGCTACATCGCGGTGGATTTCGGCATCATCGGCACGCTCAGCCCCACCGACCAGCATTATCTGGCCGAGAACTTTCTGGCTTTTTTCCAGCGCGACTACCGGCGGGTGGCGGAGTTGCACATCGAATCTGGCTGGGTGCCGGGAGAAACGCGGGTGGACGAGTTCGAATCGGCCATCCGCACCGTTTCCGAACCGATTTTCGACCGGCCGCTCAAGGACATTTCCTTCGGCGGTTTTTTGTTGACCCTGTTTCAGACCGCCCGCCGCTTCAACATGGAAGTGCAGCCGCAACTGGTGCTGCTGCAAAAAACCCTGCTCAACATCGAAGGGCTGGGCCGCCAGCTCGATCCCGATCTGGATTTGTGGAAAACCGCCAAACCGTTTTTGGAAAGCTGGATGCGCGATCGGGTTGGCCCGTGGGCGGTCATCAAGCGCATCAAATACTTCATTCCGCGCTGGGCCGATCAGACGCCGGATTTGCCGAATCTGGTTTATGGCTTGCTGCGCAAGGCTAACAGCGGCGAACTGGCAGTGCAGGTGCAAAAGCAGGAAATGGAGCGACTGCGCCGAGACCTGCATCGGGCCAACCGGCGCAATTTTCATGCTACCGTCGGCGCGGCGCTGATTGTCAGCGCCGCTTTGCTGCTGGGCTTGGGCATCCCGCAACCGACGGGCTTTTGGCCGGGGTCGTTGCTGCCGTGGTTGCTGGCGGGGGTCGGCGCGGGCTTGTTGCTGGGTGCCTGGCCGAAGGATGTCGGATAGGGGTGAGCTGACCACAGATTGGAAGCGGAAGGATTTTTGACTGCCGCTTTAAAAGCGTCTTGGGAGTTTGAGATTGTTTCAGAATGAAGCAATCGAAAGAATAACTGTTTCAGTCGTTATCTTGTCCGTTCCGCTAGAAGCTCCGTTTTGAAGTCGGTCACAAGACCGCGCGCATGGCGTAGGTGGCCGCTGTCATGAAAAGTTCGATTCTATTTTATCCCGCTACGGCAAGCGCAATAATTTTCGTTCTCTTGTGATTATCTTTTTGATTGTTGAAAGTAAATAAATTCTCGCCTCTTTAATTGATCTTAGATTAATTATAGGGGGCGACTTCCGCGATCAATTTGAAACTCGTTTTATCGAGTTGTATAGCCTCACACTGGCACACCGCTAGCAAAACCTGAGTGCCGGTGGCAGCAGTTTCGTGCCTTCGCTGTTTCAAAACAGATAGAAATCGCTCGTCGCCGCGAACGGTCACTCAGAAAACTCTAACGGTCCAGCGTTCTTGGCTTGGGCGTTTGAGTAAGCACCAGGACACGGTTATGCCTTTATCGAGACGAGTTATTGTATTTTATCAGATCAATATACCCTCCGATTTTGAGGCTCAGGGAATGGTCCAGACCATGCGTTCGATCAAAGCGCCTGATGGAGCCAAGATGGAGGCGGTCGCGAGCCGGCGCTTCGTCTGTCTCGACAATCCGGAGGCGGTTGATGCGCTGCGCTTTCGCCTCAATCCGGATGCGGCTTTAAAGCTGGTTGGCTTGCAGGTGACCCCCCAATCCGGAGTGCGAACCATGGCGGCCGACGGGGCGAAATTGCTTTGTCGGAACGTGGAGTTCAGCGCCGGCCAACGCTTTCAGTTCGCCTGGAACTTCATGAGCTGGGGCGATATGCCTTGGAATGATTTTGCGACCTTTAGAGCCGTTCCCAGCGCTCCGCAAGCCTATGGCAGGTCAGTCGTGCTGGCCGATCTGGCGGGATTGGCCAGGGCCAACAGCCGCACCACGGGCTGGCGCTTCGCGACGTGGACCGTCAGCGCTCCTTTCAGCGGAACTCTGGAATGGACCGTCGCCAACGGCCAAACCGTGACAGACCCCGCTTTAGACGAGCCGAACGAGCTGGCCTTCACCAATCCGCCGGCCTTGTTGATCGACGATATTCGCGTGCTCGGTTGAAGCTTGTCGGCTTTTCGAGGGGAGCTAAACGATGCTTGCCAGACCTTGTGGAAAGCGCTTCGCGGCCATGACCCGGTTCAGCGGCGCGCTGCTTGTCTTGTTGATGGTCGCGTGCGCCTCCGCGAGCGGACAACCCGTGAACGCTGTTCGTACCGTGATTGCCGATGTGGTGGCGATCAATCAACCCATCGTCTACAACCGGTTTGGCAGCCGCGACCCTTGGGGCATGATCTACGCGCTGCGCCGCGATGTGGTCGGAGACCGGCCGGGAGAGGCCATGTTGCGCCCCGGCAAGCGACCCCGGCCGCTGGTGTTGCGGGTTGCGGAGGGCGATCGGCTGGAAATCCGGTTTCAAAATCTGCTGGCGCCGTCGGGTGGCGGGATCAGCAGGCCGGAAGGCGTCACGTTGCCCGATCCGCCCAACGATCCCAAGACGCGGCGGGCGGGCATCGCCGCCGTGGGATTGCCGCCGCTCGACGGCCAGGACAGCGTGGCCAACGGCCTGGTTGGAATCGAGCCGGGCGCTCGTGGCGTCTATCGTTTTCGCGCCGAACGGGCAGGCGCTTACTTCTTTTCCAGCCCGGCGGCTATCGCCGGTGGCGAAGGCGACGGCGGATCGCTCACGCACGGTTTGTTCGGCATGATTATCGTGGAACCGGAAGGCTCGCAGTTTTATCGCAGTCAAGTCAGCCCGGAAACGCTGGCTTGCGCGCGCGGTAAGGCCGAGGCCGCCTGCGGCCGAGCAAATCCAGCGCCAGGCTTTCTCGACTACGAGGCGACCGACCCGCAGGGCGTGCCGTCGATGAACATGCTCCAGCGCCACGCCGAGGGCCACTATGAAATCGTCCACAGCGATTTGACCGCCATCGTGGTGGATCGGGCTTCCAAGGGTTTGGCCGAACAGCGGGAAGCCCCTACCGATAGCGTCGCCACGAGCGCCTGGCGCGAATTCGCCATTTTCTTTCACGATGAATTGAAGACCCTCCACGCGGATGATTTCGCCGTTTTAAACGAGCCGGCGGCCGGCGATGTGGCGGCGGCGGCGCGGCACAAGCAAATGGTCGGCACCCGCGACGGCTTCGGGATCAATTACGGCGCGAGCGGAATGGGGCCGATTTTGCTGGCGAACCGCTTGGGCAAGGGGCCGGCAAAAAAGTGCGTCGACTGCGCTTACGAGGAATTTTTCCTGCAAAGCTGGGCGAATGGCGATCCCGCGCTACTGGCGCAATACGCCGACGATCCCAGCAATGTTTACCATTCTTATCTCGGTGACCGGGTCAAGTTTTACAACGTTCACGCCGGGCCGAAGGAAACCCATGTCTTTCACCTGCATGCCCATCAATGGCTGTCGCAGCCCGGCAACGACAAATCCAATTATCTCGATTCTCAGACCATCGCCCCCTTTCAGACCTTCAACTACGAAATCCATTACGGCGGCACGGGCAACCTCAACTTGACGCCGGGCGATTCCATTTTTCACTGCCATCTCTATCCCCATTTCGCCCAGGGCATGTGGGCCTTGTGGCGCGTGCACGAGGTGCTGGAGGACGGCACGCGCCGGTTGCCCGACGGCGGCGGCATGAACGGCGAATTCGCCGGGTCAGGCACGGACCCGGTCACCGGCGCGACTCAAGGCGGCACGCCCATCCCGGCGCTCGTTCCCCTGCCGGGACAGGCTTTGGCGCCCGAACCCACGTACTTTGCCCAAGCCGGCGAGAACGCCATGCCCGGCTTTCCGTTCTACATTCCCGGCAAAGCCGGTTTCCGCGCCCCGCAACCCCCGCTGGACATGGCGGAGGATGCCGGTCTGCCCCGACATCTGACGCTTGAGGGAACGCGCACCCTGAAGCCTATCGGCCAGGCGCTCGATCAGGCGGATATGACCTTTCCCATCAAGAGCGTCAACTTGCAGATACTGCCGCAAGAGGGGACCGCGTTGGAGCGCGCGGCGATGCGCTTTCACGAAACGGCCGGCCGGAAAATCATCCGTCCCTTGGCGAGCGATCTCGGCCGAGAAGGCCATTTTCTGGTCAACGGGTTGCCGCGCGCAGCCGGCGCTCCTTTCGCCAATCCCTGCCCGGCCGGTTCGGGCAATGCCGGTCACTGGATCAAGGACGCTCCATCGCTGGCGACCGACACCCGACGCTACGATGTTTCGGCCATCCAACTCGAATTGGTCGTCAACCAATACGGCTGGCACGACAAGCAGGCGCGCATTAACGTCCTCGATCGGGACGTGGCGGATTTTGAAAACAAGCGACGTGCGGCCGATCCCTTCTTCTTTCGCGCCCGCTCGGGCGAGTGCATCGAATTTCGCCACACCAACCGCGCGCCCGGACACACGGCCAAGGACGCTTTTCAGGTGGCCACCCCGGTCGATGTGATCGGCCAGCATATCCATTTGGTGAAGTTCGATGTCACCGCCTCGGATGGCTCGGGCAACGGTTTCAATTACGAAGACGGAACGCTGGCCCGCGATCATATCGGCCATTTGATCGCCGCTTCCAAAGCGCCCAACGGCGGAGTGGACTGGTCGCAATCCGGCGAATCGCCGCGCCCCTTGGCCTTAAAGGGGACGGCCGCCAACCCGGTTTATCAAACCACGATTCAGCGCTGGTGGGCCGACCCGCTGCGCGACAGCACGGGTAAGGACCGCACTATCGGCACCGTCTTCACCCACGACCATTTCGGCCCCTCGTCGATCCAGCAGCACGGCTTTTATTCCGCGCTGCTGGTCGAACCCAAAGGTTCGATCTGGAAAAAACCCGACGGCACGCCGCTGGAGCGCGACGGCCAAGCTGTGGGCACGCAAGCCATCATCGAAACGCCGCCCGACCCTGCAACCAGCGACAACCTGATCGGAAGCCGGCGCGAATTTGCGCTCGCGGTCGCCGATTTCGCCTTGCTTTACGACCGAAACAATCGGCCGGTCGCGCCCCCGCAGCGGCCGGAAGCGATCTCGGTCAACCATCACGATCCCTACCTTATCAACTACAAACATGAACCCATGCCCTTGCGGGTGGCCAGACGCCAAGACAACGGCAATTGGCGCCAAAAGACCACCGCGCAAGGCGACATGGCCAATGTTTTCGATTCGCGCGCGCACGGCCAAACGGCGGTCAACGGCACCATCGACCCGCGACGCAACCACGCGCGCGGCGATCCTTCCACCGAGATTTTCGAGGCTTATGACGGCGATAAGGTACAAGTGCGGTTGATCCAGGGCGCTCAAGAGGTCCAACATGTTTTTACCGTGCACGGTCAACGCTGGAAGCGGCATCCCGCCGATCCGGCCAGCCCCTGGGTCGCGAGTCAGGAAATCGGGATTTCCGAACATTTCGAGATGGACATGCAAATCGAACCCGCCGTGCTCGGCAATCTCAGGACGCTGACCACGGATTACCTCTATCACGCCGGCTCCATCGATGCCCTCTGGAATGGCGCTTGGGGTCTATTCAGAAGCTATGCCGCTCCAGAAACCCTGGATGTCGCCAGGAAGCAACCGATCCGTTGCCGGCTGGCGGCGCTCAAACCGGTAACGGGTCCGGGTTCAGGCAGCGGCCAGCCTGGGTCGAAAACGCCATCCGGCGCGGCGGACCCGGCCTGCGGCAACGCTCGACCCGCCACGACGGCCGCCGAAGCGGAGTCCTTGTTTCCCAGGATCGAGCGGATCGAGGGTTTGGGTTCGACCGGCAACGCTTATCGCCCGCCCGAAGTCACCGCGCGCTTGTTCTGTATCGAAGCGATCCGCGAACCGCTTGTCTACAATGCCGAGGAGCGCATCACCGATCCCGACGGACTACGGTTCGTGTTGAGGCGTCAGTTTGTCAAACCGCTACGCTTTAATGACCAGCCGCCGGCGTGCCCGCGCGGGCCATCGGCGGAGCTGCCCCCCGGCAGCGAGGAATTGGCGGTGAGCCCGGATAACCGGCGGCCGTTGGTCCTGCGCATGCGCAGCGGAGAGATGGCCTACGTCGAAGTCGTCAATCGGTTCGGCCCGGCTCCCCTGCCACGCACCAGGGACAATGCCTGGTTGCCGCCCGTGGTGTCCTGGAATGACAGCGGAGGCCGCAGCATCGCCGCCGACCAACTGACGCCCAGCAGCCGGGTCGGTTTGCATCCCTCGCTGGTGTCTTACGCCGTGCGCGCGGACGATGGCGCGCGCGTCGGGCTCAATCCTTCCAACGCGCCCATGCCTTCGGTTACAGCGCCGGGAGGTGAACCCGCGCAATCCGCCTGGTATGCCGGGCGCGTGCTCACCGAACGCAATGGCGGGACCCTCACCTTTAAATGGCGGCCGTTCGAGGTCGAATCCGGCACGGTCGCCGCGCTGTCCTCGATGGTGGACCCGATCCGACATCCGGTCATGGGATTGGTGGGCGCGCTGGTGATCGAACCGCAAAACGCCCGCATCGTGTCTGAGCAGGACGGCGGCACCGTGGCGCAAATCTGCCGCGGCTCCGACAACGGCGATTGTTTTCGGGAATTCGTGCTGGTCTATCAGGACGGCTTGAATCTGAAACAGGATGGCCAGTCTATCCCGGATTGCCACGTCTGCGACGATTCCTACGACAGCGGCGATTTCGCTTTCAACTACCGCGCGGAACCGCTGTGGGCGCGCCTGGGCCTGCCTCGCGCGCAGGACACGCCCAATCCCGAAACCGGGCGGGGGCGGCTGGTGGATTTGAGCCGCCACGATTTGCCGGCTTGCTGGCCGTTGCCCGATTTTCAGTCTATCGCGACGCCGATATTTCGCGCTCAACCGGGCGAGCGGGTGATCGTGCGGGCCGTGCATCCGGGCGGTCGCGCGCGGCAGCGAGCCTTCATCACCTACGGCCACCGTTACGACGATATGGGTTTGGCGAGTTTCGGTTCGCCCACGTCCAGCCTGTTGGGACCGCAAAGAGCGATATCGGCGGATCTTGGCGCGATTCGAGAGGGCTTGTGGCTCTATCGCGACGGCCCGGCGTACATGGTGGCCGGCGGCGCGTGGGGTTATATCGATGCTCGCGGCAATCCGGCAACCGCCGCGTGCCCGAATCTGTAGCGCGATCTATCGGCAGAAAAGGCTCAAATAACTCCCCGACCGGAGATCGCCAAGCGGCCGGGGTCGTCTTCCTGGCATGCGGGGTAAGGAGGTCTGGCGATGAGGCTCCCAGCGATGCTGACGGCCGCATTGGCGGCGGTCGCGCCGGCACTTGCCGCGACGGATGAACGCGAACGGTTCATTGCGGTGCAAGCGTCCGGACCGCAAGGCGGCGCGCCGGCAGCCGGTCAACCGATGGATGTTCGAATTTCGATCCGCGATCCCGCGACAGGCGCTCCGCTGACGGGCGCTCGGCCGGCTTTGTGGCTGGCGCCCATCGGCGCCCCGGAGGCGGAAAGCACCCGTTGCGAGATTTGGGTGAGCCGTTTGCTCAATGCGCCGGTCGCGCCGGCCGGCGTCATCGACCTCAATGGCTTCGACGTGATCCAGGCCACCGACGACGGCCGCCTGGCGTTGGTGGACCCGCAGCTCAACCTTGCCTCGGCGAACATCAAGGCCATCGTGTCGTTGGCAGAAACACCTGTGGCGTGGGCTATCGAGGCTGAAGGTCGGGAGCTTTGGGTGGCTCTCGCCAAAACCCGGACAATCGCCAAATTGACCCTCGATCCCTTTGCGGTGGCGACCAAGCATCAACTGGCCAGCGCACCCAGCGCGTTGGCCGCTTTGGGAGCCGCGTTTTGGGTCGGGACCGCCGACGGCGAGGTGTTGCGGTTGGAACGGGAAAGCTCGCCCGCTCTGGCCGGCCGCGTGGGTCAAGGGCGGGTGTTGCTCGATAGCGCCGGCCAGGAAGGTCTGTTCGCTCTCGCCGAAAATGGCGATGGGAGCTTTATCGACGGGTTGGGGCTGGCGGGGCGGTTTCGCGTGGGCGTGCCGGTACGTGCCGCCGCCTTCGCGCCGCTGGCCGACACGCTTTATGCTTTGGACCGCTCGGGCCGGCAGTTGCTGGCTGTCGCGCGCGATAGCCCCGAGCGCCCCGTTTCGTTGGCGCTGGCGCGTCCAGCCTCGTCGCTGACAAGCAGCCCCGATGGCCGCTGGCTTGCCTTGACGGCGGACTCGGGCCAGTCGGTCACCGTCTACGATACGACCGCAAACCGCGAGCGCTGGACGATAGAATTTACCGATCCCGTGATCGGCGCGATGTTCAGCGATGCTTTCCTTTACCTGATGCACCGGCAACAAGGGGGGGTGAGCCGTGTGGTCTTCGATCCTGAAGGCGGGCCGCCGGGCATCACCACCATTGCGGCGGGCACATCCGGCGCAATCCCGCAGCAGGCGTCGCGGCTGCCGTTAGCGGTGCGCGTGCCGAAAGCCGGGATTTTTCTCGCCAGCGCTCGGGATCGCGCGGCGTATAGGGTCAGCGAGGAGGGGATGGCCCCCATGTCGTCATTGCCGTTGCGCGCCGGGACGCCGGCCGGGATTTTGTTGCGCTATCGGGGAGCGGTTCCGGATGTTGAGGAAGGGGACTATACCGCCCGCGCGATCCCGCGCCATGGCGGACCCTATCTGGCGGTCGTGCGGACTGAACAACCGAACAAAGTGCATTGTGCGCGACTGGATATTGGCGGTCCGCCCGATCCCGCTGTCGCCGGCCAATCGACCGCTGCCGTTGCGCCGCCGGCTACCTTGCAGGTCGAACCGATCCGACGCCGCGATCAACAGGTGCGTTTCTCGCTCTCGGGACCGCATTCCGGGGCGTTAGCGATTCATCGGGCGGTGCTGATGGCCAGCGATGGCAACTGGCGACGGTTGCTGAACGAGGTGCGACGCGCCGACGATCTTTATATCGCGCCCGTCGCGCTGGATTATGACGGTCCGTTGCAACTGTATGTCGAATTCCTCGATCAGGGCGGCGCGCTGAGGACTGTAGGCGCGCCGGTGGTCCGGCAAGAAGGGGCACAACGATGAGAGCCTTGAGTCGGCGTTCCTTTATGGGCAGCGCGCTTGGGATGGGGATTTGGCTGACCGGCATGGCACCGCCTGCGCGGGGGGCGGTGCGAGCCCCCGTTTCGTTGGCGGACATACCGCTTTTGGACGCTCGCAGCGGCCGGCGAATGAAACTGGTGAGCGAGGTCATAGGCGATAGGGTCGCCGCGCTCAACTTTATATTCACCACCTGCGCCATGACCTGCCCGCTACAGTCGATGTCGCTGGCCAAGGCGCAGGCTCTGCTCGGCGCGGCCATGGGGCGGGATGTGGTGTTTGTTTCCATTTCCTTGGACCCTTACACCGATACCCCGACGCGCTTGGCGGCGTTTGCGGACGCGCACAAAGCGGGCGCGGATTGGCATTTTTTCACTGGAGAGCCCCGGCTGATCGATGAGCTGCGGCGCGGTTTCGAGGCTTACGACCCGCGCCGCGACGAACATCCGCCAGTCATCGCGATCGGGCGGGCGGTCGCTTCGGACTGGAGCCGGCTCTATGGTTTGCCGGCACCGCCGGCCATCGCCTCGGAAGTCGATGCCTGGCTGGCCTAGAGGGCTCTTGTTGTCGCTGACGCCCTTGTTGCTGGCGGCCGGCGGCGGCGAGTTCGATGTCGGTCGCAGCATTTATCGAGAGGGTCAAGGGCAAGATCCCATCGTTGCCAGGCACCGGGAATTCGACGTCGATCTTGAGCCGCGCAATCGCGCGTGCGCCCGCTGTCACGGCGCGGATGGTGGGGGCACTCGCGAGGGCGGTGTGGTCGCGCCGCCGTTGACGGGTGCGCGGGGCATGAGCCCCGATGGGGCGCTGGAGTGGCTGACGGCGGCCCTTTCCACCGGGCGCGGTTTGGGCGGACGAGCCCTCAAATCGGTCATGCCGGCTTACGGTCTATCGGAGCGGGATCAACGGGCGCTCGCCGCTTACCTGCGCACCCTGCCTTATCCTCCGGAACCGGGGCTTGCGGCCGATAGCCTTCGCTTGGGCGTCACGCTCGATGGCGCGGGGCTCGACGCCGAAGCCACGGCGGCGGTGGGTCTGCTGATGCAACGCGAGATCGATGCGATCAACCGTCAGGGCGGCCTCTTTGGACGCCAGCTTGTGCTCGCTGACCGCGATCTTGCGGGTGTGGTGGTGACCATGGCTTGGGCCGCCGATCCCGCCGCTACGGGCCCACGTTTCAGCGTGCGCCCTCCCGTATCGGATCGCGCGCAGGAGATCGCCTGCGGGGTGCTGCATCCGCCTGTTTCCGAGCAGGCGCGCTGGCTGGCGCAGCACTTGAACGAGCGAGGTCGCCGCGTTCGGATCGTGGAGGCTGAAGCGCGCGATGCTCCTTCAGCCGGCGAGGCGGAGGCCATTATCTACAAGGGTCGAGATATCGCGCTTGCGGCGGGTATGGCCAACAACAAAACGGGAGATATTTTTGCTTTTTCCGACCTTGTCGGCGGACAGCTTTCGAGCGCGGCCCAAGCACCGCTCACGTTGGTGACGCCCATCGATATCCGCGCTCAGATGCGTCGAGTGGAACAGCTTCAACGCGATGAAGCCGCGATGGGCCTCAGCCCGCGAACGGCCAGCATCGCGCTGGAAATGCTCCGCGCGTTGGCGATTGTCGCAACGGCTTTAAAACAGCAGGGACGACGGCTCACTGGCGTTGAGCTATGTCAGCGAATCAGCGTCCTGGCGCGGGAATCGTGGCGGTTCTCGCTGTTGCCGGCGGGAGCTTCGCCAACGCTCGATCAACCCTGAAACAGAGGCACCCCTGTCCCGAGCGATACCATCATCGAAGTCGCAACCGCCAAGGTTTTGTTGCGGCGAGACGGAATGTCAAGCGCGTTGCAACGCCGCTTCGACCTCATCGCGTTTTGCGCGGCCGCACAGCAGCTCGATCAGCGCCAGCGCAAAGTCCATCGCCGTGCCCGGCCCGCGCGAGGTGATGAAGGTGCCATCGCGCACCACGGCGGCGCTGCTGAGCCGAATCTCCGTTTGGCCG
>JAEUPW010000127.1 GCA_016790045.1 Candidatus Competibacteraceae bacterium
GGAAGGGAAACAGCCGGTGTTCGATCCCGACCAGTTTCCCGATATCGCGCCCAATATCGACCGGGAAATCTGGCTGCCGCGAAAAGCGGCGGCTGCCGCCTGATCCGACAAGGCCGCCCGACACCGCGTGGGCGGCCTTCAGCCACCATGCGGGAACCGCGTTTGAAAACTATCGGCCTTGTCGGCGGCATGAGCCGGCAATCGGCGGTTCCCCATTACCGGCAGATCAATCGGGCGGTGAACGCTTTTGAGGCTCAAGGCGCGCAAGCCTCTGGGTAACGAAATTTCCCCGCTGGTCGGCCCGGAGGATTCGTCGCTGCCGCCGTTTGGCACCGCCACCCCGCACGCGCAAAAAGCCGCCGAGTGGGCTCTGTCAACGTATTGAGCGAGAACCGTCACAACCGGCGGCAGATCCAATGGACCGCTCCAAAATCGCTCTTATCGTCTTGTCGTATGTCGCCTTTATAGCCCTGGGTATGCCGGATGGCGTTTTGGGCGTGGCCTGGCCGTCCATCCGCGCGACCTTCGGCATTCCGCTGGATTCGATGGGCGCGCTGTTGGCGGCCGCCGTCAGCGGCTATCTGATCTCCAGCTTTTCCAGCGGCTACCTGATCGCGCGGCTGGGGGTGGGGTTCGTGCTGGCGGCCAGTTGCGCGCTGACCGGTGCCGGATTGATCGGCTATACCCTGGCGCCGGCGTGGTGGCCGATGGTGGGTCTCGGCGTTGTGGCGGGCTTGGGCGCTGGCGCGATCGACGCCGGCCTCAACACCTATGCGGCGACGCACTTCAGCGAGCGCGTCATGCAATGGCTGCACGCGAGCTACGGCATCGGCGTCACGCTCGGCCCGATGATCATGACCGTCGCGCTGACCGCGCTGCATTCCTGGCGGATCGGCTATCTGGTGGTCGGCGGGTTCCAGTTGCTGCTGGCGGCCTGTTTCGCGCTGACAGTGCGCTTGTGGAATCGGGGCGCGACAACCGCTGAAGCCGATCGGCCGAAAATCTTGACGGATTACAAGACTTCATTTCGGGAAACCTTGCGCCAGGGCCGCGTGTGGCTGAACGCGCTGCTGTTTTTGCTGTACACCGGCTGCGAGCTTACGGTGGGTGTCTGGGCCTACACCCTGCTCACCGAATCGCGCGGCGTCCCCCCGGCGACCGCCGGCCTGGTGGCGGGGAGCTATTGGGCCACCTTCACCCTGGGCCGGATCGTCGCCGGGGTTTTCGCCAAGCGGCTCGGCGTCGATGCGCTGGTGCGATCCGGCCTGCTGGGCGCGCTGCTGGGCGTCACCCTGCTGTGGTGGAATGCGGCGCAGGCGCTCGATCTCATCGCGGTCGCGCTGATCGGGTTCGCCATCGCCCCCATTTTCCCGGCCCTGGTGTCGGGAACCAGCCGGCGGGTGGGCGCGCGCTTCGCCGCCAACGCCATCGGCATCCAAATGGCGACCGCCGCGCTCGGCGCCGCGATCGTGCCCGGCCTGGTCGGGGTGTTGGCCGGCCAGATTTCGCTCGAAATGATCCCGCTCGGCTTGCTGGTCCTGTTCGCCAGCTTGTTCGCCCTGCATGAACTGGCCTTGCGACGCGGCGGGGGCTAGCCGCTTCCAGGCCGCTTTCCGCCTGGCCTCCACCCCGTGACGTTTTGGCCGCGCTTCTGCAAAGCCGCTCGATTTCTGCTAGTCTTCGCACTCCGCCGGCCAGCCCCATCCTTGAATTCCATGACTTCCCTCGCTCGCTCCCGCGTCAAAATTTGCGGCATCACTCGCCCCGAGGACGGCGCGATGGCGGCAAGCTTGGGCGCGGACGCGATCGGGCTGGTGTTTCACCCCGCGAGCCCCCGCTCGGTCGATGCGGCCACGGCCCGCCGGATCATCGCGACCTTGCCGCCGTTCGTCGCTATGGTCGGCCTGTTCAGAAACGAAGAACCGGCGGCGGTGCGCGCTGTTCTAACGGCCGTCCCGCTGCATCTGCTGCAATTTCACGGCGACGAAGCGCCCGACTATTGCGCCGCCTTTGGCTTGCCCTATCTCAAGGCCGTGCCGATGGGCGCGGGCGCCGAGGTGCGAGACTACGAAGAGCGCTTCGCCGCTGCGGCGGGCCTCTTGCTCGACAGCCACGGCGGCAACACAATGGGCGGCACCGGTCAGGGCTTCGACTGGGGCCGGATTCCCGCCGAGCGCCGCAAGCCGCTGATCCTGGCCGGCGGCCTCGATCCCGGCAACGTCGCCGCCGCGATCCGCCAGGTCCGCCCCTACGCGGTGGATGTCAGCAGCGGCGTGGAAACGGCCAAAGGCATCAAGGATGCCGAACTGATGCGCGCATTCCTGCGAGGTGTGTATGACGGCGAAAGCTTTGCCTGACAAGGTCGATTACAGCCAGTTCCCCGATGCCGCCGGCCATTTCGGCCGTTACGGCGGCCGCTTCGTCGCCGAAACCCTGATGGAAGCGCTGCACGAGCTGAACCAGGCTTGGCAGAACTACCGCAATGATCCCGAGTTTCTGGCGGAGCTGGACGCCGACCTGGCGCGCTACGTCGGCCGGCCCAGCCCGCTTTATCACGCCCAGCGCTGGAGCCGGCAACTCGGCGGCGCGCAAATCTATCTCAAGCGCGAAGACCTCAACCATACCGGCGCGCACAAGATCAACAACACCGTCGGCCAGGGCCTGCTGGCGGCGCGCATGGGCAAAACCCGGCTGATCGCCGAAACCGGCGCGGGCCAGCACGGCGTCGCCTCCGCCACTATCGCCGCCCGCCTCGGCATGGAATGCGTGGTCTACATGGGCACGGACGACATCAAACGCCAAGCGCTCAACGTCTATCGGATGCGGCTGCTGGGCGCGACCGTCCAGCCGGTCGATTCCGGCTCCCGCACCCTCAAGGACGCCTTGAACGAAGCGCTGCGCGACTGGGTCGCCAACGTCGACGATACCTTCTACATGATCGGCACCGTCGCCGGCCCGCATCCCTATCCTTTGATGGTGCGCGAATTTCAGGCGGTGATCGGCCGGGAGACGCGCGAGCAGATGCTGGCCGACTGCGGCTGTCTGCCCGATGCGCTGGTCGCCTGCGTCGGCGGCGGCTCCAACGCCATCGGCCTGTTCCACCCGTTTTTAAACGACGCCGAGGTCGCCATTTACGGCGTCGAGGCGGCGGGCGCGGGCATCGAAACCGGCCGCCACGCCGCCACCCTGTGCGCCGGCCGGCCGGGCGTGCTGCACGGCAATCGCACCTACCTGCTCAACGACGAGAACGGGCAGATCATCGAGACCCATTCGGTTTCGGCGGGACTGGATTATCCGGGCGTCGGCCCGGAACACGCCTGGCTCAAGGATATCGGTCGGGCCCAATACGTCAGCATCACCGACGAGGAAGCCCTCAAAGGCTTTCACGATCTGACCCGCACCGAAGGGATCATCCCGGCGCTGGAAAGCAGCCACGCCCTGGCTTACGCCGCCAAGCTCGCCCCGACTTTGCGCCCCGATCAGCGGATCGCGGTCAATCTGTCGGGACGCGGCGACAAGGATATTTACACCGTTGCCGCGCTCGAAGGCATCCAACTTTAAACGGGTTTCGCCGCATGAACCGCATCGCCCGCCGTTTTGACGCCTTGCGCCGCGCCGGTCGCAAGGCCCTGATCCCCTACATCACCGCCGGCGATCCCCGTCCGGAATCGACCGTGCCCATGCTGCACGCGCTGGTCGCGGCCGGGGCGGACCTGATCGAGCTGGGCGTGCCGTTTTCCGATCCGATGGCCGATGGTCCGGTGATCCAGAAAGCCTGCGAGCGCGCGCTGGCCCAAGGCATGTCCTTGCGGAAAGTGTTCGAGCTGGCGCGCGAGTTCCGCCGCGCCGACAGCGAAACCCCGCTGGTGCTGATGGGCTATCTCAACCCCATCGAAAGCATGGGCCACGCCGCCTTCGCCGCCGCCGCGCGCGAGGCCGGCGTGGACGGCGCGCTGACCGTCGATCTGCCGCCGGAGGAAGCCGTCGAGATGGCGGCGCTGCTGGACGCTTCGGGCATCGCGCCCATTTTCCTGCTGGCGCCCACCAGTTCGGACCAACGCATCCAGCAAACCGTCCGCCTGGCGCGCGGCTATCTCTATTATGTCTCCCTGAAAGGCGTCACCGGCTCGGCGGCGCTGAATGTCGGCGAGGTGGCGGCCAAGCTGGCGGCCATCCGCGCCCGGACCGATTTGCCGCTGGGCGTCGGCTTCGGCATCAAAGACCCGCCGACCGCCGCCGCCATCGCCCAAGTCGCCGACGCCGTGGTGGTCGGCAGCGCGCTGGTCGCCAAAATGGGCGAACTGGCGGACGATCCCGAAAGGATGCGCCGAGAGGTCGCCGCTTCGCTGGCCGCGATGCGTCAGGCGATGGACCGGGTCGCCGCGCCCGCCGCCCTGGCCGACTGAATCGCCCCCCGCCGACGCGCCACCCGCACCGTTCACTTGTCAGCCCGGATACCGTTATGAGCTGGTACGAAAAGCTGGTCCCCTCGCGGATTCGCACCGACGGCCGCAACAAGCATCAAGTCCCCGAGGGCCTTTGGAACAAATGCGAGGAGTGCAGCGCGGTGCTGTACGGCTCCGAATTGGAGCGCAATCTCCAGGTTTGCCCCAAGTGCGGCCACCACATGGCGATCGGGGCTCGCAAGCGCCTGCTGGGCTTTCTCGACCAAGACGGCCCCACCGAAATCGGCGACGGCATCGAGCCGGTCGATTTCCTGAAATTCAAGGACAGCAAAAAGTATCGCGACCGGCTGGCGCAGGCGCAAAAGGCCCACAACGAAAAAGACGCCCTGATCGCCATGCGCGGCCAGCTCAAAGGGCTGCCGGTCGTCGCCGTCGCCTTCGAGTTCGCGTTTATGGCCGGCTCGATGGGCTCGGTGGTGGGCGAGCGCTTCGTCCGCGCCGCGCAAATCGCCTTGCACGAACATAGCCCCTTCATCTGTTTCTCCGCCAGCGGCGGCGCGCGGATGCAAGAAGCGCTGGTGTCGCTGATGCAAATGGCCAAAACCAGCGCGGCGCTGACCCGCCTGGCCGAGCACGGCATCCCCTACCTGTCGGTGCTGACCAACCCGACCACCGGCGGCGTTTCCGCCAGCCTCGCGATGCTGGGCGACATCAATATCGCCGAGCCGAAAGCGCTGATCGGATTCGCCGGGCCGCGCGTGATCGAGCAGACGGTGCGGGAAAAATTGCCGGCCGGCTTTCAGCGCAGCGAGTTTTTGCTGGAGCACGGCGCCATCGACATGATCGTGGACCGGCGCGAACTGCGCGACCGGCTGGCGTCGCTGCTGGCGATGCTGACCGGCCGGGACGCCCTGGCGGCCTGAATCCGGCGACGCTCGCCCCATGCCCGAACCGCGTTTCGACACGCTCGCCGAGTGGCTGTCCTGGCAGGAAACCCTGCACCCCCGCGCCATCGAACTGGGCCTGGATCGGGTCCGGGCGGTCTTTCGCCTTTTGCAACCGCGAGCGCCGTCTTATCCGGTCATCACCGTCGGCGGCACCAACGGCAAAGGCTCGTGCGTCGCCTTTCTGGACGCGATCTTGCGCGCGGCCGGCTATCGGGTCGGCGCCTATACCTCGCCTCACCTGCTGCGCTATAACGAGCGCATTCGCCTCGACGGCGCGGACGCCGGAGACGAGGCCATCTGCGGCGCATTCGCCCGCATCGACGCCGCGCGCGGCGAACGGTCGCTCACTTATTTCGAATTCGGCACGCTGGCGGCCTTGGAGTTGTTCCGGGAAGCCGATGTGGATGTCGCGGTGCTGGAAGTCGGCCTGGGCGGCCGTCTGGACGCGGTCAATATCGTGGATGCGGACGCCGCGCTGGTGGCCAGCGTCGGCATCGACCACGTGGAATGGCTGGGGCCGGATCGCGACAGCATCGGTTACGAGAAAGCCGGCATCTTTCGCCCGGATCGCCCGGCGATCTGCGCCGACCCCGACCCGCCCGCGCGATTGTTGGACCACGCCCGCGCCATCGGCGCCAACCTCCAGCTTGTCGGCCGCGATTACGCTTTCGCCCGCACCGGCTCGCATTGGCGCTGGTGGAACGGCGAATGTCGGCTCGACGCGCTGCCGCTCCCGGCGTTGAGCGGCGAGCAGCAACCCGGCAACGCCGCCGCCGCGCTCGCCGCGCTCCTGTGTTTGCGCGACCGCCTGCCCGTCGCCCCGGACGCCGTGCGGGCCGGCTTGACGGCGGCGCGGCTTCCCGGAAGATTTCAGATCATCCCCGGTCCGGTTGAGTGGATTCTCGACGTTGCGCATAATCCGCATGCCGCCGGGGTGCTGGCGGACAATTTGCGGGATCGGCCTTGTTCGGGCCAAACCTTCGCCGTGGTGGGACTGCTGGCGGATAAGGATGCCGACGGCATCATCCGTGCCTTGGCCGGTTCGGTGCATGGCTGGCACCCGGTCACGCTCGGTGGGCCGCGAGGTCGCGGCGGCGAGGAACTGGCCGCCCGGTTGCGCGCCGAAGGCCTGCGCGCGACCCCCGCAAACGATATTATTGAAGCGTGTCAGACCGTGAAAACCATCGCCGCCGCCGGTGATCGAATCGTCGTGTTCGGCTCTTTTCATATCGTCGCGCCCGCGTTGGCGGCGCGACCGTGGACGCACAACGCTCCTCTACCGCTTTCAACGGAGGTTTAACCATGGATAGCCGTCTAGCTCAACGCTTGGTCGGGGCCGCTGTCGTTGCGGCGCTGGCGGTCATCTTTATTCCCGAACTCGTAGAGGACAAGCAAGAGCCGCCGACAACCGCCACGCCGACGACCAACCGGCCACCGCCGCTGCGGCCCAGACCCCAATCGGGCTTAACCTTCAGTCAACCCCAACTCCAACCGACCCCCAAAGCGCCCGAACCTGAGCCCGAGCCCGCCCCCGAGCCCGCGCCCGCGCCCGAACCCGCGTCAGCCGGCGAAGCCGCCACCGCGCCATCGACCGCCTCGCGCCCCGAAACGCCGGCCACGCCCATAGCGAGAGAGCCGGTCGAACCGCCCGCAAACATCGTCAGAACCCCTGTTTCGCCTCCGCCGGCGCGACAGCCGCAGCCGCAGCCGCAGCCGCAACCGGCGCGCCGGACGCCCCCGCCCCCGGCGGCCGGTTCCGCCGAGACCGAGATCGCCAAAGCCGCTCAGGAAGAAGCGGCGCGGCGTCGAGCGGCGCAAGAAGCGGCGTCGAAAGCCAGGGCCAAAGCCGAGGCCGAACGCATCGCCGCGACCCGAGCCAAAGCCGAGGCCGAACGCCAAGCCGCCCGCGCCGAGGCCGAGCGCGCCCGCGCTAAAGCCGAAGCCGAGCGCAGCGCCATCGCCAAGGCGGATGCGGTTCGGCTCGAAGCCGCGCAGAAAGCGGCGTCCAGTCAAACGCCGCAGCAAGATTCGGCCGCCGTCCGCGACGAAGCCCTGCGCGCGGCCGAGTCGGCGCGCCGGCAGGAAACGCGCGCCGAAGCCGCCCGCAAGGCCGCCCAAGCCGAAGCCGCCCGCAAGGCCGCCCAGGCCGAAGCCGCCCAAGCCGAGGCGACCCGCGCCGAGGCCGCCCGCAAAGCCGCTCAAGCCGAAGCCGCCCGCGCCGAGGTCGCGCGCGCCGAAGCCACCCGCGCCGAAGCCGCGCGACGCAAGGCGCAGGCCGAGCTCGCTTCGGCGCGCGAAGCCAACCGGCTCCCGAACCCCAGCGAGCCGGTCGCGCCCGCGCGCGCCAGGCCCAGCCCCGCGCTGCCGAAGATCGAACTGCTGGCCAAATCGGAACCGGCGGCCGCGCTGCCGCCCCAGCGGCCGCCTGCCCCCGTTGCCAGACCTCAATCGGCCCCCGCCGGCCCCGGCACCGTGGCCGGCCGCTATGCCCTCCAGGAAAACGCCCACGCCATGCGCGACTACTACCGCAGCCAGAACATCCGCGTGGCGGTGGAGCAGATCAATGTCAACGGCCGGATGATGTATCAAGTGCGAGTCTGGCGTTGAAACCGCTCCCGGTCGGCTCCACGGTTTCGGCTGAAAGAGGATTTTGCTAAAATGGTTCTTTTGACCCACCGCCAGCGCGCGCGTGACCCCGAAAAGGCAGGAACGAGCACCACATGAATTGGGCTGATTACCTCATCGTCATCGTCGTCGCCCTTTCTATGCTGCTCGGACTTTGGCGCGGTCTATTGCGCGAAGTCATTTCGCTGGCCACCTGGATCGCCGCCTTCGCCATCGCGTTTCTGTTCGCCCAAGACGGCGCCGCTTTCCTCACCCCTTATATCGACATCGCGCCCTTGCGTTTTGCCGCCGCGTTCGGCGGACTGTTCCTGGCGACGCTGCTGCTCGGCGGGCTGCTGGGCATTCTCGCTTCCTATCTGGTCGATTACACGGGACTTACCGGCACCGACCGGCTGCTGGGGATGCTGTTTGGCTTCGCGCGCGGTTCCGCCGTGATCGTCTTGTTGGTTCTGGCCGCCGGCGTGACCCCCTTGCCTCACGACGCCTGGTGGCAACAGGCGCGGCTGCTGGGCCATTTTCAGGAAAGCGCGCTTTGGCTGCGGGGCTATCTGCCCCCGGAATTGGCTCAGTACATTCGCTTCAATTGAGTTGCGGTCCCTGGCGGCGAGCGCCGTCTGGCGCGGAGGATCATGGCCAATGTGCGGAATTATCGGTATTGCGGGGCGCGGTCCGGTCAATCAGAGCCTGTTCGACGGCTTGACCGTGTTGCAGCATCGGGGCCAGGATGCGGCGGGCATCGTGACCTGCGACCAAGGCCGGCTGTTTCTGCGCAAGGACAACGGCCTGATCCGCGATGTGGTGCGGACCCGTCACATGCTCAACTTGCACGGCAACATCGGCATCGGCCACGTCCGCTACCCGACCGCCGGCAGCTCCGATTCCGCCGAAGCCCAACCCTTCTACGTCAATTCGCCATTCGGCATCACCCTCGCCCACAACGGCAATCTGACCAACTCCGACCAGCTCAAGGACGAGCTGTTCCGCTCTGACCTGCGCCACATCAACACCAATTCCGACTCCGAAATCCTGCTCAACGTGTTCGCTCACGAACTCCAGCAGCGCAGCAAGCTGTCGGTGGACGCCGAAGATATCTTCGCGGCGGTGGCGGCGGTGCACCGGCGGGTGCGGGGCGCTTACGCCGCCGTGGCCCTGATCGTCGGTTTCGGGCTGGTGGCGTTTCGCGACCCCTTCGGCATCCGGCCGCTGGTGTACGGACGGCGCGAGACCGAGAACGGCATGGAATACATGGTCGCCTCCGAAAGCGTGGCGCTGGACGTGCTGGATTTCCGGCGGGTGCGCGATGTCGCGCCGGGCGAGGCGGTGCTGTTTGACATGGACGGCCAGATTCACACCCGCCAGTGCGCCGATCAACCTATCAACTCGCCGTGCATTTTCGAGTTCGTGTATCTGGCGCGGCCGGATTCGATCATCGATCAGGTTTCGGTGCACAAGGCGCGGTTGCGCATGGGCGAGTACCTGGCCGAAAAAATTCTCAAGGACTGGCCGGAGCAAGACATCGACGTGGTGATCCCGATCCCCGACACCAGCCGCACCGCCGCCCTGCAAATGGCCTCGATCCTCGGGATCAAATACCGCGAGGGCTTCATCAAAAACCGCTACATCGCCCGCACTTTCATCATGCCGGGGCAGAAAATCCGCAAGAAATCGGTGCGCCAGAAGCTCAATCCGATCGACCTGGAATTTCGCGGCAAGAACGTGCTGCTGGTGGACGATTCGATCGTGCGCGGCACCACTTCCGAGCAAATTATCCAGATGGCGCGCGAAGCGGGAGCCCGCCGGGTTTATTTCGCCTCGGCCGCGCCGCCGGTGCGCTACCCCAACGTTTATGGCATCGACATGCCCGCCGCTCACGAGCTGATCGCTCACGGCCGCTCCGAGGACGAGGTGGCGCGGGCCATCGGCGCGGATTATCTGATCTTTCAGGATTTGGCCGATCTGGAGGAAGCGGTGCGGCGCGGCAACCCCCGGTTGCAACGGTTCGACGCCTCTTGTTTTACCGGCGAATACGTCACGGGCGATATCGACCGCCACTATCTGGAGCGCTTGGCCCGCGCGCGCTCCGACGCCGCCAAAACCCAGCCCAACAACACCAACAGCGCGATCATCGACCTGCACAACAACCACTGATCGCCGCCGTTTCTTTTTGACAGCGCAGAGCCGACCTTCTAAGCTTTTCTTAGCGCCGATTTGAGTTCTCAGCTTGCGGGCGCTTAACAAATGTTGCTAAAGCGGGTCGAGCCTGCCCTGGATGATCCGCGAGCGGGTTTTTTTGTGCCCGCGCACCCGCCCGACGCCGTAGCGCTCGGCGGCTCTCTCATCACGATCCATCCATCGCGGAGATGCCCGGACATGATTTTTGAACCCGATCCCGAATTTGGCTTTTCCAGTCTGGCCGTGCGCGCCGGCCAGGTCCGCACCCAGGAAGGCGAACACGCCGAGCCGATTTTTCTGACCTCCAGCTTCGTGTTCGCCAATGCCGCCGAAGCGGCCGAACGCTTTAGCACCGCCACCGGCAATATCTATTCGCGGTTCACCAACCCGACCGTTCGGGTTTTTCAAGAGCGGCTGGCGGCGCTGGAAGGCGGCGAAAGTTGCATCGCCACCGGTTCCGGCATGGCGGCGATTCTGGCGACCTGCATGGCGTTACTGAAAAGCGGCGATCACATCGTCTCGGCCAACGCGGTGTTCGGCACCACGGTTTCGCTGTTCAACCAATACCTCGGCAAATTCGGCGTCGCGGTCAGCTATGTCCCTTTGAGCGATCTTAACGCCTGGGAGGCGGCGATCCGCCCGGAAACCCGGCTGCTGTTCCTCGAAACCCCTTCTAACCCGCTGACCGAGCTGGCCGATATTCGCGCGCTCGCCGAGCTGGCGCACGCCCGCGACTGCCTGCTAGTGGTCGATAATTGTTTCTGCACGCCCGCCTTGCAGCTACCGTTTAAGCTGGGCGCGGATTTGGTGATCCATTCCGGCACCAAATATCTGGATGGCCAGGGCCGTTGCGTGGGCGGCGCCGTCATCGGCGACCGCCAGCGGGTCGGCACGGATATCTACGGTTTCCTGCGCACCGCCGGCCCCAGCTTGAGCCCGTTCAACGCCTGGGTCTTTCTCAAAGGTCTGGAAACGCTGAAGCTGCGGATGCGCGCGCACAGCGAGGCGGCGCTGGAACTGGCGCGCTGGCTGGAAACGCAACCGGCGGTGGAGCGCGTCTACTATCCCGGATTGCCCTCGCACCCCCAACACGAATTGGCCAAACGGCAGCAGAGCGGTTTCGGCGGCATCGTCTCTTTCGATCTGCGCGGCGGGCGGGAGGCGGCCTGGACCTTGATCGACGCGACCCGCATGATTTCGATCACCGCGAATCTGGGCGACGCCAAAAGCACCATCACCCATCCGGCCACCACCACCCACGGCCGGCTGACGCCGCAGGAGCGCGCGGCCGCCGGCATCGGCGACGGTCTGGTGCGGATTTCGGCGGGCCTGGAAGACGTGGCGGACATGCAAAACGATCTGGAACGCGGTTTGCGGCTGCTGGCCTGAACCGATGATCAAAGCGATCACTTTCGATCTGGACGACACGCTCTGGGACATCTGGCCGGTGGTCGAGCGCGCCGAGCGGTTGCTGCACGATTGGCTGATGGCGCGCTATCCGCGCATCGCGCAGCGTTTTACCCCGCTGGAATTGCGCGAGATGAGCGAGGAAGTCGCCGCCCTGCGCCCGGCCATCGCCCACGACCGCACGCGGTTGCGCAAGGACGCCTTGCATCTGGCGGCCGCGCGGGCCGGCTATGCGGAATTCGACGCGGAGGCGGCGTTCGCGGTGTTTTTCATCGCCCGCAATGAAGTGGCGCTATTTGGCGAGGTGCGCCCGGCGCTGGAGCGGCTGTCCCGGCGCTATACCCTGGCCGCCTTGTCCAACGGCAACGCCGACATCCGGTTGATCGGCTTGCACGATGTCTTCAGTTTTTCGCTCAACGCCATCGAAGCGGGCGCGGCCAAACCGAACCCGCTGATGTTCGAGCTGGCCTGTCGGCGCTTGTCGGCGCGTCCCGAACAGATCGTCCATGTCGGCGACGATCCCGAACACGATATTAGGGGCGCGGCCAATGCGGGCATGCGGACCGTGTGGGTCAATCGGGCCGGCCGAGAGTGGCCCGGCGGCCCGAGAGCCGATGCCGAAATCCGCGACCTGATCGAGTTGGAGCGGCTGCTGGGAGCGTGGGAACCGGACGATACCCCGACCCCCGCCGCCGGCGATGGCCGCTACCAGGGAATCGGCTGACCGTCCCGGAAAAAACCGCCGCTCGGTCCACCGTCGGGCAAGGTGGCGGCCCAAACGATGCCGGAGGCGCCCTGTTCCACGCTTCGCTCCGCGCCGGGTCCGCCCATGTCGGTGCGCACCCAGCCGGGGCATACCGAATTGACCAGAATGTTGAATCCCTGCGTCTCGGCCGCCAGGATGCGGGTCAGCGCGTTCAAGGCGGTTTTGGAAATCCGATAAGCCGGCGATTTGCCTTCCATGTCGCTCAACTGACCCATGCCGCTGGAGAGGTTGACGATGCGGCCGTAATGCTGCTGTTTCATCAGCGGCACCAATTCCTGAGCCAGCAACAGCGGACCGTACAGGTTGGTCTGCAAAGTCGCCGACAGCGTTTTCAGGCTGGCGTTGAACACGCTGGCCCCGCCCGCGTCTTCGGAGCCGTGGCTGTCGAGCGAGACGCCGGCGTTGTTGACCAGAATATCGACCCGCCCGCAACGGCTGTGGATAAACGCGCCCAAATCGGCAATGCTGCTTTCCGAATTGACATCCAGCGCCTGAAAGACCACATCCAGGCCCTCGGCCAGCAGTTTTTCCACCGCGATTTCACCCTTGCCCGAGTTGCGGCTGGTCGCGATCACCCTGATGTCGAGCTTGGCCAACTGTCGGACCGTCTCCAACCCCAAGCCGCGATTGGCCCCGGTAACCACCGCCACCAGCTTGTTGCTTTTATTGCCCAGCATCGTCTTGCATCCCCTTGTTGATCATTTCGATCATCGGCTTGACCTCGGTGATGACCGATTCAACTCAACCGTATCTAAAATGAGACAGTCGGCCACGTATAACAATACAGTATCCGATAAGCCACAAAATTAAAATGCGCTATCGTCCCGCGCGCGATCAACGCGGCCTTTCAAAAACGTTTCGTGACCCGGTTTGGTCAAGCCTCGGATGTCTGGCCTGGCCAAACTGGAAGCGGCACTCCATACCCTGCGCCGACGCGGGCCAAAGCCGCCATCCCCTCCGGTGTTTCGATAGTGTATTCCGCGAACCCGCTTTGTTTCTTGGCGATACAGGCTTTGGCCTTACGGCAAAATCCGCCAAAATTTCGATAAGTCGGCATCGTGTTCGCGATGGCAAAAGCGGTTAATGCGGATGATGGCCGCCTTGGCCCAAGCGGCTTTCCAACCGCCGAAATACCCTCGACAGGCTGAAGCACAACAAAAAATACAGGGCCGCCACGGTCAGCCAAACCTCGAACACCCGTCCCGACGACACCGCCAGTTCGGTGCCGGAAAACGTCATTTCCTGAATGGAGATCAGCGAAACCAGCGAGGAATCCTTGATCAGCGAAATGAACTGCCCGGCCAGCGGCGGCACCACCGTTCGCAGCGCTTGCGGCAGAATCACGTTGGCCAATGCCTGCTGGGGATGCAATCCCAGTGCCGATGCGCCTTCCCATTGCCCCACCGGAATCGACTGGATGCCGGCGCGGACGATTTCGGCGACGTAAGCGCCCTCGAACAAAGCCAGACACAGCAAACCGGACAGAAAGTTGGGCAGCAGCTCCGGCGGCCCAAACAGCACCGCCAGCGCCCGCAGCGTCGCCGGCGCGGCCTCGGCCATCCAGTTTTCCACGGCCAGCGCCGGCATCAACTGGCTGCTGAGGAAGAAGTAGAAGACAAAAATAAACACCAGCGGCGGCATGTTGCGGATCAGCTCGACGTAGCTTCGGCCGAGCAGCCGCAGAAACAGGCTCCGGGAAACCCGGCATAGCCCCAGCAATCCCCCGATCAGCGCCGCCAGCAAGCTGCCCCAAACGGCCAGGCGCACCGTCATCAGCAACCCCTGTCCCAACAAATTCAGCACCCAACGCCCTTGTTCGAGGTCGTGGCGGATGAAGTAGCCCGGAATCAGCCGCCAATCCCAGCGATAGTGAAAATGGTTTTGCGCCCGATAGAGCACGTAGCCGACCAGCCCAAAAATGACCGCGAGCACCAGGGCATCCAGCCAGCCGAACCGAAGCTTGCGCGGATGCACGATTCAGAGGCGTCCCATGCCGCCGACGGCCAGCCGCCGCTCCAGCCAGCCGACCAGCAGCGACAGAGTCGCGGTGAGCGCCAGATAGAGCGCCGCGACGGTAAACCACAGCTCGAAGGTCATGAACGTATCGGCGATCAGGTTGCGGCCTTCGGTGGTCAGATCGGCCACCGCGATCACGCTGACCAACGCCGAATGCTTGATCAAGGACACCCCCAAACCGGTCAACGGCGGCAGCACCACGCGCACGGCTTGCGGCAGCACCACATGCCGGTAGAGCGCAAACCGCGCTAGCCCGAGCGCGTTTGCCGCTTCCCACTGACCGCGCGGCACCGCCTCGATCCCGGCGCGGAAAATCTCGGCCGCGTAAGCGCCCTCGAAAATCGCCAGCGCCAGCACCGCCGCCGCGAACCGATCAAAGCCCAGAATCGGCGCGAGCACGAAATACACCAGATAAAGTTGCACCAGCATCGGGGTATTGCGGACGACTTCGACATAAACCCGCGCCACCGCGTGGCCGGCCCAGGAGGTCGAGCGCTGCAACAGCGCCGCCGTCAGCCCAAAGCCAACCGCCAATAACAGGCTCCAACCGCTCAGCGCGAGCGTCACGCCCAATCCGCGCAACAATGGTCCCGCCTGAAAAGCGCCCTGCTCGAAACGGTAGAGGTACTGCGGCACACGGTACCATTGCCAGTTGTAGTGCAGCGTCCCCGCGCCCTCGATCAACAACCAGCCCAACCCGAGCAGCAGCACCAGAAAAGCCAGCGTGTCGAAGGCCGCGCGCCAGCGAGCGCCGGCCCGGCATCGCCGTTTCATATCGGCCCGAAGCCGCGCGGGTTCCAATGCTCGCAAGATCGCCGGTCAGGATGCGGCGTTGGTTTCCAAATCCCGCAAGCTTTCCAAGCGGCGTTTCGACAACTCCTGCCGTCCCGCTTCCGCCTCGATATCCTGCAAGGTCGTTTCCACGTAAGACAGATGGACGTGCGCGGCCTGGCGGGCGGCTTGCGGATCGCGCGCCATCACCGCTTGCAAGATGGCGTGATGCTGGGAATGGATCACTTCGTAGCTGCCTTCGCGGGTGTAAAGCCGTTCCAGCGACCGGCAGATATTGCTCAACAGCAAATCGAACAAGCCGCGCATGACGTGAATCAGCGCCACGTTGTGCGAGGCGTCGGCGATGGCGAGGTGAAAGCTGGCGTCCGCCAGCGCGTCGTGCTGCGGCTCGCGCGAGCCGCGCTGGATGTCTTCCAAGGCGGAAAACCGGCAGCGCAGAATTTCCCGGTCGGCATCGGTGGCTCGCAACGCGGCGAAATAGGCGGCGACTTCCTCCAGGGCATGGCGCAATTCGAGCACGTCGAACATCGCTTTGGGATTGTTGCGCAACAGCTCGATCAGCGGGTTGGTCAAGGCCGGCGCGATGACATCCATGACGTAATTGCCCCCGCCGCGCCGGCTTTGCAGCAGCCCCCGCGATTTCAAGGTGGTCATCGCCTCGCGCAGCGACGGGCGGGAGACGTTCAACTGCTGCGCCAATTCCCGTTCCGGCGGCAAGCGTTCGCCCGGCTTTAACACGCCTTCCAAAATCAGTTGCTCGATCTGGCTGACGATGGCGTCCGCGACTTTCGGCGGATTAATGGTTTCGTAGTGCATGTCGTCTTACCCAAGCTCAATGGTTCCTATACGCCGCTTAATTGTGCCATCCCGCATCCGTTTAAAACACTGCGTCGCTACAGTAGTCCACGCTTCTCGTTACAGAGTAGCAAATTTTTTGGTCAGACCACATGACCAAAATATTGCAATCCAAAAAACAAGCTGCTATAAATTGGTCAGACCATCTGACCAAAATAAGAAATTCCTTTAGGCCGGATGATCGCAACTACAATAAATACAAGAAGAAACCGTTTCTATCGCGTGGCGTGCCATGCGGCGGAAACGGAGTGACCACGAAAGTTGGAGAAGAAGCCACGATGCCCACTCGTCCCGAGAAGGTGTATTTTTTTGGCACCTGTCTGATCGATCTGTGTTTTCCCCAGGCTGGAATGGCGGGCATGGAACTGCTCCAGCGCGAAGGCATTCAGGTCGTTTACCCGCAAGCTCAATCCTGTTGCGGTCAGCCCGCCTACAACTCCGGTTTCCCGGACGAAGCCCGCAAGGTCGCCCGCCAACAGCTCAAGGCGTTCCCCAAAGATTATCCGATCATCATCCCGTCCGGCTCGTGCGGCGGGATGCTTAAGCACCATTACCCCAAACTGTTCGCCGATCAGCCCGAAGCCGCCGAGGCGCAACGCTTCGCCAGCCGGGTGTTCGAGTGGAGCGAATTCTTGGTCAAGGCGCTCGATCTGAAATTGGAAGATCGCGGCCAGCCGATCAAAGTCACCTGGCATTCCTCCTGTAGCGCGCTGCGCGAGATGAAGGTGATCGATCACGCCAAAGCGTTGCTGCGCCAGTTGCAAAACGTCGAGCTGATCGAATTGCAGCGCGAGCGCGAAT
>JAEUPW010000173.1 GCA_016790045.1 Candidatus Competibacteraceae bacterium
TTCCGGATAGAACGCGCGGCCGGGTTTTTTGGCCAGATCGAGCTGGTTGAGCTCGAAATTGCGAAACGCGCCGATCACCGCGTCCACCTGTTTCGACAGGAGCGCCGGGGACAGGGAGAAATTGACGTTCACCAGCGTCACATCCTCCGGCTTCAACCCGGCCTTGCCCAGCATCGCCTTGAGCAAGGCTTCCTCGAAACCGCCGACCGAGTAGCCGATCTTGTGGCCTTTGAGATCGGCCAGGCTCTTGATCGGCCCATCTTTCAGCACCACCAGCGAATTGAGCGGGGTGGAGACCAGGGTGCCGATGCGCTTGATCGGCAGCCCGGCGTTGACGTGGATGAACAGTTGCGGCTGATAGCTGACCGCCAGATCCACCTTGCCGGCGGCGGCGAGCTTGGGCGGGTCGTTGGGATCGGCCGGCGTTTGCAGTTCCACCTCCAGGCCCTGAGCGGCGAAGAAACCGCGCTCTTGCGCCACGACCAGCGCCGCGTGATCGGGATTCACGAACCAGTCGAGCATGACGGTCAGTTTTTTGACGGGCGCGGGCGCCTCTCCCGCCCACGCGCCTGGAACCAGCGCGGCCAAAACCAGCGCCAACAAGCAGTTGCGCAACAGAGTCAACTTCATTTCCGCTTCCTTTCAATCGCTTTCGAAACTATCGGGCGCGGCGGGGTGCCACGGCAACAGCCGCCGCAGCCCGGCATCGACCAAAAAATAGAGCCCGACCGCCAGAGCGGCCAGCACCAGCAGGGCGGCGAACATCAAATCCACCTGCATCCGGCTGTTGGCGTGCAGCATCAAATAACCCAGACCGGCGCTGGCGCCGACCCATTCGCCGATCACCGCGCCGATGGGCGCGATGGCGGCCGCCACCCGCAGGCCGGACGCCAGCGCCGGCAGCGCGGCGGGGATGGCGATATGCCGCAACACCGCCCAACGCCGGGGCGCGGGCAGCATGACGCGGGCCAAATCCAGCCAACCGCGCTGGGTGTGGCGCAAACCGTCATAAAAATTGGCGGTGACCGGAAAATAGATGATCAGCGTCGCCATGGCGATTTTGGAGCCCAGACCGTAACCCAACCACAGCACCAGCAGCGGGGCGATGGCGAACACCGGGATCGCCTGAGAGGCGATCAGCAGCGGCAGCACCCAACGCCGCGCCCGGCGCGAATAGCTCAGCGCCAGCGCGCTGGCGCAGCCCAGCAGCGCGCCCAGCGCCATGCCGAGGACGATTTCCAGCGCGGTCACGCCCGCGTGATGGAACAGCGCGCCGCTATGATGCCACAGGCTCAGCGCCACCGCCCACGGTTCGGGCAGGATGTAGGCGGGCAAATTGCCGAGTTTGGCCACCGCGTGCCAGACCAGCAGAAAACTGGCCAGCGTGACAAGCCCGCGCCCCAAGCTCTTCATGCGGCTTCGAGCCGCTGCAGGATGGCCCGATACGCCGCCTGCACCGCGGGATCGCCGGGGTCGCGCGGCGGCGCGCCGGGCAAATCCGGCAGGCCGGATAAAGTCGCCGGCCGACCGTTCATGATCAGAATATGCTCCCCCAGTCGCAGCGCCTCCAACGGGTCGTGCGTCACCAGCAGCACGGTCCGGCCGTCCAGCAATTCGGCGGCCAGCGCTTGCAGGCGCAAGCGGGTCAGGGCGTCCAGCCCGGAAAACGGTTCGTCCATCAGCACCACCGGCCGGTCTTCCATCAAGGTGCGAGCCAGCGCCGCCCGCTGCCGCATTCCGCCGGACAGCGTCTCGGGGCGCGCCAGAGCGGTTTCGGCCAAGCCGACTCGCGCCAGCAGGCGCAGGGCGCGCGGCCGATCCGCGCGTTCGCCGCGCAACCGGCTGCCGAGGGTGACGTTGTTCAAAACGTTCAGCCAGGGCAGCAGCAAATCCTGTTGCGCCATGTAAGCCACCCGACCGGCGAGCGGCCGGGCGTCGCCCCCGCGCAACTCGCCGCTGACACCTGGCGGGGTCAAGCCGGCCAGCAAGCGCAGCAAGCTGGATTTGCCGATGCCGCTCGGGCCGAGCAGACAGGTGAAGCGGCCCGCTTGCAAGTCCAGATCGAGGCCGTCGAACAGCGTCAGGCCGCCGTAAACCAAACGGGCGGCGCGCAGGCTGACGCCGAGCGGGGTTGCGGCGGGGACGGAGGGGAGGGCGGATTCGGTTGGCGCGGGCATCGTTTGGGAGTCGGAGCGGGCCGACGGATCAGCAACGCCAGCACAGTCAAAAGCTTGAGGGTCAAACCGGCGCTCTGGCGCGCCCGTTAAGAATCTATTTGCATAAAGTTATAGATATTAATTCCTTTTAGATGGGTCGATTGCTTGTTAGTTTAAACTGAAGCGCTCAGGACAGACAGAACGCTTCCGGCCACCGCTAAAACGATAAGGCACACCACCATGATTCAGGCAACGGCGCAACCCGAATTACCGGCTGACGACAACCGGCCGTGGTTCGATCTTGACGCCATGAACCGCGAAATGGAAGCGTCGAGCGCCGAGCGCCGGGTGGCCTGGGGCTTGGAGAATTTTCCGGGACGGATCGTCCTCACCTCCAGTTTCGGCGCGCAATCCGCCGTTTGCCTGCACATGGTCGCGGCCCAGCGGGCCGATATCCCCGTGGTGGTGATCGACACCGGTTATCTGTTTCCGGAAACGTATCGCTTTATCGACGCCTTGGCCGAGCGGCTGTCGCTGAACCTGCATATCTATCGGGCGCAGGTGGGGCCGGCCTGGCAGGAAGCCCGTTACGGCAAATTGTGGGAGCAGGGTCTGGAGGGTATCGAGCGCTACAACCAGTTGAACAAGGTCGAGCCGATGCAGCGGGCGCTGAAAGACTTTTCGGCGACGGCGTGGATCTCCGGGCTGCGGCGGCAACAGGCGAAAAGCCGCCAAAGCCTCAACGTGCTGCTGTGGCGCAACGGTCGCTGCAAGATCCACCCGTTGATCGACTGGACCGACCGCGACGTTTACCGCTACCTCACCCGATACGGGTTGCCCTATCACCCGCTGTGGGAGCAGGGCTATGTCTCCATCGGCGACGTGCACACCACCCGCCGGCTGGTCGATGGCATGAGCCCGGAGGAAACCCGCTTCTTCGGGCTCAAGCGCGAGTGCGGCCTGCACGAACACGTTTGACCGCGCCCGCTTTCAACCCCCGCCCTATTTCGATCCCGCCGGGACCGTCACCAGCTCATGGTCTTGGTGTTGTCCTTAAATAAAGCGCCGCCGGTCAATTCCGGTTTTCCGACCTGCACCCCCGGCAAAAGCTCTTCTTTTTCGATCCCGTAATGCTTCATGCACATGGGGCAGGCGATGACGGTTGCGCCCTTTTCGATCAGTTCTCCCAGCATTTTCTGATGTTCGCCGTATTTGGCCGCTTGCGCTTTCGCGCCCACGAGCACCCCCTTATCGTTCAGAAAAATGGTCAGCGGATGGCCGCGCTCCAGTTGCGCTTTTCCAAAACTGATCGCCATGTTGGCGCGATGGGGTTCGTCGGCGGTCATGTTGACGAACAGCGGATCGGTGGGACCGGCGAGCGCCGGAGCGTTCGGGGCGGATAGGGTGAGCGCCGAGACCAGCACTAAACCCGTTAAAATTTTCATTGGCTTATCCTCTTGAGCGGTTCAAAAACAGATGGCTCGGGCCAGCCGGACGGCCGCGATCGAGCGCGATCCAAGCGCGGCGTCCGAGATTCGCATTTCTGGCCCGGAGCCTTAAAATATCGCAACGCAGCATCCAAGACCACCCGCCGGCGGCGGGAACTGGGCCTCAACAGGCGAGGGTTCAATAGCGTGGCGGAGCCAAAAATAATCGAATTGGCGCTTCAAGGCGGCGGCGCGCACGGCGCTTACACCTGGGGCGTGCTGGACCAGTTGCTGGAAGATCCGCGCGTGCGCATCGAAGGCTTGAGCGGCACCTCGGCGGGGGCGATGAACGCGGCGGTGCTGGCCGATGGCTTGCACTGCGGCGGCGAAGGCACCGCCCGCGAAGCCTTGCAAGACTTTTGGGCCGCCGTCAGCCGGGCGGCCATGGCCAGCCCGATCCGGCGCACGCCACTGGATCGGTGGCTCGGGCGCTGGAGCCTGGATTACTCGCCCGGTTATCTGGCCGTGGATTTTCTCAGCCGGGTGGCGTCGCCCTATCAGTTGAACCCGCTGAACATCAACCCGCTGCGCGATATTCTCGCCAAGCAAGTCGATTTCGAGTCGGTGCGCGCCTGTCCGGACCTCAAGCTGTTCGTCACCGCGACCAACGTGCGCACCGGCAAGTTGCGGGTGTTTCGCAAAGAAGAGCTGTCGGTGGACGCGGTGATGGCGTCGGCCTGCTTGCCGTTTTTGTTCAAGGCTGTGGAGATCGGCGGCGAAGCTTACTGGGACGGCGGCTACATGGGCAATCCGTCGCTGTTCCCGCTGCTGGAAGAATGCGGCGGGCGGGACATCCTGATCGTCCAGATCAATCCGATCCAGCGGGATGAAGTGCCCACTTCGGCGGCGGCGATCATGAACCGGCTCAACGAAATCACCTTCAACGCCAGTTTGATCAAGGACATCGGCGCTATCGCTTTGCTCAAGCGAACGATGGAAGCGGGCAATCTGACCGAACCTGCCTGTTGGCGCGAAGTCCGTTTTCACCGGATCAGCGCCGATCACGAACTGCGCGATCTTTCGGTCTCCAGCAAGTTAAACGCCGAATGGGCTTTCTTGACGCATCTGCGGGATATCGGCCGAAATTCGGCCAAACGCTGGCTAGACCAGAATTTCGAGCTGCTCGGCGAACGCTCCACTTTGGACATCGACGCGGTTTATCTCGACTGAACCGCCGTCGCGCCAGCGCTGGCGCGACCGGGCAATCAGGCGTTTTGACGGTTTCGCGAAAGCTGCTCCATCTTGTCCGAGGCCGCCTGTTCGCCGGGCGCCAAAGCGTCTCGATCCAGCGGAGCGGCCGATGGAAGCTGTTGGCCGGTCGGCCGCTCCGCCGCTTTGGGATCTTCCTTCATGGCGTCGCGGAATCCGCGGATCGCCGTCCCCAAATCGGAGCCGAGATTGCGCAGCCGGTTGCCGCCGAAAAAAACGAGCGCGATGACCAGGACCAGCAACAGTTCGGTAACGCCGATTCCACCCATGATGTTGACCTCTCGCAATAGTTGGTCCGCCCTTGAAGGGGACGGACGGGATTCCGGTGACAGTTGCAGCGGCTATTATTTCCAGAAATCCGGCAGGAACAGCAACAGCAGCGGGAAGACCTCGAAACGCCCGACCAGCATGGCGAGCGACATCAGCCAGGTGCCGGCATCGTTTAGCGGCGCGAAACCGACCGCCGTTTCCCCCAGGCCGATGCCCATGTTGTTCAGACAGCCCGCGACCGACCCGAACGAAGTCACCAAATCGACGCCGGTGGCGGTCAGCGCGAGCGAGAAAAAGCAATAGCTGAAGACGTACAAATAATAAAAGCCCCAAACCGCCTGCATCACCCGATCCGAAATCGGAGTCTCGCCGACCTTGACCGCGATTTGGGCGGCCGGGCGGATCAGCAGCCGCGCCTCGCGCACGCTTTGTTTGTAGAGCAACAAGAAGCGGATCGCCTTGATGCCGCCGCAGGTGGAGCCGACGCAACCGCCGAAGAAGCTGCCCAGCAGCAACAGCAGCGGAACGAAAATCGGCCAGTCCGCCGGATAGCCGACGGTGCCCAGACCGTTGTCGGTGATGACCGAGGCCGCTTGGAAGAAACCGTGATAAAAGGCTTCCCAAGGCGGAAACTTGCTGGTGAGGTACAGATAAAAGCAGGTGGTGGCGATAATGGCCCCAAACACCGCCATGCAGAAGCGGAATTCGGCGTCTCGAAAAATCGCCCCGAGGCTGCGCGCGCGCCACGCCAGAAAAAACAGCGCGAAATTGACCGCCGCCACGATCGAGAAAAATCCGGCGACCAGCTCGATGGCCGGGCTGTTGAAATAGCCGATGCTGGCGTCGTGGGTCGAATAGCCGCCCAGCGCCAGCGTCGCGAAGCTGTGGCAGATCGCGTCGAAGAAACTCATCCCCGCCGCCCAAAACGCTAGCGTGCACAGCACGTTGAGAATGACGTAGATAAACCAGAGATTCTTGGCGGTTTCGGTGATGCGCGGGGTCAGTTTCTCGTCCTTCATCGGCCCCGGCGTCTCGGCCTTGTACAACTGCATCCCGCCCACGCCCAGCATCGGCAGCAGCGCCACCGCCAGCACGATCACGCCCATGCCG
>JAEUPW010000040.1 GCA_016790045.1 Candidatus Competibacteraceae bacterium
TCCGCTGGTCGGCATCATCGCCAACCCGGTGTCCGCGCGCGACATCCGGCGGATCGTGGCCAACGCCAGCAACCTGCAACTGGCTGACCGCGTGAACATCGTGTTGCGCGCGCTCAGCGCCCTGGCGGCCCTCGGCGTGCCGCGCGCGCTGATGATGCCGGATCGCGCCGGCATCCGCGCCATGCTCTCGCGCCACCTGCAACGCGAGCAGAACCTGCATCACGCCTTTCCGCGGGTCGATTTCCTGGATATGGAGCCGACCTCGACGGTGGAAGACACCTTCCTCGCGACGCGCCTGCTGCGCGAGGCCGGGGCGGCGGCGATCATCGTGCTCGGCGGCGACGGCACCCATCGCGCGGTGGTGCGCGAACTCGTCGCCGGAGCGAATGGCGCGGCGGCGATCCCGATAGCCGGCCTGTCCACCGGCACCAACAACGCCTTTCCCGAACTGCGCGAATCCAGCATCACCGGCTTGGCCGTGGGCCTGTACGCCACCGGCCGTCTCGGCCCCGCCCAGGCGCTCGCGCCGAACAAATTGCTCGACATCGCGATCCATCGCCCCGATGGCGTGGCGAGACGCGATGTCGCGCTGGTCGATGCGGCCATCTCGACCGACCGCTTTCTCGGCGCGCGCGCCCTGTGGAAGCCGGAAGGGCTGCACAGCGTGTTCCTGAGCTTCGCCGAGCCGCAAGCCATCGGCCTGTCGTCGATTGGGGGCCTGTTGCATCCCGTCGCGCGCAGCGCACCCGGCGGCCTGTCGATTCAGCTCGCCACAGGCTCGGCCCAGCGCCGCTTTGGCCTGCTGGCCCCCATCGCGCCCGGCCTGGTGCGCGAGATCGGCATCGCGCGATACGAGCCGATGCCCGCCGATCGGCCGTTTGCGGTCGGCTTGGACGCGGGCGTGGTCGCCCTCGACGGCGAGCGCGAGCTGGCCTTCGATTCCGGCGAGCGCGTGACGGTGACGTTGCGCGAGAACGCTTTTTTCACGGTGGACATCGCCCGCTGCATGAACACCGCAGCGGTGGCGGGACTGTTCCGCCTTCCTTCCTGAAACCACCCGAGGAGACTCGCATGGCAGACAATCCCTTTCCGCTCAGCAAGGATGAACTGCTGGACGCTTATCGGCGAATGCGCACCATCCGCGAGTTCGAGGAACGGTTGCACATCGATTTCGCGCGCGGCGACATCCCCGGCTTCGTCCACCTCTACGCCGGCGAGGAAGCGGCGGCGGTCGGCATCATGAAGCACTTGTGGGACGGCGACCACATCGCCTCGACCCATCGCGGCCACGGCCATTGCATCGCCAAGGGGGTGGACGTGGTGGCGATGATGAAGGAAATCTACGGCAAGAAAGGCGGCGCTTGCGAAGGCAAGGGCGGCTCGATGCACATCGCCGACCTGTCCAAGGGCATGATGGGCGCGAACGGCATCCTGGGCGCCGGCGCGCCGCTGGTGTGCGGCGCGGCGCTCGCCGCCAAATACCGCGCCAAGCAGAAAGGCGGGCCGAGCGACGTGGCGATCAGCTTCGTCGGCGACGGCGCGAGCAACCAAGGCACCTTTTTGGAAAGCCTGAATCTGGCGGCGGTCTGGAATCTGCCGGCGATTTTCGTGGTCGAGAACAACGGCTACGCCGAATCGACCTCGCGCGATTACGGCACCGCCGTCGACAGCTACGTGGACCGCGCCGCCGGCTTCGGCCTGCCCGGCGTCACGGTGGACGGCACCGACTTCTTCGCCGTGCACGAAGCCGCCGGCGAGATCATCCGCCGGGCGCGCGAAGGCGGCGGCCCGTCGCTGCTGGAATGCAAGATGGTGCGCTTCCACGGCCACTTCGAGGGCGACGCCCAAACCTACCGCGCCAAGGGCGAGCTGGAGGACATCCGCGCCAACCGCGACTGCCTGCGCGCCTTCGTCGCCGCCGTCACCGGCGCGAACGTCGTCAGCGACGCCGAATTGCAGGCCATCGACCGCGACGTGCTCGGCCTGATCGAGCGCGCGGTGACCGAGGCCAAGGCCGCGCCGCTCCCCGACCCCGCCGATCTCACCACCGACGTTTACGTCCGCTACTGAACCTGCCGCAGCGCGAAGGAGATCGAAATGGCTCGAAAAATCAGCATGAAGATGGCGATCAACGAAGCGATCGACCAAGAGATGACGCGCGATCCGACCGTCATCATGATGGGTGAGGACATCGTGGGCGGCGCGGGCGGCCAGGGCGAACAAGACGCCTGGGGCGGCGTGCTCGGCGTGACCAAGGGCTTGTACGCCAAGCATCCCGACCAGTTGCTGGATACCCCGCTCTCGGAAAGCGCCTACATCGGCACGGCCATCGGCGCGGCGGCGTCCGGGATGCGGCCCATCGCCGAACTGATGTTCATCGATTTCATGGGCGTCTGCTTCGACCAGATTTTCAATCAGGCGGCCAAATTCCGCTACATGTTCGGCGGCAAGGCGGAAACGCCGGTGGTGATCCGGGCGATGGTCGGCGCGGGCTTCCGGGCGGCGGCCCAGCACTCGCAGATGCTGACCCCGATCTTCACCCATATCCCCGGCCTGAAGGTGGTGTGCCCCAGCACGCCTTACGACACCAAGGGCCTGCTGATCCAAAGCATCCGCGACAACGATCCGGTGATTTTCTGCGAGCACAAAAATCTGTACGGCTTCGAGGGCGATGTGCCGGAAAAAAGCTACACGGTGCCGCTGGGCGAAGCCAACGTGACGCGCGAAGGCAAGGACGTGACTCTCGTCGCCTACGGGCTGATGGCGCACCGCGCGCTCGAAGCGGCGGGCTTGCTGGCGAAAGACGGGATCGAGGCCGAGGTGATCGACCTGCGGACCCTGTCCCCGCTGGACCTGGACACGGTGCTGGAGAGCGTGGAGAAAACCGGGCGCTTGGTCTGCGTCGACGAAGCCAATCCGCGTTGCAACATCGCCACCGACGTTTCGGCGCGGGTGGCGATGGAGGCCTTCGGGGCGCTGAAAGCCCAGATCGAAATGGTCGCGCCGCCGCACGTGCCGGTGCCGTTCTCGCCGGCGCTGGAAGACCTCTACATCCCCAGCGGCGCGCAAATCGCCGACGCCGCGCGCCGGACGTTCGCCAGGGGGAAGACCTGATGGCGGGCCAGATCACGCCCATCGTCATGCCCAAGTGGGGCCTGTCGATGCGGGAAGGCACCGTCAACGCGTGGCTGGTCGAGGAAGGCGCGACCATCGGGGTCGGGATGCCGATCCTCGATGTCGAGACCGACAAGCTGGCGAGCGCGGTCGAGGCGGCCGATGCCGGGTTGCTGCGCCGGCGCATCGCCCAGGCGGGCGACGTGTTGCCGGTGAAAGCGCTGCTGGGGGTGATGGCCCCGGCCGAGGTCAGCGACGCCGAGATCGACGCCTACGTGGCGGCTTATGTCGTGCCAACCGCCGGCGAAGACGAAGAAGAAGCGGGCGCGGTCTTCCAAACCGTCACGGTGGACGGCATCGGCGTGCGCTATGCCCGACGCGGCCCCGAAGCCGGCACCCCCGTTCTGTTTATCCACGGCTTCGGCGGCGATCTGGACAACTGGCTGTTCAACATCGACGCGGTGGCCGAGCATTCCCCGGTCATCGCGTTCGATCTGCCCGGCCACGGCCAAAGCGACGCGAAATTGCCGGGGCTCAGCCTGGGCGCGCTGGCGGCGTTCGTGGCGCATTTCCTCGATGCGATCAACGTCCGGCAAGCCCATATCGTCGGCCACTCCATGGGCGGGGCGATTGGCGCGCGACTGGCGGGCGATGCGCCCGACCGCGTGGCTCGCCTCGCGCTGATCAGCCCGGCGGGCTTTGGCGCAGAGATCAATCAGGGCTACATCGAAGGCTTCGCCAACGCGCAATCGCGCCGCGAACTCAAGCCGGTGCTGGAACAGCTCTTCGCCGATCCGGCGCTGGTGAGCCGGCAAATGCTCGATGACATGCTGAAATATAAGCGCATGGACGGCGTGGAGCCGCTGTTGGCCGATCTCGGCGCGGCGCTGTTCAAGGGCGGCCAGCAGGTGGCGCGGACGGTTGAGGCGCTGGCGGCGGCCGGCAAGCCGGTGCTGGTGCTGTGGGGCCGCGATGATCGGGTCATCCCGTCGGCCCATGCCGCCAACGCGCCGGAAGGCGCGACCGTCAAGATTCTCGACGGCGCCGGCCACATGGCGATGCTGGAAAAGGCCCACGAGGTCAACGCCGCGATCAAGGCGCATATCGGCGGTTGAGCTTGCCCGCCGCGAGCTTGGTGCGGCTTGCGGTTTTTTAATCCTCCACAGGAGAATCGGTTATGACAGAGTCAGCGTTGCAGGGGAAAACCGCGATCGTGACCGGGGGCGCGAGCGGCATCGGCCACGGCATCGTGATGGAGTTGGCCAAGGCGGGCGCGGACGTGCTGATCGCCGACCTGCTCGAAGGGGCGATGCAAAGCGCCGCCGAGGACGTGAAAAGCCTGGGCCGGCGCGCCCTGACCCGGCGGGTGGACGTCACCGACGCCGGGCAGGTGCAGGCCATGGTCGATCAGGCCATCAGCGATTTCGGCCATATCGACATCATGGTCAATAACGCGGGAGCCATCTCGATCAAGCCGGTGCTGGAACTGACCGAGCAAGACTGGGATTTCGTGATGGCGGTCAACGCGAAAGGCGTTTTCTTTGGCTGCAAGGCCGCGCTGCCCTACATGCTGGCCCGCAAATCGGGTCGCATCATCAACGTGGCGTCCGTGGCCGGCAAGGAAGGTTTTCCCAATATGGCGCACTACAGCGCCGCCAAGTTCGCCGTGGTCGGTTTCACCAACGCGCTGGCCAAGGAAGTGGCGCAAGACGGGATCACCGTCAACGCGATTTGCCCCGGCATCGTGCGCACCTACATGTGGGACCGGCTGGCGGACGGCTGGAAACCCGAGGAGGAATCGATCGAGGATTCGTGGGTGCGCACCTACATGTGGGACCGGCTGGCGGACGGCTGGAAACAGCAGGACAAGGAATCGGTTGACGCGTGAGTGCGCCACCATCTCGCGTCGATCCCGCAAGGCCGCGCCCAAACCCCCGAAGACATGGGCCGGCTCGCCTTGTTCTTCGCCACCACGGGCAATATCACCGGCCAAGCGGTCAACCTCGACGGCGGTTTCACTTTTCACTGACGCGCCGCGCGGCGGCTGGCGAAAACCGCCGCGCTTTTATATCGGAGCCCGACATGGTTCTACTCGAATTCCAAATGGTCCCGCACGTCGCCTCGGAAAGCGTCAGCCAGCACGTGGCGCAGATTCTCGACATCGTCGATCAAAGCGGCCTGCCCTACCAGCTCACCCCGATGGGAACGATCCTCGAAGGCGAGTGGGATGACGTGATGGGCGTCGTGACCCGCTGTTTTAAACACTTGGCCGATCACCACAGCCGGATCGGCACCCATATCAAGCTCGACTACCGCGCTGGCCCGGCCGGACGCCTGCGGAGCAAGGTGCAGTCGGTCGAAAACAGATTGGGGCGCAAGCTCTCGACCTGAATTGCCGCTTCGAGCGCCCACGCCGATCATCACGCCGGCCGGCCGGAGACCGCGCGGGCTTTGCGATCACGCGATTCCGAACTATTTCGCCACTTCGGCCCGCCGCGCTTTGCTCCGGTTTTTGTCCCCGCCACATCCGGCGCTTCCAAAGCAAAAGTCGCGACAGCCACGCACTGTAACGGCCTGGCACAGTACCCGTGACAGTCCCTGTCACGATTATTTCGCGATCTTCGCGCGCGGGCCGGCCCGCGTCGGACCCGAGCGCTTTTTATCCATTTTTTATGTAGGCCCAACAAAAGCTTAAAAAATTTTCGACCGAGCGCTCATTTTGGCGCGGTTGTTGATACGCACTCCCCAAGCCAGCGTGGGCGCACCTGCCCAGCGACCGGCCACCTATAAAACGATTGCCGGGCGCTTCGGGACTCACCGACCGAAACCGCTCCAAAGGCAACGCTCCGTCGCAGGCGGAGGCACGACGCGGATCGCGATCCGCGCCCGTAACCCTAAGAGGAGGTCCACCGTGGAAGCTCATAAACTCTGGCAGTTCCCGATCAAAGAATTTCATCGCATCCCGCGCGGGCTGCTCGGCCCCGGCGCCTACGAAATGATCGGCGTCGAAGCCAAAAAGCTCGGCTTCAAGCGCTGTCTGGTCTCGACGTCCGGCCTGCGCGGCACCGGCATCGTCGAAGACATCGTCGGCAAGATCAAATACCGCGAAATCGACGTGGTGCTCTATGACAAGGTGGAATCCAATCCCAAGGATTACAACGTCATGGACATGGCCGACCTGTACACCCGCGAAAAGTGCGACAGCTTCATCTCCATCGGCGGCGGCAGCGTGACCGACGCCACCAAGGGCGCGCGGATCGTGGTGTCCCACGACGGCCGCAACGTCAACGAGTTCGACGGCTTCAACAAATCCGAAAACCCCAACAACCCGCCGCACATCGCGGTCAACACCACCGCCGGCACCGGCTCCGAAACCAGTTGGGCCTACGTCATCACCGACACCACCTCGGAAAAAGCGCCCTACAAATGGCTCGGCATGGACGAAAACGTGCCGGTGACGCTGAGCATCAACGATCCGGTGCTGCATTTTTCGATGCCGGCGGACCTGACCGCATTCTGCGGCTTCGACGTGCTGGCCCACGCTTCCGAGCCTTACGTCTCGCGCATCGATTTCATCCCGAGCCTG
>JAEUPW010000100.1 GCA_016790045.1 Candidatus Competibacteraceae bacterium
GAAAGCGTCATAAGCGAAACGCTCGTTGCCGGTCAGCTTGATCAGGCCCGCCAGCGTGGTTTCGTTCAGGCCGAGGTTGAGGATGGTGTCCATCATGCCCGGCATGGACATGGCGGAACCGGAGCGCACCGACACCAGCAAAGGGTTGGCCGCGCCGCCGAACTGCTTGCCGGTTTCCTGCTCCAGCCAGACCATGTTCTGGCGCACGCTGTCCATCAGCCCATCGGGCAGGCGATTGTTGGCGATGTAGTCCAGACAGGCTTCCGTGGTGATCACGAAACCCGGCGGCACTTTCAAACCGATCTGGGTCATCTCGCAGAGGTTGGCCCCCTTGCCGCCCAGCAGCATTTTGTTTTTGCCGTCCCCTTCGGTGTACTTATAAATATACTTTTTCGCCATGATCCTACCTTCATTGTCTCAGTGGTTGAGTGAACATCGAACCCATCCGGCTCCGGCGAGGTGCCGGTCGGCCCAAACTCCCGAACCGATCCCTGATCGGGCCGGGCCCGAGGAAAAGCCGTCGTCGGAAAGCGGGCCGCCATCACGGTCCGCGAGCCGGTTCGCCTGACTTTTAAAGATAGTCATATCCGCCCTCAATTGCCAAGCCCGTTATTTCGAACGCCGCTAAAATTCGCCGCCGGCGAATTGACTTGCCGGCGGCTTGGCCGGAAACTACCCGCCTCGCTCCCGCCCGCACGCCCGAACCGCCGCTTGGCCCTACCGACTTTCGGAATGCTCTCCAGCCCTTTGCCAGCAGACGCCGCGCCGCCTTGTAGCGGCCGATTGGTCACCGTGCGCGGCCTGTCTTTCCGCCGCGGCGAGCGGGTCATTTTTCGCGATGTTGACCTGGATATCCCGCGCGGCAAGGTCACGGCGATCATGGGGCCGAGCGGCACCGGCAAAACCACGCTGCTGCGGCTGCTCGGCGGCCAGCTTCGCCCCGATGCCGGTCTGATCGAGGTGGACGGCCTGCGGGTTCCCGAACTCGGCCGCCGGGAGCTGTACCAGTTGCGCCAGCGCATGGGCATGCTGTTTCAAAGCGGCGCGCTGTTCACCGATCTGAGCGTGTTCGACAACGTCGCCTTCCCGCTGCGCGAGCATACCCGGCTTTCCGAAAAGCTGATCCGCACGCTGGTATTGATGAAGCTGGAAGCGGTCGGCTTGCGCGGCGCGCGCGCGCTGATGCCGGCGGAGCTGTCCGGCGGCATGGCCCGGCGGGTGGCGCTGGCCCGGGCGATCGCGCTCGACCCGATGATGGTGCTGTACGACGAGCCCTTCGCCGGTCAGGACCCGATTTCGATGGGCGTGTTGACCCAGTTGATCCGCACGCTCAACGACGCCCTGTGCCTGACCAGCGTCATCGTCTCGCACGATGTCAAGGAAACCGCGGCTATCGCCGATTACCTTTACCTGCTGTCCGACGGTCAAATCGTGGAGCACGGCACGCCTGGGGAACTGGGCCGCTCGGCCTCGCCCTGGGTCGATCAGTTCATGCACGCGCGGCCCGACGGCCCGATGTCGTTTCACTATCCGGCGCCGCCTTACGAAACCGAGCTGCTGTTGCGAGAGCCGGCATGACCGGCCCGCTGGAGCGTCTGGGGCGGTGGGTTCTGGACCGCCTGACCGCCTTGGGGCGGGCGAATCTGTTCTTGTTGCGGCTGGTGGGCGCGCTGGCTTTTCTGGTCCGGCGGCCCGGCTTGCTGGTCAGGCAACTGTACGCGGTCGGGGTGCTGTCCTTGCCGATCATCCTGGTGTCGGGCCTGTTCGTGGGCATGGTGCTGGGCCTGCAAGGCTACGCCAATCTGGTGGATTTCGGCGCGACCTCGTCGCTGGGCACGGTGGTGGCGCTGTCCTTGATCCGGGAATTGGGCCCGGTGTTGACCGCGCTATTGTATGCTGGGCGGGCCGGTTCGGCGCTGACCGCCGAAATCGGTCTGATGAAGGCCACCGAACAGTTGGCCAGCATGCAGATGATGGCGGTCGATCCCTTCGCGCGGGTGCTGGCCCCGCGCTTTCTGGCCGGCTTTATCGCGGTCCCGCTGCTCACGGCCATTTTTACGGCGGTCGGCATTCTGGGCGGTTACTGGGTGGCCGTGGTCCAGTTGGGCGTGGACGGCGGCGCGTTCTGGGCGCAAATGCAAGCGAGGGTGCTGTTGTGGGAAGATATCGGCAACGGCGTCGCCGTCAAAAGCGTGGTGTTCGCGCTGCTGGCGAACTGGATCGCGCTGTTTGAAGGCTACGAGGCGCACCCGACCTCGGAAGGCGTCAGCCTCGCCACCACGCAAACCGTGGTGGCGACTTCGCTGGCCGTTCTGGGAGGGGATTTCTTGCTCACGGCGCTGATGTTTGGAGCTTGGTGATCATGCGGCAAAAACATCTGGAACTGCTGGTCGGCGTGTTCGTCGCCCTGGGCTTGGCGGCGTTCCTGCTACTGGCGCTCAAGGTCAGCGACCTCGCCCACATCGGCGAGGACAAAGGCTATCGGGTGACGGCGCGCTTCGAAAACATCGGCGGCCTGAAGATCCGCGCGCCGGTCACTTTGGGCGGCGTGCGCATCGGCCGGGTGGCAGGCATCAATCTGGACCCGCAAACCTTTGAAGCGCTGGTCACTTTGGCCATCGAACCGCAGTATGACCGCCTTCCGAGCGATTCGAGCGCCAGCATCCTCACCGCCGGTTTGCTGGGCGAACAGTACGTCGGCCTGGAGCCGGGCGGAATGGACGATTTTCTCAAAAACGGCAGCAGCCTGAAGTTGACCCAGTCGGCGTTGGTGCTGGAAAAACTGATTGGCCGGATGTTCACCAACGCCGCGCAGGGCGAAGCGCCGGCCAAAGCGCCTTGACCGCCGCGAGGCTTTCGCTCGCGGTTCGCGAGGGTTCGAGGGCGAGTTTTAACGAACGCAGGAGTTGAGGTTCCGATGAAACGCCTTATCGCCACCGGTTTGCTGGCGCTGGCGCTGGCCAGCGGCTGGGCCGTGGCCGCCACGCCGCCCGAAACCGTGGTCCAGCAAACCTCCGAGCAAATGCTCGACGCCTTGCGGCAAAACCGGGCCGCCATCGACCGCGAGCCGGGCCGGATTTACGAGCTGGTCAACCAGATCGTGCTGCCCAATTTCGATTTCGAATTGATGTCGCGCTGGGTGCTGGGCCGGGCCTGGCAACAGGCCAACCCCGAGCAGCGCCGCCAGTTCACCGAGGAATTCCGCACCTTGCTGGTGCGCACCTACGCGCGGGCCTTGCTGGAATACGCCAACGAGGCGATCAAGGTGTCGCCCGCCGGCGCGCCGGCCGGCAACGAGGCGACCATCCGCACCGAAGTGCAGCCCAAAAGCGGCCGGCCGATCCAGATCAACTACAACATGCATCTGGGCAACGACGCCTGGAAAGTGTACGACGTGACCGTGGACGGCATCAGTTTGGTGACCAGCTATCGGGATAGCTTCGCCAGCCAGATTCGCGCCAGCGGCATGGACGCGGTGATCGCCGATCTGCGCCAGCGCAACGCGGGGTCCACCCGCTGATGGCGGCCGCGACGGCGGAGCGCGACGGCGATACCCTGCGGGTTCGCGGCGAACTGGATTTCGACTCGGTGCCGGAGTTGTGGGAAGCGACGGAAACCCTGCTGCTGGCCGATACGATCCGGCGGGTGGATTTGGGCGGCGTCCGCCGCGCCAACAGCGCCGGAGTGGCCTTGCTGGTGGAATGGCTGCGCGAAACGCGCGGCCGGGGACGCGAGCTGGTTTTCGTCAATCTGCCGGCGCAGATGGAAGCCATCGTCCGAACCGTCGATCTGGACGGGGTGCTGCCGGTCGCTTGAGCGCGACGGTCGCCGTGTTTGTCGTTTCGGGTGCACGGCCTTCAGGCTGGTTGCCCCGCCGATTATCACCGTGGGGATCAGGATATGAACGCCCGAGATATGGAAGGCTTGATCGAACAGCATTTGCCCGGCGCGAAGGCCATGGTCCGGGGCGATGATGGCCGGCATTACGAAGCCGTGGTCGTCAGCGACGCATTCGCCGGCAAATCGCTGCTCCAGCAGCACCGGCTGGTTTACGCGGCCTTGGGCGGGCGGATGGAGCGCGAGGAAATTCACGCCCTGTCGCTCAAGACCTATACGCCAGAAGCTTGGCGCCAACAGCAATCCTGACCGGCAATCCATTTCCATGAGCAAATTGATCATCAATGGCGGCGTGCCCTTGCGGGGCGAGCTGCGGGCGTCCGGCGCCAAAAACGCGGTGTTGCCGATTCTGGCCGCCACCTTGCTGGCCGATGGCCCCGTGACGATCCGCAATGTCCCGCACCTTCAGGACGTGACCACCACTATGGAGCTGCTGGGCCGGATGGGCGTGGATCTGGTGGTGGACGAGCGGATGAACATCCAGGTCGATCCCCGCTCCATCCAAACCTTTCAGGCCCCTTATGAGCTGGTGCGGACCATGCGGGCGTCGATCCTGGTACTGGGGCCGCTGGTCGCCCGCTTCGGCCAGGCCGACGTGTCGCTGCCCGGCGGCTGCGCCATCGGCTCGCGGCCGGTCAACCTGCACATCAAGGGCCTGGAAGCCATGGGGGCCGATGTCAAGGTCGAAAACGGCTACATCCGCGCCCGCGCCAATCGCTTGAAAGGCGCGCATATCGTGCTGGATTTGGTCACCGTCACCGGCACCGAAAACTTGTTGATGGCCGCCGTGCTGGCGCGCGGCACCACGATCATCGAGAACGCCGCCCGCGAACCGGAAGTGGTGGATTTGGCGGAATGCCTGATGGCGATGGGCGCGCGCATCGACGGCGCGGGCACCGATACGCTGGTCATCGAAGGCGTCGACCAGCTCCATGGGACGCATTATCAGGTTCTGCCGGATCGGATCGAAACCGGCACCTATCTGCTGGCGGGCGCGATCACCGGCGGGCGGGTCAAAATCAAGGACGCCCGCCCCGCCCATTTGGAGGCGGTGCTGCTGAAGATGGAGGAAGCCGGGATTCAGGTCAACACCGGCCCCGATTGGATCGAGGCCGACATGACCGATCGCCGGCCCAAGGCGGTGCGCATCCGCACCGCGCCCTATCCGGCTTTTCCCACCGACATGCAGGCGCAGTTCGTCGCGCTCAACGCGGTCGCCGACGGGGTTGGCACGATCACCGAAACGGTGTTCGAAAACCGCTTCATGCACATCAATGAACTTCAGCGGATGGGCGCGCAAATAGAGCTGGAAGGCAACACCGCCATCAGTATCGGCGTTCCCAAGCTGACCGGCGCGCCGGTCATGGCCACCGATCTGCGCGCTTCGGCCAGCCTGATTTTGGCCGCGCTGGTCGCGGAGGGCGACACCGTGCTGGATCGCATTTATCACATCGATCGCGGCTACGATTGCATCGAGGAGAAACTGTCGCAATTGGGCGCGCGCATCCGCCGCACCCCCGGCTGAAGGCCATCATGACCGTCGCGTTGACCATCGCGCTCTCCAAGGGCCGAATCTTCAAGGAAACCCTGCCGCTGTTGGCGGCGGCGGGCATCCTCCCCATCGACGATCCCGAAACCAGCCGCAAGCTGATCCTCGACACCGACCAGCCGGACGTGAAGCTGGTCATCATCCGCGCCACCGATGTGCCGACTTACGTGCAATACGGCGCGGCCGATCTCGGCGTGGCCGGCAAGGACGTCCTGCTGGAGCACGGGGGCGAAGGGCTTTACGAGCCGCTGGATCTGAAGATCGCCCGCTGCCGGCTGATGGTCGCCGGCCATCCCGACCGGCCGCCCCGCCTGAGCCGACCGCGCATCGCCACCAAGTTCGCCAACATCACCCGCCGCTATTTCGCCGATCAGGGCCGGCAGGTGGAGGTGATCAAGCTGTACGGTTCGATGGAGCTGGCCCCGCTGGTCGGGCTGGCGGATTGCATCGTCGACGTGGTCGATACCGGCAACACCCTGAAAGCCAACGGTTTGATGCCTCTGGAACACATCGCCGACATCAGCTCGCGGTTGATCGTCAACAAAGCGGCGATGAAAATGAAGCACGCTCGCATCAAGGCGATCATGGAGCGCATGGCCGCCGCAGTCGGCGCTTGACACCCGCCCGGCCGCTTCGCGGCGCGAACCCCGTTCACCGCTCGGACGCCGTTTATGCCCGACATCCAACGCCTCACCACTGCCCATCCCGATTTCTGGTCGCGCTTGGCGGAACTGACCGCCTGGGAAGGCGTCGCCGACGAACGGGTATCCGCGACCGTCCGTGAGATTCTCCAACAGGTGCGAGCGCGAGGCGATGACGCGCTCTTGGAATACACCTTTCGGTTCGACCGGCTGGATGCCCTTTGCGCCGCCGATCTGGAAATTCCCGCCGACCGGTTGCAACAAGCGCTAGCGACCGTTTCCGCCGAGCAGCGCGCGGCTCTGGAAACCGCCGCCGCCCGCATCCGTGCCTACGCTGAACGCCAAAAGCTGGAATCCTGGCGCTTCACCGAAGCGGACGGCACCGTGCTCGGCCAGCAGGTCGCGGCGCTGGATCGGGTCGGGCTGTACGTGCCGGGCGGCAAGGCCGCTTATCCGTCCTCGGTGTTGATGAACGCGATTCCGGCCCAGGTGGCGGGAGTCGGGGAAATCGCGATGGTGGTTCCGGCGCCGGATGGCGCGCTCAACGAGCTGGTGCTGGCCGCCGCCGCCGTGGCGGGCGTGGACCGAGCCTTTACCATCGGCGGCGCGCAGGCGGTGGCGGCGCTGGCCTACGGCACCGCCACCGTGCCGCGCGTCGATAAAATCGTCGGGCCGGGCAATATCTACGTCGCCGCCGCCAAACGTCAGGTGTTCGGGACGGTCGGCATCGACATGATCGCCGGCCCTTCGGAAATCCTGGTGGTGTGCGACGGGCAAACTGACCCCGACTGGATCGCGATGGATTTGTTTTCGCAAGCCGAGCACGACGAAGACGCCCAGCCGATCCTGATCAGCCCGGATGGCGCTTTTTTGGATGAGGTCGCGGCCAGCGTCGAGCGCTTGCTGCCCGCGATGGAGCGGCGAACCATCATCGAGGCGTCGCTGTCCCGGCGGGCCGCGCTCATCAAAACGCTGGACTTGAACGAAGCCGCGCAAGTGGTCAATTTCATCGCGCCCGAACATTTGGAATTGTCGGTGGCGCAACCGGAAGCGTTGCTGCCGCTGATCCGCCACGCCGGCGCGATCTTCATGGGCCGCTATACCGCCGAGGCGGTGGGCGATTACTGCGCCGGCCCCAATCACGTGCTGCCGACCTCGCGCACCGCCCGCTTTTCCTCGCCGCTGGGGGTGTACGATTTTCAAAAGCGCACCAGCCTGATTTATTGCTCGCCCGAGGGAGCCGCCGCTCTCGGCCGCACCGCGTCGATCCTGGCGCGCGGCGAAGGGCTGACCGCCCACGCCCGGTCGGCCGAGTTCCGCATCCCGGAGCGCCCATGAGCAACCGGTACTGGAGCCCGGTGGTCCACCGGCTCACGCCCTACGTGCCGGGCGAGCAACCCAAGCTGCCCGATTTGATCAAGCTCAACACCAACGAAAATCCCTACGGCCCGTCGCCCAAGGTGCTGGAAGCCATCCAGGCCGAGTTGTCCGATGCCCTGCGGCTGTATCCCGATCCGAGCGCCGAGCGCTTGAAACAGGCCATCGCCGAGTATTACGGCGTTAAATCGGCTCAGGTGTTCGCCGGAAACGGTTCGGACGAAATCCTGGCCTTCGCCTTTCAGGCGCTGTTCCAGCACGATGCGCCGCTGCTATTTCCCGACATCACTTACAGTTTTTATCCGGTGTACTGCGGCCTCTACGGCATCGCCTACAAAACGGTGCCTTTGGCCGAAGATTTCGCGTTGCGGATCGACGGTTACCGGCGAGCCAACGGCGGCATCATTTTCGCCAACCCGAACGCGCCGACCGGCCGCCTGCTGGCGCTGACCGATCTGGAACGGTTGCTCGCTTTCAACCGCGATTCGGCGGTGGTGGTGGATGAGGCTTACATCGATTTCGGCGGCGAAACCGCCATCGCCCTGGTGGATCGCTATCCGAACCTGCTGGTGATTCAGACGCTGTCCAAGTCGCGCTCGCTGGCGGGGTTGCGGGTGGGCTTCGCGGTCGGCCATCCCGGATTGATCGAAGCGCTGGAACGGGTCAAAAACAGTTTCAATTCCTATCCGCTCGACCGGCTCGCCATCGCTGGCGCGGTGGCCGCTTTCGCCGACCGCACGCATTTCGAGCGCACCCGCCAAGCCGTCATCGCCAGCCGCGAACGGACGAGCGCAACCTTGCGGGAACTCGGTTTTGAAGTGCTGCCCTCGGCGGCCAATTTCCTGTTCGCCCGCCACCCCGGCCAGGATGCGGCCGAATTGGCCGCCGCCTTGCGCCGGCAGAGCATCATCGTCCGCCATTTCCGCCAACCGCGCATCGAACAGTTTTTGCGGATCACCGTCGGCCATCCCGAACAGAACGCCGCGTTGCTCCGCGCCCTGAAAGCGCTGCTGGAATTCCGTTGATGGCGCGACTCGATGCATTGCTTGCCTATACCGACCGCCTGCTGGCGATCGATACCTTCAAGGACTATTGCCCCAATGGCCTACAGGTTCAAGGGCGACCGGAAATCGGGACGCTGATCGGTGGGGTCACAGCCTGCCAAGCGCTGCTGGATGCGGCGGTCGAGCGCGGCGCGGACGCTGTGCTGGTCCATCACGGCTACTTCTGGAAAGGTGAAGATCCGCGCGTCATCGGCATGAAGCGGCGCCGGCTTGCCACCCTTCTCCGTCACGATATCAGCCTGATCGCGTATCATCTCCCGCTGGACGCCCACCCCGAATTCGGCAACAACGCCCAACTGGCGCGCGCGCTCGATCTGACCGTCACCGGCGCTGCCGGCGGCGATCCAGGCGCTTCGGGACTCGTCCTGTTGGGGACAACGCCCCGTCCGATGTCGGGCGAGGATTTTGCCGCGCACCTCAGCGCCTGTCTCGGCCGAAAACCGCTGTATATTTGCGGCGGCGACGCTTCCATCACCGCGCTCGCCTGGTGCACGGGCGCGGCTCAATCCTACATCGAACTAGCCTTGGAAGCTGGCGCGAATGCCTTTTTGACCGGCGAAGCCTCGGAGCAAACCGTTCATTTTGCCCGCGAAAACGGCTTGCATTTCTTCGCGGCCGGCCACCATGCGACCGAACGCTACGGCGTTCGGGCCTTGGGGGCGCACCTGGCTGATACCTTTGAGTTTAGTTTCGAGTTTGTCGATATCGACAACCCGGTTTGACCGCGCTTCAAATTTTCCGCTTTTGGCCTCTCGAACGTTTAAATAACGCCGCCTTTTTAAAACCCGACGAAAAAGCTGAATTTTAATCTCCAATAAGACTATTTTATCCTTCAATCATTTTTGATCGTTTACTATAATAGGTACATTTATAGAAGTAAGGCAGATTTTCGCTATCGCTATTTTTTCTTGAATATAGGAAGCAGTCCAATGAATACACACCGGACTCTAAAGCGCCATTCAAAACTCACTCTGGCCGCTTTGGGATTGGGGGGCGCACTAGGTCTAGTATCGAGCTGGGTCTGGGCGCAAGAAACGGGGATCACCGATAAAGTCATACGCATCGGCTCGACGACACAACTGGAAGGCGAATACAAATATTTCGGCCAATCTCAAAAACAGGGCATGACGGCGGCCTTAAACGGCCAATCCGTTCAGAAACGCACTATCGAATTTACGCAGATCAACGACTTCTACGAGCCCGCCAAGGCGGTTGAAGGCGCCAAGCAGCTCATCGAAAAAGGCATCTTCGCGATGGTGCTCAGCGGCGGCACCGGCACCGCCAAGGCGGTGCTGCCCGTGCTGGCCGAACACAAAATTCCCGCGTTCGGCTTCTACAACGGCGCGGGCTTCACCGGGCCGGGCGATGTTCTGAACTTCCGGGTCTCCTACGCCAAAGAAGTCGAAACCGCCGCCGACACCGGAATAGCTATAGGGCTTAAACCGACCGAGATTTGCGCTTACGTGCAGAACGACGGTTACGGCATGAGCGGCTTGTCGGGGCTTCGCGCAGCGTTGGCCAAGCACTCTGGAACCGAGGCGACTGTCGCCAAACTGGATCAAATTTTGAACATGCCGGGCGACAATCCGGCGCGCAACAACATCGGTCCCGTCGGGGTCTACAAGCGCGACACCTCAAACGCTCGCGAAGGTTACATGTCCCTAAAAAAATGGGAAACCGACACCGGCGTTCGCTGCCGTTTGATCGTGACCACGGCGCTTTACAATCAAGCTGTCAATTTCATCGCTTACGTCATTCAAAAAGGAGAACCGTGGATTTTTAGCTCGGTATCGGCGGCCTCGGGCGATTTGCTCGCGTCTTTATTGAAGGAAAAAGCCGTCAAAAACAGCGTGATTTTCACCACCCAAGTGGTACCGCCGCTCGATTCGCCGCTACCGGTCGTGGTGGAAGCGCGCAAAGCTCTGAACGAAAATCTCAATGTCATATCTTTGGAAGGCTACATGATCGGCAAGCTGTTCGTCGCGATCATGCAGGCCATTGACGGGCCGTTGACCCGCGAGAATTTTCTGAAGGCGGCGCGCCGTCAACCCTACGATCTGGGCGGCGTCAAAGTAGATTTCACCACCGACAACCAAGGCTCGGATTTTGTCGGATTGACCGTCCTGAAGGATGATCGTTTCGTTCCAACAACCTCCAACGATCTGGCGGCGCTAATCAAATAGCGATTGCCGCACAAAAATCCGAGCGCCGAACGCACAGCAAACGCCGATGAGGTCTCTCGAACGCTTTGGAGCCCTGGCGTTTCCAAAGATCTATCGCACAGACTGACCGCCATCTCCCAACCGCTCCGACCGCAGCGGGACTTGGCGGCGTCCCGCCCGGTGGGTCCGGCGATTTTGCGTTCGATCGTCCGCCGCTTCGCCCGCCCACGGGCGTTCTTCTCAGCGCGTGATCCGCTGACTTCAAGCCACAAGCGCATAGACCTCCACGGATACGTTCGGCAGCCTCGCGACGCCAACTATTCGTGATCCGCTGACTTCAAGCCACAAGCGCATAGACCCTAATACCTTCGTTAGGTTATAGTTTTACCGTACCGCAAAACCGGCGGGAGTTGTAACTGATGGAGTTCGCGCATCGTCCAGCGTCCTCCGAAGCGTGCGGGTTTCGGCAAAATAAAAGCATGAAAGCGCCCAGTCCGTCTCCGGCGATCAGACATCGTGCTGCCTTGCGTGGCCAACCATCCATAATCTAACGATAAATCACAACAGGAGACTGCGTATGAGTACGGTAGATGACGTCGATCTCGGCCGACGCCGATTTCTGACCGCTACGGCTACTGTGGTCGGCGGCGTAGGCGTGGCGTTCGTCGCCGTTCCAT
>JAEUPW010000057.1 GCA_016790045.1 Candidatus Competibacteraceae bacterium
GGCGGGCACCGGCGTCACCGCCGTCGCCGGCACGACGTAGCGGTCTTGGTGGGGATAGAGGCAAAACACCGTTTGACCTTGCAAGGCTTTGAAGCCCGCCTCGACGATCCCGACGTTGCAATAGCCGTATTTCACCGGCGCCGGAAAATCGCCTTGCTGGAACGGGGCGCGCATGGCCTGATGCTGGCTGGGCGGCACTTCGCCCCGAAACACCACGCTTTCCGTGCCCCGGCTGATGCCGGTGTAGAGCGTTCTGACCCGCACTTCATCCGGACCGGGGTCGGGAAGCTGTTCCTCAAACACTTCGCCCCGGCCGGGTCCGGTGACCCAAAACGCCTTGGCGATCAAGCTGGCGGGAGGCATGAGAGCCGGGTCTTCAGCGGTCTAGAGGTTTCGCAAATTCGTGGCGCGCCGGTTGCCGGGGTTGCCGATTCGGATAGCCGTTGAAGCTGAAGGCCGAGCGCGGCGCGGGCTGGGACATGTTCGGGCTCCGAAAATGCCTGTCGTGACCAAAGCCTAGCACGAGCCGGGAGCGAATGAGCGGTTTCGGGCGGGGCTAGACTCGGGTCTTCGGCTGGTGCGGCTCGACGTGAAGCGGCCGCGTTTGCCGCGCCGCGCGCGACAGCCGATAGAGGCGGTGCCGCCGCAGCGGATGACGGCGCGGTCCAGCGGCTCGGCAAAGTGCGCCATGACCTTAAGGCCGGCGTTCGAGCGCGCGAAAGGTTCGCGGTCGGTCGGCCGCCATTGCCGCAGAACGCGCCTTCAGCCGATCGTGGCCTCGGCTTCCATGCAAACGGTCCCGTCGTCGAGCGTCGCGCGCAGCGCGAGCTGCCGGTCTTTCGGGGTGGCGCGCAGCGTGATGGCGCTGCCGAGCAGCGCGGGCGCGAGGCCCCGATAGTTGAATTCGCGCACCCGGCCGCCGCTGATTTCCTCGGCGTAATCCGCCAGCATCGTGGCGTTTAACGGCCCGTGCACGACCAAACTCGGATAGCCTTCCGTTTCGGAGGCGTAATTCAAATCGTAGTGAATCCGGTGGGCGTTGAAGGTGAGCGCCGAATAGCGGAACAACAGAGTCGAGGTGGGCGTATAGGTTTTGGTGTGAGGCGCGGCGGGCGGCGCGCTCGGGGCGCGGGGGGTTTGGCCTTGCGGCGCGAAATCTTTGTAAACGATGTCCTGCTCCTCGCGGATGTGCGGCTCGCCTTGCAGCGAGTGCAGTTCGTGGCGCACGGTCACGAACACCAGATCGCCCGAGCGGCCGCGTTTGTGGTCAACTTTCAGAATGGTCGAGATTTTGCGCGCCGTGGCGCCGATGGGGATCGGCGACAGGACCGACACCCGGCCGCCGGCCCACATGCGATTGGGCAGCGGCACCGGCGGCAGGAATCCGCCGCGCGGCGGATGCCCGTCCCGGCCGAGCTGCGGGGTGGGCAGACCGTCCAAAAAGTAGACCCAATGCCACGTCGGCGGCAGGCGTTCACCGTCGCGGATGCGGTCGGTCGCGAAGTAATCCACGGTGGCGGCCATCAAACGGGCATGGCGGGCCGCGATCAAATCGTCGTCTGCGCGGGATTTGCCGATCCAGGTTTGCAAATGGTCGATATCGATTTCGCTCATGAGAGTTTGACTTCCTCAATCAACGGGGTTGACGGGCGACGCACGGTTTAGCGGACGGCCAATGTGTCGACGGTTATGGTTTCAACGCCAGAGGCCGCAATGATGGGTTTATCTTTCGGACAGCGCGAGATTCAACCCAAGCCCCGCAAATGCGGCAGCAAATCCGCGCCTCGATCAAGCAAAGCCGCAAGTCCCAGCGCGGTCGCCAGCAGATGCGGGACAAGGCCGGCCGCGCAGCCTAAAGCGGCAAAGAGGCTGGCCCGCTCGCCGAGGAACGGCCCGGTCGAAACGGCGAACGCGACCCCGGTGCCGGGGATCGGGACGACCAGCAGCGAGGCGATAAGAAATTCGGTTGCGATCATGGCTTTTTTTCTTGAAGCGGAGCTAACGGCGCGGGAGCCCCAAACTTAAGGTTGCGCGGGATGTCCTCCGAATATAGCCGCTACCGTTGGTTTCGGGCTACCATGAGGCACTGCCCTACCGGGATTTTCGCGTGGCCGGACCCAAACTTTACGCTTGCCGCCGCCATTGTCCGGGCGAACGCCATCTTCTCCGAATCGTCCACTGAGGAGCCGAACATGAGCAAAAGCATCATCCCCACCCACCTGCGCTACACCGAAAACCACGAATGGGCGCTGGCCGGCACCGACGGCACTGTCCTGGTCGGCATCACCGACCACGCCCAACATCTGTTGGGGGATCTGGTGTTCGTGGAAATCCCGGAAGTGGGCCGCGAGGTGGCCGCCAACGAAAGCTGCGTGGTGGTCGAATCGGTCAAGGCCGCTTCGGACGTCTACAGCCCGCTGGATGGCGTCATCGTCGAAGTCAACGAAGCTCTGGCCGACAACCCCGAACTGATCAACCAAGACCCTTACGGGGAAGGCTGGATTTTCCGGCTCAAGACCCCCGCTTCGGTGGATGGCTTGCTCGATGCCGCCGCCTATGAAGCTGTCGCCCGCGCCGACGATGAAGAAGACGAAATGCCCAGCACGCTGGCCAATCCCGCGCTGGTCTGACCCGACCCCGGCGCCGTTCACGCTTGACCTTCCCCGTGCCTTGGAGCCAGGGTCGGATGCCGCAAAGGGTCGCCGGCGCTCCGAGGCATCGCTCGATGTTCCATGCTTCCCCTCATCCCCCAAAGGAGAGTTCGCGATGGCAACAGTAACGTTCAAAGGCACTTCCATCAGCACCAGCGGCGACCTGCCCGCTGTCGGGGCCACCGCGCCCGAATTCAAGCTGGTCGACGGCCAGCTTCAGGACGTCGGCCTGTCCGACTTCGCCGGCAAGAAAAAGCTGATCAGCATCGTCCCCAGCCTCGACACTTCGGTCTGCGCGCTGTCCACCCGCAAGCTCAACGAAGAGTCCAAGAAACATGCCGACGCCGTAGTGCTGGTCGTCTCCGCCGATCTGCCGTTCGCGCAAAAACGGTTCTGCGACAACGAAGGCTTGAATAACGTGGTGCCGCTGTCGATGATGCGCTCGCGCGATTTCGCCAAGGATTACGGCGTGTTGCAAGAGGATGGCCCGCTGGCGGGGCTCACCGCGCGCGCCGTGGTGGTGCTGGACGCAAACAACCGGGTCCGCTACACCGAGCTGGTGCCGGAAATCACGCAGGAACCCAATTACGCGGCGGCGCTGGCGGCGCTCGGTTAAATCGCATATCGGGCCAGGTCGGCGTCCGGGCGTCGGCCTGAGCGATTATTGAAGCGATTATTGACTTGGGTGCGGCTGAACCGCGTATCCTGAAGCCTGCCCTTCCATTTGAGCGGCAACGTAAAAAATCAAAATTTTGGAACGATAAAAATGCCTCGGATCAAGGGGTGATCGCCAAGCATGGCCTTTCAAAACCACACGGGCTGGCGACGGTTGACCAACGCCGCGCGCTATTCCTGGGCCGGGCTCAAGGCGGTTTGGCGCCACGAGGAAGCTTTCCGCCAGGAGAGTGCGCTGTGCGCGGTGCTCGCTCCGCTCGCCTTATGGTTGGGCGATGGCGCGGTAGAACGCGTGTTGCTGATCGGCAGCCTGTTGTTGATCGTCATTGTCGAATTGCTCAATTCCAGCATCGAGGCGGCTATCGACCGCATCGGCCCGGAACGCCACGAGCTGTCCGGCCGCGCCAAGGATATCGCGTCGGCGGCAGTGTTCATGACCCTACTCAATGCCGCCGTGATCTGGTTGCTATTGTTCTTGACGTAATCTTTCCGTTATTGATGTAATATTTCTGTTGAGCGCCGTGGTGAGCGCGCCCGCCGCTGGCGGCCTTGTTCGGCCAGCGGACCTTGAGACGCCATCGATCGGCGTCGGATCGCAGCATGAATTGGAACGCACATGACTGAAGAACAGCCCATTCGGGTTTGGCACTTTGGCCCTGGCGGCACGCGCGGACGCGGCGGCATGGGGCGCTTTCTGGCTTATCTGATTCCGGCGCTCAACCGGGAAAATCCGGATTTGCGCTGTCGGGTCATCGACTCCTACGGCCCCGGCGCTTTTTGGCAGATGCCGTTCTGGTTCGCCGCCGCGCTGTGGCGGCTGGGCTGGGGCGCGGCGCGCGGGCAGGTCGATGCGGTGCACCTGCACATGGCGGCTTACGGCAGCATTTTGCGCAAACTGTTGTTGTCGATGCTCGCGCGCGGTTTCGGGCTGCCGGTTCTGATCCATCTTCACGGCGCGGATTTCGTCGAATTCATGGACCGTTCGCCGGGCTTCATGCGCGGGTTTCTGATCAACCGATTTAAAAACGCCACGTATTTGATCGCCATCGGCCACTACTGGCGCGATTACGCCACGAGGGATTTGGGCGTGCCCGCCCAACAGGTCGCCGTCATCCACAACGGCGTGCCCGATCCGCTGCTGGAGGCCGGCATCGCCGAACGGACCGCCGCGCGTTCGGACCAGCGTTTGCTGTCGCTGGGCGAGTTGGGGCCGCGCAAGGGCACGCCGGAGGTCTTGACGGCGCTGGCCGCGCCGGAAGTGCGCGATCTGGCTTGGTCGGCGGTGCTGGCCGGCAACGGGCCGGTGGAGCAGTACCGGGAGGAGGCGCGACGCTTGAATCTCGCGGAGCGCGTCGAAATGCCGGGCTGGATCGAAAGCGCGCAAGCGTGGCGGTTGCTGGCCGAGAGCGGGATTTTTCTGCTGCCCTCGCGCATGGAAGGTCTGCCCGTGGCGATTTTGGAAGCCATGGCCATCGGCGCGACCGTGATCACTACGCCGGTGGGCGCGATCACCGACGCCATCGAAGACGGCGTGACCGGCTTGCTGGTCCCGGCCGGCGACGCGCCCGCGCTGGCGGCCGCGATCGGGCGGCTGTTGCGCGATCCGGCCTTGCGCGCCCGCTTGGCGGACGCGGCGCGCCAGCGGTTCGAGGAGCGCTTCACCATCGCTCGCACCGCCGAGAGCGTGGCGGCTTTGTACCGTCAGGTCGTGTCCCGGCCCAGCGCGGCTTGAGCCAACCTCGTCGGGGTTCGATGGAATCGATGAACGCCTTGGTCGCTCGTAAAAGCCTTCCCGGCGCACGCTATTGGCGCGCTTTCGCCATAGGCTTGCTGCTGGCAGCATTTGGTCCCCTGGCGCGCGCAGAGGAGCTGGCGCCCCCGTTGCGCCGGGGGGTCAATCTGAGCCACTGGCTGCAATACGAGGGCCGCCAGCCCGTCACGGCGGCGGACTTGGCCGCGATTTACCGGGCCGGTTTCGATCACGTCCGTCTCCCGTTCGATCCGGAGCGCCTGGGCTGGAATCCCGACGCCCAGGGTGGCGTTGCCGATTCCTGGCCGGGGCTGGTCGAGCTGGATCAAGCGATCGATCTGGCGCTGGCCGCGAAACTGGCCGTCATTCTCGATTTTCATCCGGAAAGCGCGCTGCGCGATCGGATCGAAACCGATCCCCGGACCGGCAAGGCCTTCTTGCAGGCTTGGCGGGCGCTGGCGGCGCGCTACGCGAAACGGCCGGTGGAACAGTTGGCGTTCGCGCCGCTGAATGAGCCGCAGTTCTACTCCTTCGACGGCGCGCGGCGCTGGCGGCGCTTGCAGGCCGCTGTGGTCGGCGCGATCCGGCAGCAAGCGCCATCGCACTGGATCCTGTTGTCGGGCACCCGTGGCAGCAGCATCGCCGGTTTGCGCTTGATGGCGCCGCTGACCGATCCCAAGGTGCGCTACGTGTTTCATTTTTACGAGCCGATGCTGTTCACTCACCTCAACGCGCCTTGGGAACCGTTCAAATCCGGCCCGCAAGGCATGGTCGCGGGCTTGAAATACGGCGTGGATCGGCCTCAGGCGCTGGCCGCCGCGCGCCCGTTGCCGGGAGCCGACGCCAAAACCGCGAACGCCGCGATCCAGGAATACGCCGCCGAGGAATGGAACGCGCGGCGCATCGCCGCGGAAATCGACAAGGCCAGCGCCTGGGCCAAGGAACATAACGTGAAACTGGTGTGCACCGAATTCGGCATTTTTCGCGACGCGACGGACGCGGCCTCGCGCAATCTCTGGCTGCGCGACGTGCGGGTCGCGCTGGAGAACGCGGGCATCGGTTGGAGCGTGTGGGATTACGCGGACTTTTTCGGCATCGCCACCGCCACCGGCCAAGTCGCCAAAACGGCCGATGGCGCGCCCATTCCCGGCGATCCCAAAAATCCGACCCGCCAGTTCGACGCCGACGCGCTGGCGGCGTTGGGGCTAAAACCGTGAGCGCCCCTCCGAAGGATCGGCGTCGGCTGAAAAGCGCGGCCCGGCTCGCGTGCCTGCTGGGCGGCTTGCTGGCGTCGGTCGCGGCCAGCGCCGCCTGCGAGAGCGACAGCGACTGCAAGCCGGGGCTGCGCTGTCTGTTCGCCCGCGAGCGCTCGTCGGGCGTCTGCGCCAGCACCGCGCCCTCGCTGGACCCGATTTCGTCTAAAGCCGGCGGAACGGTGCCGTTGCACCAGCGCGGCGGGACGGGTTTCGCTTGTCAGTCCACCCAAGATTGCTTGCCGCGCTACGCCTGTTTCAAGCTCGGCGCGCGGCTGGAAGGACAATGTTTCCGCTGAGGCCGACCGGTCGGTGGAGCGCGGCTACAGGTTGGGTCTGACATCGCGGTTGATGGTGTAACTGAAACCGCTCGAAAGCGCCAGATTGTTATAAACCAGTTGCTGGAGCCAGAGATTGATCTCGGCCAGATCGGAGCGCGGCACGAAAATCACGTCGAAGCGGCGCAGCGGCACGTCCTTTTCCTCGCCGCCCTCCAGGATTTTGCGGACGTTGACCACTTTGAGCATCGGTTTGTCCTGGAGGGTGCGCCGGATCAAAATGACGCGATCCGGCCGCGCGGTTTCGCGGAAACCGCCGGCTTCCATGACCCCTTCCAGCACCCCCATCCGATGCGCCAGCTTGAGCACGCCGGCGCGCTGAACCTCGCCGCCGACGTAAATGATCTCGGAGCTGAACATGCGCGGCACCACCACCGCCTCGGGATGGCGGAATTCGGCGGCGTAGCGCTGGCGCAATTCTTCGGCGATATCGCCGGGGGCGCGGTTCAAAACCTGCACCGGGCCGATCAGCGACAGATGGATCAAACCGTCGGGCGCGACGATGACGCGGTCGCTGAATTCCGGGTTGTAGATCAGCTTGACGTCCAGTTCGTCGCCCGGTATGAAACCGTATTGTGGGATTTCATCGCGCCATGTCTCAAAACCGACTGGCTCGTGTTCCTTGGGCCTCATGGGCGCAACACAAGCCCCCACGGTCAGACACAACATTAACAGCGAGATGCGAAATTGTTGGGACATTTGTATTATTTCATGTTTATTCGAACGCTATCATTTAAGATTATGCGATCCGCCCCGTCTTGCCAATGGAACGGCCGGCCCATTTCCAGCGAGCCCTGCGCATGAATGCTCCCGAAACCTTCGCCGCACCCGATGTTCGCGCCGGCAACGGGCCGCGCCTGACGCCGCTCGCGCCGCATGTGGCCTCCCGCCACACCATGCGCGATGTGCTGATCGTCGTCTTCCGGGAGCGGCGGCTGATCTGGTTGACCTTCGGCCTGATCGTGGCCTTGGGGCTGTTGGCGGCCTTGAAGCTCGGCACGGTCTACACCGCCGAAGCCCGCTTGCTGGTGCTGCCCAGCCGCGATTACGTGCTGCGCCAGGACGTCGGCGAGACCGGCGTCAACATGGCGCTCGGCGATGACCGGATCGTGCGCTCGGAAACCGAGATTTTCAATAATTCCCAGTTGGTCGAACGGGTGATCGAAGACCTGGGTTTGGAGCGGCTCTACCCGGATATCGCCTCCGGCGCGGGCGCGCAGGGCGCGTGGCCGGCCCGCGTCTGGCGCGCCGTCGCCGGCCGGTTCGGGGCCGCGGGTCCCGGCGGCGCGCCGGCGGGCGCCGATGCCGCCGCCCCGGTGGACGAACAGGAGCGCAAGCGGCTCAATCAGGCGGTGGTTCAGTTCACCTCCAAGCTGGAAGTCCTGCCGGTCAAGGATTCCAGCGTCATTCATCTGACCTTTTCCCACCCCGACGCCAAAGTGGCGGCCGAGGCGCTCAACCGGCTGATTCTGGCGTATCTGGAACAGCGTTACGAGGTATTCGCGCTGTCGCGCTCGCAAGTTTTCAACCAGCAGCGCGACAATTTTGCCCAGCGTCTCGGCAAGGCCGAACAAGATTTGGAAGCTTTCAAGCTGCGGCACGATTTCAGCGCCTTCGCCGACCAAAAGACCATGGTGTTGCGCCAGCAGGCGGAAATCCAAAACGACAAGCTGGACACCGGCACCCGCTTGCGGGAAATCGAGGGGCGGCTGGCCGCCATCCGCGAGCGGCTGACCGGCATCCCGAAAGATATCGAGCTTTACGCGGAGAGCGGCCAGCAAGACGCCCGCGACACCGCCCGCGCCACGCTGGTCACGCTCGAAGCCCGCCGCAACGAGCTGCTGACCAAATTCAGCGACAGCAGCCGGTTTATCACCGATCTCGACCGCCAGATCGCCAAGCTGCGCGGCATCATCAGCGCGACCCCGCCCAAAGAGTCGGTCAGCCGCCGCAGCGGCCGCAATCCTTTGTACGACGAACTGAGCACCGAACAGGTCCGCCGCGAGAACGAAGCCGCCGCGCTGCGCGCCCGGCAAAAAGCGCTGGACGGCCAACTGGAGCGCATCACCGAACGGCTGGGCTCGTTCGACCGGCTGGAGCGCGATTTCAACACCCTGATGCTGCAACGGACCTTGTTGGAGAAAAACTTGCAGATTTACGCCCAGAAGGCCGAGGAAGCCTTGATCCAGGAAGAGCTGGACCGGCAGAAAACCGCGAACGTGCGGGTGATCGAGCAAGCGCAAATCCCGCGCGAGGGCAGGACTTTGCGCTGGATGGTGGTGGGGCTGTCCCTGGTGGGCGGTTTGGTGATCGCCCTGGCTTTGGCGTTTCTGAAAGATTTTTTCCGCGAAGTGCTGATTTCCCCGGAGGACACCGAACGGGTGCTGGGCTTGCCGGTACTGGTGGCGGTGCCGCTGAAAGCGGCGCCCGCGCGGCCGGCCATCGCCTGAGCGAACGCGCGATCCATGGCCGCGCCTCAACTCCAGCGCCTGCTGGCGGGCTATCTGCCGATCAACCTGCTGCAAGCCGCCGTCACTCTGGGCGCGGTGATGGTGTTCAGCCGGCTGCTGACGCCGGCGGAATACGGGCATTACGCGCTGGCCGTGACGCTGATGCTCTGGTTGCAGACCCTGATGTTCTACTGGCTGCAAACCGGCATCGGCCGCTTTCACGACACCGCCCGCGATGCCGGTCAGTTGCCCCGGCTGCTGGCGACCGCCTACGCCGCCGCCGCGCCCATCGTCGGCTTGACGGCGGCGCTCGGCCTGCTGATCGCCGAAGCCAGCGACTATCGGGGGTTGATTCTGGTGGGCTTGGCGGCGTTGCTGGCGCGCTCGCTGTTCGCCATCGGCCTGGATTTTCACCGCGCCGCGCACCGGGTGCGCCGTTTCGCCTGGCTGGAAGGGCTGCAGTACGTGCTCAGCCTGTCGTTGGGCGTCGTTTTCGCGCTCAACTTCGATTGGGGGGCGACAGGGCCGTTGCTGGGGCTCGCTTTGGGCAATCTGATCGTTTTGCTGGCGGATCTGCCCTATCTGGCGCGCCAGGCGGGCGGTTGGGCCGGGTCGTGGCAAGACGCGCGCCTGCTGGGCGCTTACGGTTTGCCGTTGACTTTTTCCTATCTGTTCGGCCTGGTGGTGGCCGGTTCCGACCGGTTCTTCATCGCCTGGCTGATGGATGAAAGCGCGGTGGGCGTTTACGCGGTGGCCTACGCGCTGGCCGACCGGACGCTGACCATCCTGTTCAACTGGGTGGGAATGGCCACGGTGCCGCTGGCCTTTTCCGCGCTGGCGAGCGGCGGAGAGGAAGCCGCCCGTCAGGTGATGAATGATGCGATCAAAAATCTGATTTTGCTGGCGTTGCCCGCCGCCGCCGGATTGGCGGCGGCCGCGCCGCAATTGGCGGCGGTATTGGTCGGGCCCGAGTTTCGGGCGACCACCGCGCACATCGTGCCCTGGATCGCGCTGGCGGGGGTGTTGAACGGGCTGATGGTGCATTACGCTGCCCACGCTTTTCTGATCACCCGCCGCACCCGGGCTCTGTTGCTGACCACGGTGCTGGCGGCGGCGGTCAATGTCGCGCTGAACCTGCTGCTGATTCCGCTGTGGGGCTTGGATGGAGCCATCGCCGCCACCATCGCCGCTTACGGCGTCGGGCTGGCGGCGCGGCTGTTGTGGATGCGCCGGCGGTTTCCGATCCCGCTGGCGCTGCCCGATTTGCTCAAGGGCCTGACGGGTTGCGCGCTGATGTGGGCGGCGCTGGCCGCCGTTCCCTGGCCGGCGACTTGGGCCGGTTTGGCGGGGGCCGTGACGTCGGGAATAGCGGTGTACGCGGCGGCGGCTTTGCTGTTGAACATTTCCGGCGCGCGCCGCTGGCTGCCGGTTGGCCGGTTTGGGCGGGGGACGCTTTGATGGCGGCGGTTCAACCCGCCTTGCCGCCCCGGCGCTCCGCTTTCTTGTTGCGCCCGCTCGCGCCGGCGGCCGCTGCGGCCGGGCGGCGGATCGATGAGCGCTGGCGCTGGCCCTTGGCCCTGGGCTGTCTCGGTTTGATCCTGTATTTGCTGCTGTCCGACAATTTGCTGGTCACGATGGGGATTCCCTACAACGTGCCGCGCGGGGCCTTCCCGTTCAAGATCCATCCGGGCAGTTACTGCATCGCCCTGGGTTTTTTGCTGCTGTTGCGCGGCAATCCCTGGCGGCGGCTGGTGCAGTTGTTCCGGCTGTCGCCGGCCCTGACCGGGCTGACGCTGGTGACGACCGCGATCATGCTCTACGCTCTCGCGCAATTTGGCGCTTCGGGCGCCGGGTTTTTCATCGACACCTGGCTGGCGCCGGCGCTGTTGGGGCTGATCGTGTTGCAAGCGCCGCTCGACCGGCGACCCGCGGTGTTTTGGATCGTGCTGTGGCTGTCGGCGGCGAACGCCTTGATCGGCATCGGCGAGGCTGCGGCGGGCGACCGGCTGGTCCCGTACATGGCCGGCGACAAGCTGCTGGTCGAAGAGTTTTTTCGCGCCACTGCCCTGGGCGGCCATCCCTTGACCAATGCCCTGCGAACGGCGGTGCTGATTTTTGTGGTGCTGGTGTTGCCGGTGCGGTCCCGGTTGTTGCTGGTGCCGCTGTTCGCCATTTCGCTGCTGGCCTTCGGCAGCCGGTCGGCGCTGGCGAGCAGCCTGATGCTGCTGTTCGCCTGGGGGCTGGTGTCGTTCATGCGCGGCATCGTCTCCCGGCATTTCGACCCTCGGCTGGCGCTGGGCATCCCGATGGCCGCGCTGGTGGTTCCGGCGGCGGTCGCGGTGGTGGCCTTGAGCCTGGGCTTGGGCGAGCGGGTGTTTCAGGAGTTTTACTGGGACGACAGCGCCCAATCGCGCCTGCTCGCCTTTCAGATCTTCCGGTTTCCGACCCTGGACGAGCTGCTGTGGGGGATGGGCGCGGCGCGGATCGAGTGGGCGCTCGATCACCTCAAAGGCTCCACGACGCTGAACGACATCGAAAATTTCTGGATTTTGCTGATGTTGCAGGTGGGGATGATCCCCTTCGTCTTTTTGGCCGGTTCGCTGTTGGCGACTTTGTGGAGTCTGGCGCGGATGGGATCGACGCCGCTCAAACTGGCGACGCTGCTGTTTTTGATGCTCGCTTCCGGCAGCAATTCGCTCGCCACCAAGACGCAAAGTCTGGCGATTTTGGTGGCGCTGCTGATCGGCGCGGCGGCCATCGTCCAGCGCGAGGTCGCCGCTGCAACGGGCGCCGCGCCGGAGCGGCAAAAGGAAAAACCGCCCGAGCCGCAACCGCGCGCCGCGCCCCGGCGCAGCGGCTTTCAACTGCTCTATCGCGCCCGCTCCAACGGCAACGGCGATTAAGCCGCCGGCCGCCTTCAGTCGATCTTGTTGTCCCACATGTTGAACAGGCCCACCTCCATGCGGTATTCGCCGTCCAGGGTGACCACGGTCAATTCCATCGGGGTGTGACGGGCGGCGAGCGTGCCGTCGTCGCCGATGAACAGGTCGATGACTTCGTGCCGGGGGGGGTTGAAACCGGCGATGTTGCCGTCGGCCTTGTTCAGGCGCTGGCCGTTGTGGATGACCTGCAACAGCGGATAAGAGCTGTTGGGCAAGGTGTCCCAGCGCCGGGAGGGCTGCCCCTTGACCCGCAGGATCATCGCCATGATGTAAAAGCCGCCGCCCCGACCGATATAAAAGCCCAGATTGCGCGCGTTCATGCGCAGCCAGGTGTCGGGGATGCCATCGCCGACGAAAGAGCGGGTGGGCGAAGCCAGATCGCGGCCGATTTCGCGCCCGACCAGATAGACGAACGGCGGCGAAGGGTCCTGCTGGTCGTCGCGGCCGACGAAGGAGTGCGAGCGGCGGGGCGGGTCGGGGCTGAGTTCCCCCCGCACGTCCTCGTGCACGTTCAAGGGCTCGCGCGGCAGGTTGTGGGGGACGTTCTGGTAAGTGGGCACTTCCTCGATGAACTTGTCCGCGATTTGCCCCGGCGCCGGAGCCGCCACGGCGAGCAGCCCTCCGGCCAGCGCGCTCGACCGGAGCCACGCTCGAAAAGGGTGACGCTTGGCGCTCATACCCGGCTGAGGAAGCTGTAGACCCATTTCGGGATATAGAAACGGCGCTTGTTCAAGATAGCCCCCACCACCGGCGCGCCTTGCGCCATCAGCTTCTCGTGCAATTCCACGATGACCGGCACCCGGCTGGTTTCCGCCGCCAGCACCAGGATCACGGCGTCCATCGTCCCGCAGATGACGATGCCGTCGAAGGAGTGGGCGGCCGGTGGCGCGTCCACCACCGTCAGCATCACCGAGCGGCGCAAATCCGCCCAAAAATCCGGCTGGTTGACCAGGCGCGGGGTGTCGGTCAGCCCCTCGGCCGGCCGGCTGACGATCAGGGAAGTGTCGCCCAGGCGGTGAAAGGTGAGCGGCGGCTTGCGCTGCTCTCCGGTTTCGCTGCGGTGCGAAGACCGCAACAGGCGGTTGAAATCGGCCTCCAGCGCCAGCGGCGGGCCGGGCGCGACACCGGGGTCGCTCTGGGCCTTGGACTGGAAGAAGGCGTGATGATCGCTGTGACGCCAGTCGAAGTCGATCAGCAGCACATCCCCGTCCACGTGTTGCGCGGCCATCATCGCGAAATCCCGCGCCAGGGTGGAGACGCCTTCGCCGGCATTGGCGCTGATGAATTCGACCACCAGGCCCTCGCCCGGCACGAAAACCGGATTCATCAGGCTAAACAGACGCTTGGTCTCGGCGGCGTTGAAAAACAGCCCGTTGAGGCCCCGCCGCTCGGGCGAACGCGGCGCGGGAGCGGCTGAGGCTGAAGCTGAGGCGGTGGGCATGGCGCGATCCTGCGGCATTATGGATAAACCAGGGCGGGCGGCGAAAGCGCGGTCTTGAGGCCGCTCAGACGAATCCGCAAATCGTCCATCGAATCATCGCCGCCGAAAGGAATCCGGGGCAAAGCGTGAAGGGATGCGCCCGAACGCAGCGGGCCGCCATAGGCCAGCACGGCGCTGGCGAAACCGCAGTCGCGCGCGAGCGCCACGACCTCGGTGTCCACGGCCGCCCGATCGCCGTAGGGATAGGCGAAATGGCGCGCCGGCCGGCCCAGCATGGTTTCCAGCCGTTGCCGGCTCCAGAGCATTTCCCGGCGCGCCTCCTCTTGCGGCAAGCCGCGCAATACCGGATGGGTCACGGTGTGCGCGCCGAATTCGACCAGACCGCTGGCGGCCATCTCCCGGATCATTTCCCAAGTCAGCATTTTCTCTTGGCTGAGCGCCGAGAAATCGATGTTGTACTCCTGTTCCACCTGGGTCAAGGCGCGCGTCCGCGTGAAGGGTTTGGCCTCCCGCAACAGAGCGCTGGCTTGGTGGAAGGACGAGTTGCGCGCCGCCGGATCGGAGGCGGCGAACGAATGGGTGCGTCTGGACAGCTCCAAATCCAGCGTCGGATGCCGCGAGAGAACCGCTTCGACCCCGTGCCACCACGCCGGCGCCCAGCCGTCGGTAAATCCGGTGGTGATATAGATGGTGGCCGGGGCCGAGAACCGGCGCAGCAGGGGATAGAGCAACTCGTAATTGTCCCGATAACCGTCATCGAAAGTCAGACAGGCGAAGCGCGCGCCGGATTTCGGCGCAGCGAAGCGCTCCAAGGCGGCATCGAGGGTGACCAGCTCGTAGCCTTCGGCGCGCAGCGTCTCGATCAGCGCCGCCAGTTGGCCGACGGTGGTGCCAAGGCCCGGATTGCCCTCCCAGCCGGCGGTGCCATCCTCTCTGAGGCCATGCAACATCAAAATCGCGCCGCAACCGCCCCAAAAACGTCGCGCCAGCCGATCCGCGCCCAACGCGATGGCCGCGCGCCGCCAGCCGGAACTGCGGGCTGACGGTCCATTCGGCTTCTCTTCGGCCATATTGCCTTTTGGATTCATTAATTTATTATCAACAAATTTTAAGGCTCTATTCTGGCTGGATTTTTAGGGACTCGCCTAGACTGGCGTGACACGGGATCGATGAAAAACGTTGCCTTTTACCTACCCAATCTTGCCGCCGGCGGCGCGGAGCGGACTTTTTTGCGTTTGGCGGCCGGTTTCAAGGAACGAGGTTGCGCGGTGAGTTTCGTGGTGGATCGCCTCGAAGGCGGTTTAGTGGAGGCCGTGCGCGCCGACGGGTTGGCTTTGGACTGCTTGAACGCCTCGCGGACCCTGGCGGCCTTGCCCAAGTTGCGCGATTGGTTGCGGCAGCGCCGGCCCGATGTGCTGCTCTCGGCCATCACCCATAATAACCTGATTGCCGCCTGGGCGGGAAAGTTGGCGGGCGCGCCCACCCGCGTGGTCGTGGCCGAGCACACCGTGCTTTCGGCCCAGGCCGCTTCGCAAGCGGGCTGGCAGTATAAGATATTGGCCCCGCTCTGTCGCTGGTCCTACCCTCGGGCGGCGGCCATCGTGGTGGTTTCCGCCGGCGCGGCGGACGATCTGGCGCGCTATACGGGGCTCGCGCGCGCGCGGATGGAGGTCATTCCCAATCCGGTCGTCACGCCCGATTACCCGCGACGGATCGCCGCGCCCAGCCCGCATCCGTGGTTGGCGGACGGCGAGTCGCCGGTGTTTGTCGCCGCCGGCCGGCTGGTGCCGCTCAAGGGCTTCGCCACCTTGTTGCAGGCGTTCGCTCACGTCCGCCACCGCGCGTCCGCCCGGCTATTGGTCATCGGCGAGGGGCCGGAACGGGAAGCCTTGCTCGCGCTGCGCGCGCGGCTGGGGCTGGATCAGGCGGTGGCGTTTCCCGGTTTTTACGACGACCCCTTGCCGCTGTTCGCCCGCGCTGCCGCGCTGGTGGTCAGCTCCCAATTCGAGGGTTTCGGCTTGACCTTGGTCGAGGCGCTGGCTTGCGGGACCCCGGTGGTCAGCACCGATTGCCCCACCGGGCCCGCCGAAATTCTGGAGCGCGGCGCGTATGGCCGGCTGGTTCCGGTGGGCGACGCCGATGCTCTGGCTCGCGCCATGCTGGAAACGCTAAACGAAACGCCCGACCGCGACCGCTTGCGCCAGCGCGCCCAGGATTACACGCTGGCGGCGGTGGTGGAGCGCTATCTCGCGCTGTTTGACCGGCCAGAAGCCCAGTGAGGGCGATCGCTCGCCCCACCGCCGTGGTCGTCGGGGTCGAAATCAACGGTTTGGGGGTCTTGCGCAGTCTGGCGCTGGACCGGGTGCCGCTGATCGCCGCCGATGTCAACCTGCGCCAGCCCGCCATGCGCACCCGCCACGGCCGCAAGTTCCGATTGCGCGCTTTGGCGGGAGCGGAATTGGTGGACGATTTGCTGGCGCTGGCGCGAACGTTGGATCACCGTCCCGTCTTGTTCATCACGCGCGATGAAACCGTCGCGACCGTTTCGGCGCATCGCGATGCCCTGTCCGAATATTACCGGTTCCAGTTGCCGCCAGCGGACATGGCGATAGCCTTGAACACCAAGGCCGGCTTTCAGGCGCTGGCCGAGCGCGGCGGGTTTCCGGTTCCGCCCGGATCGCACATTGGAGGCGAGGCCGATTTGCCGAAACTGGCCGCTTTGCCGTATCCCTGCGCGCTCAAACCCGGCGAGCGCAACGCGGCCTACGACCGCCAGTTCGCCAAGGCGTATCGGGTCGAATCGGCGGCGGAAGCGGAGCGGTTATGCCGGCGGATTTTGCCGGTGATGGCCGACTTGATGGCGCAACAGTGGATCGAGGGCGGGGACGACGCGATTTATTTTGTGCTGCAATACCATCCGGGCGGCGCGTGTGCGCCGCTGTCGTTCACCGGCCGGAAAGTGCGGTCGTGGCCGGCCTGCATCGGGGTTGCGGCCCGCTGCGGTCCCGCGCCGGAGGTGGCCGGACAGCTAGAGCCGATGACGACGCGATTTTTCCAGGCGTGCCGATTGGAAGGGTGGGCGGCCATGGAATACAAGCGGGATGCCCGCACTGGCCAGTTCGCGATGATCGAGCCTTCGGTGGGCCGCTCCGAGATGTTGGGCGAAATCGCCGCGCTCAACGGCGTCAATCTGCCGCTTTCCGCCTACCGCTGGCTGATTGGCGAGGAGCCGCCGCCGCCGCAATCCCGGCCGTGCACGCTTTGGCGGCGCGACTGGCTGGCCGACACCGCCGCCGCCCGCGCCCAACCGGAGGTCGGGCTGTGGCCGCCGCAGAACGCGCCCGTGGCGGACGGCTTTTGGCGGCGCGACGATCCGCTGCCGGCCCTGTGCGCCTATCCGCCCCGCGCGCTGGGCGCGGCGTGGCGGCGGCTGGTCCGATGAGAGTTGCCCGCGGTTACGTGGCCGGTTACTGGAGATCGGGCCTGCGCCGCCACCAATGTTGCCCGCCCGGCGGCCGGCGGCGCATGAACAGCCGGTACAGCACGGGGATCACGAACAAGGTCAGCAGCGTGGAAAAGGCCAAGCCCCAGACGATGCTGGCCGCCACCGGCCCCCACAGCAGCGACTTGCCGGCCAGCCCGAAAGCCAGCGAAAACAGCCCGGCGATGGTGGTGCCGGTGGTGATCAGGATGGCGATGATCCGCCGGCGCGCGGCGTACAGCGCGGCGTGCAAGGCGCTCATGCCGGCGGCGCGGCGGGCGTTGGCGGCGTCGATCAGCACGATGGCCGAATTGACCGCGATGCCGGTGAGCGCGATGACGCCGTAGAGGGTGTACAGCGACAGCGGATTGCCGGACACCAGCAGGCCCAGCGTGACGCCGGTGAAGGCCAGCGGCACCGTCACCAGAATCAGCAGCGGCTGGAAGTAGCTGCGAAATTGCGCCGCCAGAATCAAGTAGATCAGCCCCACGCCCAGCAGAAACAGCGGGCCCATCGCGTCGAGCGATTCGTTGATGTCGTCCAGCTCGCCGGAAAAATCGAGATCGGTTCCGGGGTAGCGCCCCCGGATTTTTTCCCATTCCGCCTGCAATTGCCGGTTGGCGGCCACGGTGTCGGTTTGCTCTTTGTCGAGATCGGCCTCGACGGTGATGGCCCGGCGCAGGTTGTAGTGGCGGATCAAGCCCAGGCTTTTGCGTTCCTCGACCAGCAGCAGCGCCCCCAAGGTGGTGGTTCCGCCGCCGGGCAAAGCGACGGGGTCGTCCAGCACGTCCCGAATCCGCGCGACGGTGCGCGGCGCGGCGCGCACCCGCAGCTCCACTTTCTCGCCCCGGTCGCGCAAGTCGGCCACCACTTCACCCTCGACGTGCAGCCGCACCAGGCGGGCGACCAGGCCCGGATCGAGGCCGGCGTTGCGGGCGGCGTTCACGTCTACCCGCAAGCTCAACTCGTCGCGGCCGGGGGTATCGTTGTCCACCACGTCGCGCGCGCCGGGAATTTGCGCCGCGATCGCCTTCACCGCGTTGGCGGCGGCGCGCAACTCCTCGCGGTCGTCGGCGCGGACCTTGACGCTGATCGCCTTGGCGGTTGGCGGGCCGCCGGACAGTTTGAGGAAGGACACGGTCGCCCGGCCCGGCGTTTGCGCGACCGGCCCGCGCATCCCTTCGATGATCTCGTCCAAGCCGCGCGAACCGGGCGCGGCCGGGTTGAGCGAGACGGCGATCTGGCCGTACTGGTCGCCGTAAACCGGTTCGGTTTCGGTGAATTTGATCCCGGCCAGCGAAGTCACCGACCGCGCCTCGCCGTCTCGCAAATGGGCGCGCACCCGCTCCTCCACCTTCAGGGTCTGGCGCAGGGTTTCCTCCAGCGGCGCATCCGGCGGCATGTCCACGTTGACGTAATAGAGGCGCATCGGATCGAAGGCGAAAAACTGGAATTTGACCAGCCCGATGCCCACCGCCGCCGCCGCGCCGAGAAACAGGGCGAACGTGATCGGCAAATAGATCGCCGCGTAGCGCATCCCGTGAATCAGCAGCCGGGTGTACTTGACCCGCAGCAAATGGGTCCATTTCTCGCGCAGCGCCTGAGTCCGCGAGCGGCTGATGGCGCGCGTTCCCAAGCTCACGACATGCGCCGGCAGCATCCAGAAAGCTTCGATCATGCTGACGGTCAAGCCCACCGTCACCACGAAGGGGATGACGAACATGAACTTGCCGACGATGCCCGGCAACAGCATCAGCGGCAGAAACGCGGCGATGGTGGTCGCGACCGCCGCGAACACCGGCAAGCCGACCTCGCGGATCGAATCCAAGGCCGCGTCCAGGGCCGCCATGCCTCGCTCCATGCGAAAATACATCGCCTCGACCAAAACGACCGCATCGTCCACCAGCATGCCGAGCACGATGACGATACCGAGCAGCACCGAGACATTGAGGGTGAAGCCGACCGCGTCCAGCAAGACGAACGTGCCCATGATCGAAAACACCACCCCCAGCGCCACCAGCAAAGAAATGCGCGAGCCGAGAAACAGCCAGCAAGTGCCCAACACCAGCAAGAGGCCAAGGATGGCGTTGCTTTGCATGATGCCCAAGGCTTCGCGGGTCATCACGGTCTGGTCGTCGCTCAGGGTGAGCTTCAGGCCGCTGCCGGCCAGCACCGCGTTTTTGCGCTCGATGTAATCGCGGACGCGGCCCACCAGCTCCAGGGTGTTGGTGTAGCCGATTTTGTTGACCGACAGCAGCACGCCCGGCTGGCCGTCGGTGCTGGCGAGCTGGCGCGGGTCGTCGCGCCCGCGCCGCACCTGGGCCACGGCGTCCAGCGGGGTACGCGCGCCGGCCGCGCCGGGCGGTCGCAGGCTGAAACCGGCCAAGATGGCGGGGTCGGGCGTGGCGCCGCTCACCCGTACCAGCCATTCGCCGCCAGCGGTTTTGACCTTGCCGGCGAACACGTCGCGAAACCACAGGCGCAAGCCTTCGGCCACATCCAGGGCGGTCAGCCCGCGCGCGGCCAGGGCGGGCGGGCTGAATTCCACCAGCAGTTCCGGTTCCTGAAAGCCGAGCGCCAGCACCTGATCGACCCCGGCGATGCGCTCCAAGTCTTCCTTGATCGAGCGGGCGGCGGCGCGCAGCGGCTCGTCGTCGGCCTGGCCGGTCAGCATCACCATCGCGGTGGGAAAGCCGTTGGAGGTGGTGATTTCCAGGATTTCCGGGTCCAGCGCTTCCACCGGCAGTTCGGCGTTGGCCTTGTTCTGGATTTCGCGGCGCAGGTCGCTGATCCGCTTGTCGAACGCTCGCGTCGGGATATCGCGGAAACGCACCAGGATGTTGGAGGCGCTCTCGCGCGAGGAACTGACCACGAACTTCACGTCCTGGACGTTGCGGATCGAGTCTTCCAAAGGATTGGTGATCCGCTTTTCCACATCCTCGGCGGATGCGCCGGGCAAGACGGTGGCGATGTTGACCCAGTTGAAATTGATTTCGGGGTCTTGCTCGCGCGGCATTCGCAGATAGGACATCAGGCCCAGCAGAATCACCACCACAAAGGTGATGTTGGCCAGCGGATGGTTGGTGATCAGCGCGCGGGCGAAGCGCATGTCAGCGCGCCTCGACCTTGGCGTTGACCGGCTGGCCGTCGGTCAAACCTTGCTGGCCTTGCACCACGATGGCGGTTTCGGGTGGCAACGGGACCGGAAAGGGTCGCCCTTCCAAAGCGGCGGGCACAGGGATAAAGCGGGCGCGGCCGTTTTCCGCCACGAATACGCCGAGCGCCTGTTCGCGCTTGACCATCAGTTCGGGCGGCAGCAGCGCGCCCGGCGTGAGCCAAAGCAAAGTCCCGCTGCTCCCGGCCGGCGCGGCGGGGCCGGCAAACGCCAAGCGCGCGAGGCGGGTGCGCGCCGCCGGATCGACCACCGGCGACAGCCGCAGCAGCCGCGCGGGATAAGTGCGGCTTTGCCCCTCGAAGGTCAGCTCGGTCGCGCGCGGCAATTCGTCGGCCTGAATCGCCTGAATTTGCGCCTCGATTTCAGGGGAGGCCAGATCGATCAGCCGCATCAGCGGCGCGCCGGGCGTGGCCATCGCCCCGACTTGGGCTTGGCGCTCTAGCACCGCGCCGCCGAAAGGGGCGGCGATCCGGCATTTCTCGACGTTGCGGGCCGCGACCGCGCGTTGGGCCTGAGCGACTTCCAGATCGGCCTCGGCGGCTTGCACGGCGGTTTTCAGCTCCAAAACTGCATCATCGGAGGCGAATTGCTTTTTGCGCAGGGTTTCGGCTTGCTGGCGGCGTTGTTCGGCCAAGGCCACCCGCGCTCGCGCCGCCGTGACCTGGGCGTCGGCCTGGGCCAGCGCCAGCCGGTAATCGGCCGCGTCGAGTTCCAGCAGCAGTTGTCCGGCCTTGACCGCACCGCCGACCTCGGCGTGAACCCGCGCTACCCTGGCGGTGACCTCGGCGGCGATGCGGCTGTCGTTGGGCGCGATCACGCTGGCCGGCGCGGTCCCTCGGTCGGGAAGGGCGATCTCGCGCAGCGGCCGCACGCCCACCTCGACCGGGGCAGCGGTTTGAGCCCCGACGCCGACGCAGAACACAAGGCTGGCGAGCGCGGAAGCGAGTCGCAGCATGGCATCAAATCCCCAAGGTGGCGGCGGACGGCAAAGCCCGAAGGGAACGGGCATCGATAGGGCCGATGCCTTTGCCCATCAAGCTCTGGCGTTCGACGAGCAATAGCGTTTTTTCGCCCGTGGCGAGCTGCGCGGCCGGCAACCGTCACGGCGTCATTCGAGCCAGATTTTACTGAGATAGAAATGCTGGTTATCGGCGGTCGCGGGCTTTCTCTTAAAAACGACGACACCGGCCACGCGCGCTAAATCCAACGGCCGACCCACTGGGCCGGCAGCGATATCCGCGAGGGGAATTCGCAACACGGTGCGGGTCAAAGGCGCGATATCGAAGGCCCGGTTGAAGCGGTCGGTGTGCCGTTGATTGTGCGCCTTGTCGTGAACCCGCACCGCCAGATCCAAAGAGGTCTGCGCCGGATTGGTCACGTCCACCAGCAACGTCGAAAATCCCCGCCAATCGGCTTCCGGTTCGTCGTCGCTCAAGCCGGGCCAAGCCAAGTTCTTTAAAAACTCGATCCGCACGCTCGAAGCGTCGCCCAAATGCCTCCACGGCGCGGGAAGCGGTTCCAGCGATAGCCTCGTGGTCCGTCCGCTGAAAAAATACAGATCGCGCGGCGTCGAAAAGTGGGCCAGCACCGGAAACGCGGTCGCTCGATCGAGATAAGCGACGCCCGCTTGACCCAGCGGAAGCAGCGCCCACAACGCGCAGACCGCGGCCAGCGCGGCGACGGCGGTTCTGCCGGGCGCCCTTGTCGCCGTCGGCCACAAGGTGCGGTCAAACGCGGCGGCGACGCCCAAAACGCACGCGGCGCCGAGAGTGTCGGTCTTTAAATCCATCCATGAAGAATCCCGGCCGATGAAGGATTGCACCACCTCTATGAGAGCGCCGACAACGACGGCGGTCACGAAAGCGATCCCGTAACCCCCGATTCTATAAGCGGGCCGCCACAGCCGCATCAGGCGCAAGACGATGAACGCGAATGCGCCCAGCACCGGCGCGTGCGCGATATCGTTCAGCACCTGAAAAATCTTGGGGCGCGGGGGCAACGTGACGGTCAGCACCAGCGCGATCAGCGCCGCCGCCGCGAGCAGCAAGACAGGCCGCGAACGTTTGATCGATCCCAAACGAAGCTGGCGGCTCAATGGCGCTTCAGATTTGCGGTGGCAGAAACAGCGTCCATCCGAATGCCGACGCCCGCTGAAAGCGCCCGCTCCGGAGAGCGCGAAAGCGGAAAGAAGGCAAACGCTGAAACTGCCCGCCCGCAAGCCGTCACCGACGAGTTCCGAGCGTGGATTTGGGGTTTAATGTTTTTTGGCCGCCTGTTTGATGGCCGCTATTTTCGGCGCTTGCTCCGGCATGATCGACGAATGGTGGCTGGTGATCAACCACTGCGAACCATCCCAACGATAGGTGTAGCTGTAGCGGCCGCCGATCGTTTCGCCTGTCTTGGCGAAGGTGAAGCTGTAATGGCCGGCGTCGACCGCCGTATTGCAACCGAGCTCGATATGGCGCATGTCGATTTTTCCAGACGGTCGATCAACCAGAAAATGGTGAAAATAATCTTCTTTTTCTTCCGGAGTCAGGCGCGCCCGGTTTGAAACGGTCGGTAGCAAAATAGAGCGATAAGCGTAATTGTTCGCGACTTTGCGGGGATCGCCCGACCGTAAGGAATCGTTCCAGCGGTCGAACAGAGCCGCGATTTCTTGCTCCGTCACCGGTTTGCAGCTTTCCGTCCGAGCTGCGGTCGCGGTCGGCTGAGCCATTTGCTGGGACGCGCAGCCGGCGAGTAGAGCGGCGGCGGCAAGAACGGGAATTGATTTCATCGGCGGCTCCCTGTAATCAAAAGGAATTTGAAAAACGACGCAGTGATCTTGATCGGTTGCCCTCTTCTCTAACCTGCGGGCGAGAGCACGGTTGGGGAGGATGCTGGCCTGAAAATTGCTCACAAAGAGCGAACCCGTGCGGTGGATTGACCGCAATTTTAAGCCATCTCGTATCGATTTGAATCAATTTCGACCCGATCATCAAAATGGGCGAGGGTTAAGGCACTTAAAACAGGGGTTGAATTGGGTGCGGTCAAGTGATCGAGCGCTGGCGCTCGCCCTGAAGTTTGGTAAAGCCTCATGAGCGAAAAGTCGAGCTCGGGCGCGGCCTTGAGTTGCCTGATCTGCCGCGCGCCGCTGGTGTTTCAACGCGCGCGACAAGACGCATTGTGCGACCGGCAGGAATGCGCCTGGCGGCATGCCTTGTTGCGGCGCCAGCAAAAGCTTTGCAAGGTGTGCGGGCGGCCGCTCGCCTTGTCGGAACTCCCGAATCGGCTGTGCGCGTCGCTGGACTGTCAGCGCATCGGTCTCGCGGAGTTCTCTCGCCAAGTGGCCGAACGCAAACAAGCTCGCGCCAAGGCGTCGATCGAGGCAGAAATCGCCCAAGCGACCCAGCTTCACGCGCGCGTTATGAGCGGTTTCGGCTTTGAAAAGCCGGAGGCGTTTCCGCTGGTGGTCATTCCGGCGTTCACCGCCAAAATCGTCAATTTGCCGCAACGTCGCCGCCGCAATTTTCGAGATCATTTGACGGCATTGATCGCCCAATCGTCCGCTCCGGTCAAAGGGCGGACGGCGAAAAAGCGACCGGAGACGACCGGAGCGGTCCCCGAACCGGCCCCTCCCGTTCGGGCGGCGCTGGGCATGGCCTGCTCGTGCTGTAAAGGGCGCTGCTGCGAGGGCGGGGCGGATCACGCTTACCTGGATGTAGACACCCTGCGGCGCTACCGGGCCGCGCATCCCGAACAGCGGCCGCGCGAGGTGCTGGCCGCTTATCTGGATCGGCTGGGGCCGCGAAGCTACGAAGGCTCCTGCATTTTTCACCGGGGCGACGGTTGCGCGCTGTCGCGCGAGCTGCGCTCGAATCTTTGCAACCGGCATTATTGCAAGGCGCTAGCGACCTTCCAGCGACACGCGCCGGCGACGGGTCCGGTTGGCGCTTTCTTCGTTGCCGCCGATTGCGGTTCCGTGCGCGCGGCCGCGCTGGTGCGGGACCAGCAAATGCTGCTCGTTCGGGAGACGAGATCGCCTGTCGATCAACCCGGCGATCCGTGATTCAACCGCTCGACCCGGCGCTTGACCGATCCGAGCGCATGAAGTTGCGGCTTGGACCGAGCGATCGGATCAACTGATTTTCTGAACCGTGCCGTCGAGGTTCATCATCAGCCGCTCCACTTCCAACTCCGGGTGGGCTTTGTGGATGGCGACCATCAAATCGCGCAGAAACTTGGCGTGGATGCGCGTTTCCAATTGCGCGTCCTGGGAAAAATCCGCTTTTAAAATGACCTTGTAAGCCCCGCAGTCGCGGTGGTCCATCAAGATCACTTTTTTGACCTGATGCAAATCCGCCGCGATCTTGAGATGGTCCCAAAACGCTTTATTCCAGTTCTTGTAAGTGTCGGTGAGCGCGCCCAGCGACGCGCCCGCCAGCACGATATGATCGTATTGGTTGGTCAGGCCGCGCCCGTCCATGTAGCGGGCGATATCGTCGATCAGGCGATAGTCCATGCAACTCAGCAGCAGGGCTTCGGCGGTGTGGGCCGGCCCGGAGCCGGCGTGCGCGGCGGCTGAAGCCGGCTTGGTCAAAGCGGCAACGCTCTGGCCGGCGACGGCGGCCCCGGCCGGTTTAGGCGACGCGACGCCGTGACCGGTTTCGGCCCGAACCGACCGCCACGGCGTCGCCAGGCCGAGCAAACCCATGCCGCCGAGGGCAGCGAGCCGGATGAACCGGCGCCGGTCGAGCGACACCGGCGGCGGATAATGGCAACAATCGTGGCAGCTCGACGGGTGATCCGGCTCGTTCATGGCATTTTCTTCAATTTGCACCAATTCTCATGGGATAAGGCCCACCGCTGGCGATCGCCAGATCAGGGCTGGTCAGTTCCTGATATCGACCGCCAAGCGTCGAAATTGAGCCTAGCGCGACAAGATTTGTGTCAACTAATCGCTACTAAGCGAAGCGGATAAAGACAAATTTTGCCTGAAATTGATGACATTGAAGGGGTATTGCCCGTTTGAAACAGCGGTATGGGACAATAACCGGCATCGCTCCCACACCGGTCATCGCGAGCCCATGTCCGCATCCATCGAATCCGCAGCTCCGGCCCATCTCCTGGAGCCCGTGCTGCCGCCCGACAGCCGCCACCCCCTGCGTTGGGGCCAACTGCACGGGGCGAGCGCCGCGTTACTGATCGCCGCCGCCGCCAAGCGCTATCGCGGTTTGGTGCTGGCGGTCGCGCCGGACAGTCAAACCGCGTTGCGCCTGGAAACGGAACTGCGGGTGTTCGGCGGCGGCGAGCTGGACATTCTGGCGTTCCCGGACTGGGAAACGCTGCCCTACGACGTGTTCTCGCCGCATCAGGACATCGTGTCGCAGCGCTTGGCGGCGCTGTATCGCCTGCCGCAACGGCGGCGCGGGGTTTTGGTGGTGCCGGTGGCGACGCTGATGCAACGCCTGTCGCCGCGCGGCTATCTCGACCGCTACGCGCTGCTGCTGCAAGTGGGCGAGCGCCTGGACCTGGACGATTTCCGCCGCCGGCTGGAAGCGGCGGGCTACGTCTGCGTCTCGCAGGTGGTCGAGCACGGCGAATTCGCGGTGCGCGGCGCGATTCTCGACTTGTATCCGATGGGCGCGGAGCGACCGTATCGCATCGAATTGTTCGACGATGAGGTGGAAAGCATCCGCGATTTCGATCCGGACACCCAATTATCGGTCGCCAAGACCCAAAGGATCGAACTGTTGCCGGCGCGAGAATTTCCGCTGGATCAGGAAACCATCGCCCGCTTCCGCCAGGCGTGGCGGCGCCAATTCGAGGGCGATCCGCAACGCAGCCCGATCTATCGGGAAGTCAGCGCCGGCAACGCGCCCGGCGGCATCGAATACTATCTGCCGCTGTTTTTCGAGCGAACTTCCACGCTGTTCGATTACCTGCCGGAAGCGACGCTGGCGGTGCGCCTGGAAAACGTGGACGCGGCGACGGCGGCGTTTCAGGAGCAGTTGCTGGACCGCTACGAGCAGCACCGCTACGATGCCGAACGGCCGCTGTTGCCGCCGCCGCTGCTGTTTGTCGAAGCGGCTCAGGTCGAGCGGGCGCTAGCCCGTTACCTGCGAGTGGAGTTGCGGGAAGCGGGCGACGGCGGGGTCAATTTTCCCACCGCGCCGCCACCGTCCCTGCCGTTCCAGGCTCGCGCCGAGCGCCCGGCCGCCGCGCTGGAGGCGTTTTTGGCGAATTTTCCGGGCCGCGTGCTGTTCGCCGCCGAATCGGCCGGGCGGCGCGAGGTGCTGCTGGAAACTTTGCGCGGCCACGGGATCAAGCCGGCGGTTTGCGAAAGTTGGACGGACTTTGTGGCGCGGGAGGACGTGCGGCTCGGCTTGACGGTCGCGCCGCTGGAGCAGGGTCTGCTGCTGACCGGGCCGCCGCTGGCCCTCATCGCCGAACCGCAGTTGTACGGCGAGCGGGCGCTGCAAACGCGGCGGCGGGTTTCCAGCCGCGATCCCGACGCCATCATCCGCAATCTCACCGACCTCAACCCTGGCGCGCCGGTGGTGCACGAGGAGCACGGTATCGGCCGCTACGCCGGTTTGGAGCGGCTGGACGTGGCCGGCATCGACGGCGAATTCGTGGTGGTGGAATACGCCGACGGCGACCGGCTGTACGTGCCGGTCGCCTCGCTGCATCTGCTCAGCCGCTACACCGGGGCGTCG
>JAEUPW010000006.1 GCA_016790045.1 Candidatus Competibacteraceae bacterium
CCGCTCCAGCTTCGCGAAGAAATCGCTCATTCCCCGGGGATCGAACCCAGCCTTGGCCAACAGCCGCATGCCGATCCGGTCGGCTTCCTGCTCGTTGGCGCGGGTGAAGCTGATCTGATGCTGGGCGCTGGCGGCCATCGAACCGACCATCGCCGCCTGACCGGCCTGCTTGCTGGCCGCCGCCAGCGCCGCCGAAGCGACCATGGCGGCCGCCAGCGGCAGCGCCATGCGCTTCATGTCGGCGATGGCGCGCACGATATGCCGCTGCGAAACGTGGGCGATTTCGTGGGCGATGACGCCGGCCAGCTCGTCTTCCCGTTGCGTGGCCAGCAACAGACCGGCGTTGATGCCGATGAAATTGTGCGGCAAGGCAAAAGCGTTGATACCCCCGCTCCGCACCAGGAAAAACGTGAACGGCACGCCGTTTTGGTCGGCGTAGGTCACGATGCTCTGGCCGATGGAGTCGAGATAGGCGTTCAACTCCACGTCGTCCATGATCAAGCCCCGCTCCCGCAACCGCCGCATGATGTCCAGCCCCAAGCGTTGCTCTTCATCGGAACCGAAGTACACCTGGGAGGGATCGCCGATATCCGGCAAGTTGATCGACTGAGCGAACGGCGGGGCGCCAGGAGCCAGGGCGACGACCAGGCTCAGGACGAGGGGAAACGCGCGTCGGGACATGAGATTACCGCAAACTGGCTGGGGAATTGCCTTTGGAGTCCGGCATACGGTCCGAGGTTCCGGGATTTGCGCCGGTTGCGCTGGATGTGCTTCAATGCCGGATCAACCGAATGACACCGTTCCCATCATGAGCGCCTTCGACGCCGAAATCGACACTTGCGGCCTGAACTGCCCGCTGCCCATCCTCAAGGCCAAAAAGGCGCTGGCCGGCTTGGGCGGCGGTCAAGTGTTGCGGGTCGTCGCCACCGACCCCGAGTCGGTCCGGGATTTCGCGGTTTTCAGCCAGCAGATGGGCCATGCCTTGCTGGAATCGCGCGAGGAAGGCGGACGGTTCTACTTTCTGTTGCGCAAACGCGAAGGCTGATTCACCCACCGATCAGCTCGGCGACTCGACCCGGAAGCTGTAGCCGTGTCGCTCGAAAGCCAAGGACCGGTAAAAAGCGTGAGCGTTCTCGCGTCTGAGGTTGGAAGAAAGCGCGAGCTTGTAGCAACCGGCCTCCCGGCAGCGATCCATGGCAAATCGCATCATCGCCCTGCCGATTCCCCGCCGCCGCCAAGCCGGACTCACCGCCACATCTTCCACCACGCCCGACCGAGCGCCCAGGTGCCCGAGATTGTCCATGATGAGCAAAGCGAAAGTCCCGACCAATTGCCCGTCACATTCGGCCACATAGATGCGGTAGTCGGGATACTGTCGCATTCGTTCGAAAATCGATTCCGCCCGCTCCAGCGGCAATGCCGCCCGATCCAGGCCGGATTGCACGTAGAGGTTCAGGATGGCTTGCAGATCGCGCTTTTCGGCGGCACGGATGGAGGTCGGCACCGGCGAGCTTGTTTCCGAACCCCTATCCGATCCCGGTATTTCGTCCCGCGACTTCACTCCCCCGCCACCGTCATCCGCTCCAGCAACAGGGAGCCGCAGCGGATACCGCCGCGCGCATCCACGTCGCTGCCGACCGCGACGATCTCCTTGAACATCTGGTCGAGATTGCCGGCGACGGTGATTTCGTGGACCGGATATTGAAGTTCGCCGCTCTCCACCCAAAACCCCGATGCGCCGCGCGAATAGTCGCCGGTCACCGGATTGATGCCGTGGCCGAGCAACTCGGTCACCCACAAGCCGGTTCCCAACTGCCGCAGCATCCCCTCGTGATCGAGCGCGCCCGGCTCGACGATCAGGTTGTGGGTACCGCCGGCGTTGCCGGTCGTCTCCATGCCCAGCCGGCGGGCGGAGTAGCTGTCCAGCACGTAACCGCGCAACACGCCGCCCGCCACCAAATCGCGGTCGGCGGTGGCCACGCCCTCGCTGTCGAACGCGGCGCTGGCCAGCGCTCCAGGCAAATGCGGCCGCTCGCGAATGGTCACGAACTCCGGGAAAACCGCCGTATTCAATCGATCCAGCAGAAACGACGCCTTCCGGTACAGCGCTCCGCCGCGAATGGCGGCGGTGAAATGGCCGATCAAACCGCGCGCCAGTTCCGGCGCGAACAAGACCGGCACCTGCCGGGTCCCCAGCCGACGGCTACCCAGCCGGCGTAGCGCCCGCCGCGCGGCCTGTTGCCCGACCGCGGCCGGCGCCTCCAGCGCGGCGCGGTCGCGGGCCACGGTGTACCAATGATTGCGCTGCATCCCGCTATCGTCCTGGGCGATCACCGAGCAGCTCAGGGAATGGCGCGTGGTCGGATAGCCGCCGCAAAAGCCGTGCGAGTTGCCGTAGAGCACCAGCCCGGCATGGGTGGCGACACTGCCGCCCTCGGAGTTGCGGATGCGCGGATCGTGCGCCAGCGCCGCCGCTTCGCACTCGCGCGCCAGCGCGATGGCCTCCTCGGCGGACAGCGGCCACGGATGGTAGAGATCGAGATCGGGAACCTGTCGCGCCAGCCGCTCGGGATCGGCCAGCCCGGCGCAAGGGTCGGCGGCGGTATGGCGGGCGA
>JAEUPW010000038.1 GCA_016790045.1 Candidatus Competibacteraceae bacterium
CGAGTGCCGCGAGGTGACCGACGCCATGGTGCTGGAAGCGGCTTACGCGCTGGCCGAGTACACCGCCGCCGCCCATCTGCGCGCCGGTCGGATCTACCCGCCCGTGCGCGAGCTGCGCGAAGTCAGCATCCGGGTCGGCGCGCGGGTGATCGAGCAGGCGTTGAAAGAAGGCGTCGCCGGCAAAATCGACTTGGCCGGGCAGGATCTCGACACCTATCTGCGCTCGCGGTTCTGGAAACCGCGTTACCTGCCGATCGTGCGCGGCGATCACACCGCCATGATCGACCATCCCGGCTATCACAAGGACGAGTAGCCATCGCCGCAGCCGCGCCGTCAAGCGCGGCATAGCCGGAGCGCCCGATCAAAATCATCGGGGCCGCCGGCAGCGCCGGCCTCGGGCTCCGGGGTTATTCGACCGAAACGCCAAAACCCGAACTTTCGAGTTGGCTGCGGCTCATGATCGAAATGGTGCTTTCATAGGTCCGCCGGGTCTGGCGCGCGGCGCGAGCGTACAGCTCCGTCCCGCCAGAACGAACGACAAAACTGAGCGTTATGCCCGTAGACCGATAAACTTGCATCGCGGCATCCAGCAAGCTATCGCGCGTCACGGCTCGCCCCACGTAACCGCCCAACACCCTCGCCACCTCCGAACGGTCGACGCCGCTCAGCGAGCTGTCGACCGACACCCTCCCGATGCGCCATTCGCCAGGACGCGAAGCGGCTGGAGGCGGCGTTGGTGCGGCGGAAGCCGTTTTCTCCAATTCCACCGGCATGGTCACATCTCTATCGGCGATCTGTACCGTCACCCGTTTGGGCTCGTAACCGCGACCGCCCACCTCCACGGTATAGCCACCGGGAGGCAACGGTACTCCCGGCCGGTAGATATAAGAGGAATTCACCAGGCGAACCCAGGCATTCGCCGGATTCGGGCGCACCGTGAGCCGGTATTGCTCGGGCTGGGCCGGTTCGGGCTGCTTGGTGAGCGCCACCGGCACCGTCACGTCGCCGTCGGCTATCGTCACCGAAAGCTGCCGGGTTTCGTAGCCCGGCCGCGAAACTTCGACGGCGTAGCCGCCCGGTGGCAACGCGATGCCGGGCCGGTAGACGGTGGCAGTCCCGCGCAATCGCACTCGGGCGTCCGGCGGATCGGCCCGCACCGTCAGCCGAAACTGGGGCGGGCGCTCCGGCTCGGGTTGCTTGACCAGCGCCACCGGCACCGTCACGTCGCTGTCGGCAACCCGCACCGCCACCTGCCGGGTTTCGTAGCCGCTGCGGGAAACTTCGACCGTGTAGCTCCCCGGCGGCAACGACACGCCGGACTTGTAGGCAGCCTTGGTCCCCAGCAGCCGCACTCGGGCGTCCGGCGGGTCGGCCCGCACCGTCAAGCGGTACTGCGTGATCGGCGCGGGTTCGGGCTTGCGGGCGAGCTTGACCGGCACCGTCACGTCGCTGTCGATGATCGGTATGGCCACTTGGGCGGACTCGTAACCGGACTGGCTGATTTCGACCGTATAGCTGCCGGGCGGCAGCGACATGCCGGACCGATATGGCGTCTTGGCGTTCAGCAGCCGTACCGCAGCTTGGGGGGGATCGACCTGGACGGTCAGGCGATACTGCCGAACGGGCGGTGGTGGCGGCGGTGGCGGCGCGACCTTTTCCAGGGTCACCGGCACGCTGACCTCGCCATCGACGATCCGCACCGGAAACTTGTGGGAGACGTAGCCCTCGCGAGCCACCTCAATCTCGTAGTCACCGGGCGGCAGCGTCACCCCCGGCTGATACGGAACCGGGGCGCCCAGCAACCGGATCCGCGCGTCGGGTGGCTCGGAGCGGACCGTCAGGCCATACCGGGCTTTTTCCAGCACCACGTTCAACGCCAAGTCACCGTCACCGATGCGCGCCGACTCTTTACGGGTCACATGACCCGGCTTGGACACCTCGATTTCGTACTCGCCGGGCAGCAACCGCATTCCCGCCTGATAAGGCGTCGGATGGTTCAGCAGGCGAACGCTGGCATCGGGGGGATCGGTTCTCACGGTCAAGGCATGGGTTTGAGGGGCGGCGGGCGGTGCTGTCACCATTGCGGCCAAATCATTGATTTTTATCTGGATAGAATCAATGTTCTTGTCCTGAACCTGACCGCTGCCCAGCAAAGAGGCGGTTTTGGTATCGATCAGCCGCGCCGTCACCGTGATCAGATCGCCCAGCTTGGAAACCCCGCCGGTCACCACTGCGTCCACGCCGTAGAGCCGGCCCAGTTCGGCGGCGGTCTTGGGGTCGAGCAGGCCGGTCGATCCCAGCTCCTGGGCCTTGGCGATCTTGGCCGCCGCCGACAGCGGCAAGCGATCCTTGAGCGTGAATCGGCCGGAATTGGCGATGGCCGACATCATCAGATCGGCGATGATGGCGCCGGCCTGCTCGTTCAGCTCGCCCCTGACGCTGAACTCGATCACCGTGGCCGTCATC
>JAEUPW010000048.1 GCA_016790045.1 Candidatus Competibacteraceae bacterium
GCCTTCGGCCTGCCCGCCGAAAACGCCGCGATGGCGGGCGGCGTGGCCCCGGCGCAATGGACCTACGACAACATCGCCTACATGAAAAAGCAGCTCCAGTCGCTGGGCTTCGCGCTGGACTGGGATCGCGAGCTGGCCACCTGCCAGCCGGAGTATTACCGCTGGAATCAATGGCTGTTCTTGCGGATGCTGGAGCAGGGCGTCGTTTATCTCAAAACCGGCGCGGTGAACTGGGACCCGGTCGATCAAACCGTGCTCGCCAACGAGCAGGTGATCGACGGGCGCGGGTGGCGCACCGGCGCGCTGGTCGAAAAGCGCGAAATCCCGATGTATTACATGGCGATCACCCGCTACGCCGAGGAGTTGCTGACGGAGTTGGACAAGCTGCCGGGCTGGCCGGAACAGGTCAAGCTGATGCAGAAAAACTGGATCGGCAAGAGCCACGGCGTGCGGATCGGCTTCCCCTATCGGCTGGCTTCTGACGCGTCGTCGGCCGACGAGGAAAGCGGGTCCGGCGTGCTGTGGGTGTTCACCACCCGCGCCGACACGCTGTTGGGCGCGACCTATGTCGCCGTGGCGGCCGAACACCCCTTGGCGCTCCATGCCGCGAAGGACCATCCCGATCTCGCCGCCTTCATCGAGGAATGCCGGCGCGGCGGCGTCACCGAGGCCGAGCTGGCGACCCAGGAAAAGAAAGGGATGCCGACCGGTTTGAGCGTCACCCATCCGCTCACCGACGAGCCGCTGCCGCTGTGGGTCGCCAACTACGTGCTGATGGGCTACGGCGAAGGGGCGGTCATGGCCGTGCCGGCGCACGACGAGCGCGATTTCGCCTTCGCCCGTCAATACGGTTTGCCGATCAAACCGGTGATCCGCACCAGCGCCGGCGATGACACGCCCGCGCCGTGGCGCGACGCCTATGCCGAGCACGGCGTTTGCATCAATTCCGGCCCCTACGACGGGCTCGATTTCGAGCAAGCGGTGGACGCCATCGCCGCCGACTTGAGCGCCAGGGAACTGGGCGAGAAAAAGGTCATCTGGCGGCTGCGCGACTGGGGCATTTCCCGGCAGCGCTATTGGGGCACGCCGATCCCGATCATCCACTGCGAAGCCTGCGGCGCGGTGCCGGTACCGGACGAACAGTTGCCGGTGGTGTTGCCGGAGTATCTGGTGCCGGACGGTTCCGGCAATCCGCTCAACAAGCATCCCGAATTTCTGAATTGCCCCTGCCCGCAATGCGGCCAGCCGGCGCGGCGCGAGACCGACACCATGGACACCTTCGTGGATTCGTCCTGGTATTTCTTCCGCTACGGCACCCCCGGCGCGGGCGCGATGGTGGACCGGCGGGCCGATTACTGGATGCCGGTCGATCAATACATCGGCGGCATCGAACACGCCATTTTGCACCTGCTGTATTCCCGGTTCTGGACCAAGGTGATGCGCGATTTGGGGCTGACCAAGGTCTCCGAGCCGTTCGCCAATTTGCTGACGCAAGGCATGGTGTTAAACCACATTTTTTTCCGCAAGGGCGAGAAAGGCGGCATCGGCTACTATCCGCCCCATGAAGTCGAAATGACCCGCGACGAACAGGGCCGGGTGGCGAGCGTCACGGCGGTCGCGGACGGCCGGCCGGTGGAGTACGGCGGGATCGGCACCATGTCCAAATCCCGCAAGAACGGGGTGGACCCGCAGACCCTGATCGAGCAGTACGGGGCCGACACCGCCCGGCTGTTCATGATGTTCGCCGCGCCGCCGGAGCAGGCGCTGGAATGGTCCGATACCGGCGTGGCCGGGGCCTATCGCTTCTTGCGGCGGCTGTGGGTTTACGCCGCCGAGCAGCAGCGCGCGATCCGCGCCGCCGGCGAGCCGGACGCCGCCGCGCTCGACGAACCGCTGCGCGCCGCGCGTCGCGAGATTCACGAAGCCTTGCGGCAAGCCTTGTTCGACTTTGGCCGGCACCAGTTCAACACCGTCGTTTCCGGCGGCATGAAGATGCTGAACGCCCTGGCCAGGATCGAGGCGGAGGGCGCGGTGGCCGATGCCGCGCGCCGCGAGGGTTTGAGCCTGCTGCTGCGCTTGCTGTCCCCTATCGTCCCGCATATCGCGCATACCCTGTGGCGAGACTTGGGTTACGGCGACGATATATTGAACGCCGCATGGCCGAAACCTGACGACGCCGCTCTGGCGAGGTCGCTGGTGACCTTGGTGGTCCAGGTCAACGGCAAGTTGCGCGGGCAGATCGACGTGCCGGTGGACGCCGACCGGGCCGCCATCGAACAAGCCGCGCAAGCCGAACCCAACGTGCAGCGCTTCGTCGAGGGCCGGCCCGTGCGCAAGATCGTGGTGGTGCCGGGCAAGTTGGTCAACGTGGTTTGCTGAGGAAGCCGCCATGCGTCGAATCGTTGCGAACGGTTTGGGGTTGCTCGCGCTGTTGCTGGCCGGTTGCGGGTTTCACCTGCGCGGTCCGGTGGAACTCGCGCCGGAATTGCGGGTGATTTACGTGCAAAGCCAACTGGCGATCGGGTCGCCGCCGGGCGCGTTGAGCCGCAAGCTGCCGGTGGTGCTGGCCCGCAACGGCGTCGCCGTCACCCGCGATCCGGCTCAAGCCACGGCGATCCTCACCATCCTGAACGAAGGCGGCGGCCGGCGCACCATGGCCGCCGACCGCTTCGACGTCAAGCGCGAATACACGCTGGTCTACGGCGCGGCTTACGACGTCAAACGGCCCAACGGCCAAGTTTTGATCGGGGCGGAGGGCATCAGCGCCAACCGGGCCGTGCTGTTCGACGAAAACCGCGTGCTCGGCTTCGAGGCGGCGCAGGAATCGCTGACCGACAGCATGGCCGAGGACATGGCCTGGCAGATCCTGCGCCGCTTGCAGGCGTTTAAAGCTTGAGGCTGCGTCCCGAGCAGTTGGCCGGGCATCTGCGCAAGAGCTTGGCCCCCGCGTATTTGGTATTCGGCGAGGAACCCTTGCAGTCCCTAGAGGCGGCGGACGCCATCCGCGCCGCCGCGCGCGCGCGCGGCCATTCCGAGCGGGATTGCCTGACGGTCGAAGCCGGATTCGACTGGAGCGCCTTGGCCCGACGAGCCGCCAGCTTGTCGCTGTTGGCCGAACGGCGCTTGCTGGAGTTGCGCTTGGGCGACGCCAAGCCGGGCGAGGCCGGCGCGCGGGCCTTGGAAGCCTACGCCGCCCGCCCGGCCGAAGATGCGGTGCTGCTGGTCACCGCCGGCAAGCTGGACTGGGCGACTCAGAAAAGCCGTTGGTTCGCGGCGCTGGATGGCGCGGGCGCGGTGGTGGCCGCCTTGCCGGTGGAGCCTCGCCAATTGCCGGGCTGGATCGAGCGCCGGTTGCGGGCGCGCGGCCTGAATCCCGCGCCGGACGCGGTGGCGCTGTTGGCCGAGCGGGTCGAAGGCAATTTGCTCGCCGCCGCGCAGGACATCGAAAAGCTGGCGCTGCTGGCCGAGGGTTCGGCGCTCGCGGCGGAAGCCGTGTTGGCGGTGGTGGACGACAGCGCCCGCTACAGCATCTATGATTTTGCAGATGCCGGCCTTCTGGGGCAACCGGAGCGAACGGCGCGGATTTTGAACGGCTTGCGCGAGGAAGGTGTCGAACCGGTGTTGATCAACTGGGCGCTGCATCAGGACATCCGCCGGTTGGTTGCCTTGGCCTTCGCCAGGGAGCGGGGGCAGTCTCTGGAGCCGGTCCTGGCCGAGCAAAAGGTCTGGGAAAAGCGCAAACCCTTGCTCCGTCAAGCCTTGCAACGGTTGAGCGCTACGGATTGCCGGGCTTTATTGCGCGCCTGCGCCCGGACCGACCGGACGATCAAAGGGGTCGAGACCGGCTCGCCGTGGGACGAGCTGCGGGCGAACGGTTTGCGGCTGGCGGGTGTGGAACTCGTGTCCGAGACGGTTTGAAACGGTTTTAATGATTGCGAGCCGAGCGCTTCGCGGCGTCGGTCACCGGGTGGTTGCATGAACATGAATGCGGATTCCTCCAACGCCATCACGCGCTACATGATCGAGGTCGGCCGGCGCGCCCGCGCCGCTTCGCGCCTCGTCGGCCGCGCCGAGACCCGGAGCAAGGATGGCGCCTTGCACGCCATCGCCGATGCCCTGGAAGCGGCAGAGCAGAATTTGCGCGCCGCCAATCAGTTGGATATGGAGGCCGGCCGGGCCGCCGGTTTGGAGCCGGCCTTGCTGGACCGGCTGGAATTGACGCCTAAAGGCATTCGCGGCATGGCCCAAGGTCTGCGGGAAGTCGCCGCCCAGGCCGACCCCGTGGGCGAAATCACCGAGCTCAAATACCGGCCGTCCGGGATTCAAGTCGGGCGGATGCGAGTGCCGCTCGGCGTGATCGGCATCATCTACGAATCGCGCCCGAACGTGACGGCCGACGCCGCCGCGCTGTGCCTGAAAGCGGGCAACGCCGCCATCCTGCGCGGCGGCTCCGAAGCGCTCAATTCCAACCGCGCCATCGCCGCCTGCATCCAGCAAGGTTTGGCCGCCACCGGATTGCCGGATGACGCGGTGCAAGTGATCGACACCCCCGACCGCGCTGCCGTCGGCGAGCTGATCCGCATGGCGGAGTACGTCGATGTGATCGTGCCGCGCGGCGGCAAGGGTTTGATCGAGCGGATCAGCCGGGAAGCGCGGGTGCCGGTGATCAAACACCTGGATGGCGTCTGCCACGTCTACATCGACGACCGCGCCGATATCGACAAGGCGGTCGCGGTAGCCTACAACGCCAAAACCCAGCGCTACGGCACCTGCAACACCCTGGAAACCTTGCTGGTGGCGGAGGGAATCGCCGAACGGGCGCTGCCGCTGCTGGGCCGGATGTATCAGGGCGCCGGCGTGGAATTGCGCGGCTGCGCCCGCGTCCGCGACCTCGTCCCCGGCGTCAAGGTCGCCACGGAAGACGATTGGCGCGCCGAATATCTCGCGCCCATCCTGGCGGTGCGGGTGGTAAGAGACATGGAGGAGGCCATGGACCACATCGCCCGCTACGGCTCCGCCCACACCGATGCCATCGTGACCGAGGATTACAGCCGGGCGCGGCGCTTTTTGCGCGAGGTCGATTCCAGTTCCGTGATGGTGAACGCCTCGACCCGGTTCGCCGACGGCGGGGAATACGGCTTAGGCGCGGAAATCGGCATCAGCACCGACAAGCTGCACGCGCGCGGGCCGGTCGGAGTCGAGGGGTTGACCACCCAAAAATTTGTGGTGCTGGGCGATGGCCACGTGCGCCGCTGAAACCGCCGTCGCCTCATCGATCCGCCGCCAGCCGGATCGGGGGCTGGCCTGATGTCGTCCACGCCTCGCCCGGTCGGCGTGCTGGGGGGCACCTTCGATCCCATTCATTACGGCCATCTGCGACCCGCGCTGGAAGTGTTGGAACTTCTGGCGCTGGCCGAAGTCCGTTTTGTTCCCTGCCGGATTCCGGCGCACCGCGAAACGCCCTCGGTGACCGCCGAGCAGCGCCTGGAGCTGGTGCGGCTGGCGACGGCGGGACAGCCGGGTTTCGTGGCCGACGACCGGGAGCTGCGCCGGCCGGGACCGTCGTATATGGTCGATACCCTGAGCTCGTTGCGGCAGGAGCTCGGCGATGGCGCGCCGTTGTGCTTGATCGTCGGCGGCGACGCCTTTCGCGAGCTGCACACCTGGCGGCGCTGGCAAGAATTGACCGATCTCGCTCATCTGGTGGTCATGCAACGGCCCGGCGCGTCGCCGGCGCTGCCGCCGGCGCTGGAGGCGTTCGTCGCTCCGCGCGTGGCGCGCGAAGCGGCGGCGTTGCTCCAGCAGCCGGCTGGTCTGGTGCGGTTTCAAGCGATCACCCAGTTGGCTATTTCCGCCACCCAAATCCGCCAGTTGCTGGCGCGCGGCCAATCGGTCCGCTATCTGTTGCCGGAGGCGGTGTTGGCCCATATTCACGACCGGGCGCTCTACCGGCCATCCGTTGCCCCTCCTGTCGCCACTTCATAAGGAACCACCCGACTCCATGCAACTCGAAGATTTGCGGACTATCGTCATCGGCGCCCTGGAAGAATTGAAGGCCCAGGACATCAAGGTGCTCGACGTGCGCGGCGTCGCCAGTTTCACCGATCTGATGATCGTCGCCAGCGGCACTTCCACCCGCCACGTCAAATCCGTGGCCGACAAAGTGATCGAAAAAGCCGGCCAAGCGGGGATCAAGCCGCTGGGCGTCGAGGGCGAACGCGAAGCCGAATGGGTGCTGGTGGACCTCAACGACATCATCGTTCACGTCATGCTGCCCCAGACCCGCGACTTCTACAATCTGGAAAAATTGTGGTCGATGCACGAGCGCGCCAGCGCCAGCCACACGGCGGGCGGCTGAAAGCTCGCAGCGGCCGCATGAAGATCTATTTGCTCGCGGTCGGCACGCGGATGCCGGAGTGGATTAAGGCCGGCTATGCGGAATACGCGCAACGCTTGCCGCGCGAGTGCGCGCTGAACCTGATCGAAATTCCCGCCGGCAAGCGCGCGCTGCGCGCGGGCGCGGCCCGCGCGCTGCGCGAGGAAGGGGAGCGGCTGACGGCGGCGATTCCGCCCGGTTCCCGCCCCATCGCCCTGGACGAGCGCGGCCAACAGTGGAGCACGGCGGAACTGGCCGAGCAGTTGACCGGCTGGCTGCGAGACGGCCGCGACCTCAGCCTGCTGGTGGGCGGACCCGATGGCCTGGACGCCCCGTGCCGCGCCCGCGCCGACCGGCTGTGGTCGCTGTCGAGGCTCACCTTGCCGCATCCGCTGGTGCGGGTGGTGGTCGCCGAACAGCTCTATCGGGCCTGGAGCGTGTTGCAACATCATCCCTACCACCGCGCCTGACATGCCGCCCGCCCGCGTGTATCTCGCGTCCGCCTCGCCCCGCCGCCGCGAGCTGCTGCGCCAAATCGGCGTCGCGTATCGCCTGCTCTCGGTGGCGGTCGATGAAACGCCCCGGCCCGGCGAGCCGCCGGCGGATTACGTGGCCCGGCTGGCGCTCGCCAAAGCCCGAGCGGGGATGGCGGAAACGCGCCGGCGGCGCGCGGCTTGGCCGGTGCTGGGCGCGGATACCTCGGTGGTGGTGGACGGCGCGATTCTCGGCAAACCCCGCGATCGCGCCGAGGGTTTGGCGATGCTGGCCTTGCTCTCCGGCCGCGAGCACGCGGTGCTGAGCGCGGTGGCGCTAGCGACGGCGAGCCGCCAGGCGGTCAAGGTTCAAGAAAGCCAGGTCCGCTTTCGCGAGCTGTCGCCGGCGGAGCGCGCGGCCTATTGGGATAGCGGCGAACCGGCGGACAAGGCCGGCGGTTACGGCATCCAGGGCCGGGCGGCGGCCTTCGTCGCCGAATTGCGCGGCAGCTATTCCGGGGTGATGGGGTTGCCGCTGTTTGAAACCGCCGAGCTGCTGCGGGAGTTCGGCCTGCCGCTCTGGTCCACTTCAACCTTTTGACAGGGATCGCAACCGCATGAGCACGCGCGCCGAAGGCGGCACCGGCGACGAAATTCTGATCAACGTCACGCCACGGGAAACCCGCGTCGCCGTGGTCGAAAACGGCGTCTTGCAGGAAATCCTGATCGAGCGGGCCGACAAGCGCGGCCTGGTCGGCAACATTTACAAGGGCCGGATCTGCCGGGTTTTGCCCGGCATGGAAGCGGCGTTCGTGGATATCGGGCTAGACCGGGCCGCTTTTCTGCACGTCTCCGACATCCGGCCCGAAACCGCCTCCGAGAACGGCGGCGGCGAGCGGCTGCCCGCGATCACCGAGCTGGTGCGCGAGGGGCAGGAGCGGGTGGTGCAAGTCATCAAGGACCCCATCGGCACCAAGGGGGCGCGGCTGACCACCCACATCACTTTGCCGTCGCGCTTTCTGGTGTTCCTGGCCGATTCCGAAGTGGCTGGCGTGTCGGTCAAGATCGACGGCGAGCGGGAGCGGCAGCGCTTGAAGGAAGTGGTCAACGCCTTTCGCACCGAATACGGCGGCGGCTATATCGTGCGCACCGCCGCCGAGGGTGCGGAGTCCTGGGCGCTGCGGGCCGACATGCAGTTTTTGCAGCGCTTGTGGGCGTCGATTCAGGAGCGCATCACGCAAGCCGGTGGCATCGGCGCACTGTACGAGGATTTGCCGCTGGCGCTGCGGGTGCTGCGCGACTTCGTCGGCGACAGCGTGGAAAAAGTCCGCATCGACTCGCGCGAGACCTGCCAGCGCATGCTGGAGTTCGCCGACAAATTCGTGCCCGAGATGGTGCCCCGGCTCGAACACTATCCCGGCGAGCGGCCGATTTTCGAGCTGTACGGCATCGAGGACGAAATCCAGCGGGCGCTGGGCAAGAAAGTGCCGCTCAAATCCGGCGGCTATCTGATCGTCGATCAGACCGAGGCGATGACCACCATCGACGTCAACACCGGCGCTTACGTCGGCCACCGCAATCTGGAAGAAACCATTTTCAAGACCAACCTGGAGGCCGCCGCCGCCATCGCCCGCCAGCTTCGGCTGCGCAATCTTGGCGGCATCATCATCCTCGATTTCATCGACATGGTGAGCGAGGAGCACCAGCAGGCGGTGCTGAAAGCCTTGGAAAAGCATCTGGAAAAGGACCGGGCCAAGAGCCACATCTCCCAGGTGTCCCCGCTGGGACTGGTGGAGATGACCCGCAAGCGCACCCGCGAGAGCCTGGAGCAAGTCCTGTGCGAGCCCTGCCCGCTGTGCGACGGCCGGGGTTCGATCAAGACCGCCGAAACCGTCTGCTACGAAATCTTCCGCGAGCTGCTGCGCGAAACCCGCCAGTATTCGCCCCGCCAGTTCGTGGTGCTGGCCGCGCCGGACGTGGTGGACGCGATGCTGGATCAGGAATCCCACAGCGTGGCGCAACTGGAGGCGTTCATCGGCATCCCGATCAAGTTTCAGGCGGAAGCGCTGTACACCCGCGAACAGTACGATGTGGTGCTGATGTAATGTGGCATCCCCAAGGCGCGCCGCGCCGCTTGATCCGGTGGACGCGCCGGCTGCTGCTGGCCCTGCTGTTGCCGGCGCTGCTGCTGGCCGGCTACGTCCAGTGGTGGCTGCTGCCGCGCCTCGACGGCTATCGCGCCGACCTGGCGGCGTCTTTGAGCGAATACCTGCATCTGCCGGTCACCATCGAGGGGATGACGGCGGTCCGGGACGGCTGGCGGCTCGGTTTGCGGTTGCGGGGAATCCGCCTGCACGAGCCTTCGCGCGATGCGGCCTTGGCCCATTTCGCCCAAGCGGCGATCACGTTTGATTTGTGGCGCTCGTTGCGCGAATGGCGGCCGGTGCTGGGCCGCATCCGCTTCGAGGGCGTCAATCTGACGCTGGAGCAGGGGCCTGATGGCCTGCCGCGCCTATCGGGCGGCGGCGAGAGTGCCGCCACCCCGACGGTGCCGGAGGTCGGCCGCTGGCTGTTTTCTCTGCCCCGGCTGGAGATCGTGGGCGAGCGGCTGGCGCTGCGCCGGCCCGACGGCGGGTCTTTGCAATTGCTGCATCCCTATTTCCAGCTCCAGCAAGTCGCCGACGGCCAGCGGCTCACGTTCGCCGCCGAACTGCCGGCCGGCTTCGGGGATCGCTTGCAGTTGGAGATCGAGCGCAGGCTCGATCCCGCCGCCGCGAAGGACGGTCAGGGGACATTTCGGTTACGGGCCGACCGGCTGGATTTGGCGGGGTGGCCGCTGCCGCTGGCTTTCGAGTCCGGTCAAGCGGCGCTGGAGGTCAGCGGCGAGTGGCAAGATTGGCGGCCGCTGCGCGGTGAAGGGCAGTTGCGCTTGCACCGGGCGGCATTGAAAGCGGAACCGCGTTCGGCGTTGCTCAAGCCGTGGTTGGCCCGGCAGCCGGACGGTGAATTGCGCGTGGCTTGGCGGAATCGGGACAGCGGTTGGCGGCTCGAAGGCGGCGTCCGTTTCAGCGACGGCAAAGGCCAGATCACCGTCCAGCCGAGTTTTATCGTCGACCGGAGCGCCGAGGGTTGGCGGGGGCAGGGGCGCGATTGGCGCGCGCAGGACCTGATGGCGTGGCTTACGCCCTGGCTGGACGACGCGGCGCGCCGCTGGCTGGTTCCGCTCGAAGTGCGCGGCGAATTGCCGCAAATCGACTTTCGCTCGGCCCCGGATGGCGCCGACTACCTCGCCACCCTCCAGTTGCGCGATCTGAGCTGTCAATCGGTCCGCAAGCTTCCCTGCTTCGACAACCTGACCGGCCTGTTGGAATTGGGGCCTCAGAGCGGTCGGCTGAAACTCGATAGCCGCCGGGTGCGAGTGGATACCGCCGGGCTGATGCGCGCGCCTTTCACGCTCGACACGCTGGCCGGCGCGGTCATTTGGCGGCGCTCGGAGGCGGGAATCCGGCTGGAAAGCGACGGCTTGACCGCCGTTAACCCCGATCTCAACGGCCGATTCTGGGGCAGCATGACCGTGCCCGACGCCGGCGAGCCGGTGCTGGATATCAGGGGCGATTACCGGGATGTCCGGGCCGATCAGGCCAAGCGCTATCTGCCGGTGGCGGTGATCCCGCCCGAGGCGGTGGCCTGGCTGGACCGCGCTTTGGTCGGCGGGCGGGTGGTGTCGGGCGATCTGGTGTTCCGAGGCCCGCCGGCCCGGTTTCCGTTCGACGGCGGCGAGGGTTTGTTCGAGACCCGGTTTCGGGTCGAGAACGCTATCGTGGACTACATGCCCGGCTGGCCGCGCCTGGAGCGGGGGCGGACCACGGTGACTTTCCGCAATCGCGGTCTATGGGTCGAGGCCGACTCCGGCCGCTTGCGCGACGGCGAAGTGGAAAAGCTGGGCGTCGTCATCGAGGATTTGGACCAGGTCGTGGTGCAGGTCAAAGGGCGGGCCAAGGGCAGCGGCGCGAGCATGTGGCGGGTGCTGGAAGACAGCCCGGCCGGCCGGGCGCTGGGCGAGGATTTGCCGGCCTTGGCCATCGAGGGACCCGCGACGCTCGATCTGGAGCTGGTGTTGCCGCTGGACGCGCGGCCCAGCCAAATTCGCGGGCGGGTCGGCTTGCTGGATAACGGCGTCACGCTCAACAATTCCAGCCTCGATCTCCGGCGCTTGCGCGGCGAGGTGCGTTTCAGCGAAAAGGACATCGGCGCGAGAGACGTTCAGGCGCGCTTGTGGGGCCAGCCGGTGCAAATCGATCTGGATTTGGCCGGGCGCGAGGGGTCTCGGGAGTTGCGGGCGCGAGCGCGCGGGCGTCTCGCCTTGGCCGAGTTGCTTGAGGGTCCGGCGGGTCCGCTCAAGGCCCATGTCGGCGGCAAGAGCGACTGGGAGGCGGTGCTGACGGTTCCGACCCACCGTCGCGAGCGCCCGAACGCGGTGCCGGCCTTCAACTTGAATCTCGGCTCGAATTTGCGCGGCACCCGCATCAGCTTGCCCGCGCCGTTCGCCAAGACCGCCGCCGAAGCCAAACCGCTCAGGCTCAGCGTTCAGCCCGCCGCCGACGGCGCAAAGTTGAAGCTGGGGCTGGATTACGGCCCGCAGGTCCGGGCGGCGGTGGAACTGAGCGGTTTTCCGCGCCAGCCTCGCTTCGAGCGCGGCGAACTGCGCGTCAACGCCGGCGCGGCGAAAGTGCCGGAGGAACCGGGCCTGGCGGTGGTGGCCAACCTGGCGCGCTGGAGCCCCGAATTTCCCGTCGCGCAGACCGGCGGCGAGGCCACCCGACGCCGGGCCGCCGCCGCGAACGAGGCCAACGCCGATCCCGCCACCGGCGCGATGCGCGTGTTGCGCGCCGTGGATGCCCGCATCGAAGATTTGGTGATCGGCGGCCGCTCGCTGGGGCGGGTCGAAGCGCGTGCCCGGCGGCGGCCGGACGGCATGGCGATCGAATGCGCGGGAGAAGCCCTGTCCGGCGACATCACCCTGCCGGAACAGCCGACCCCGCAGCGCCCGGTGACGTTCGCCTTGAAGCGGTTGCGCGTCGGCCGAGCGGTCGAGCCGCCCCCGGATCGCGGGACCGGGTTGAGCGAGGTGGACCCGCGCGCGCTGCCGCCGCTGGCGTTGACCGTGGCGGATTTGCGCTGGGAAGACAGCGCGTTGGGCCGGCTGCGCTTGAACATCCTGCCGCGCCCGGACGGCATCCGGCTGAACGAGGTCCTTTTGGAATCCGATCGGCAGCGGATCGAGGCCAGCGGCGAGTGGCTGGCGGGCGAGGCAGGTCACAGCTCCGCGCTCAAGGCGAGCTTGCGCGGCCGCTCCCTGGGGGAAACGCTGGCCAGTTTCGGCTATTCGGGCAGCGGGGTGGAGCGCGGCGAAACCGAGGCTGAACTGGCCCTCGAATGGAAGGCGGCGCTGCCCGATATCGCGCTGGAGCGCCTGACCGGCACTTTGAAACTCCGGGTCGGACCGGGGCAGTTGCGCGATATCAAGCCCGGTCTGGGCCGCCTGATCGGGATGTTGAACGTGCAAAACCTCACCCGCCGGCTCAGTTTCGATTTCAGCGACCTGTTTCGGCCGGGCATGGGTTTCGATCGGATCGCCGGCGAATTCGTGTTCCGGCACGGCAATGCGTTCAACGACGATTTGCTCATCGAAGCGCCCGCGGCCCGCATCGACATTCGCGGTCGCACCGGCTTGCAGGCGCGCGATTACGATCAGATCATCACCGTCGTGCCCAACGTCGGCGGCGCGTTGCCGGTGGCGGGGGCGCTGGCCGGCGGACCTGCGGTCGGGGCCGCCGTGTTCGTCGCCGAGCGGCTGCTGCAAAAAGACATCGAACAGGCCACCCGCTATCGCTATGCCTTGAAAGGCTCTTGGGACGATCCGGTCATAGAGGCGCTGCAACGGCCGCCCGAGCAAAACCCGGCGAAGGGATTCGCCAGCGACAACTGAACGAGGGTTGACGACATGACGATCCTGGCCGCCATTCAAATGGTATCCGGTCCCAGCGTGGCCGAAAATTTGGCCGCCGCCGCCGCACTGCTCGGCCAAGCCGCCGCCGCCGGGGCGCAATTCGCGGTGCTGCCGGAAAATTTTGCGCTGATGGGGCTGCGGGAAAGCGACAAGCTCGACGCGCGCGAGGTCGAAGGCGACGGGCCGATTCAAGCCTTTCTGGCCGAACAGGCGGCCCGGCATCGCGTGTGGCTGGCGGGCGGCACCATCCCCTTGCAAACCGCCGGCGACGGCCGGCGGGTGCGGGCCGCCTGCTTGCTGTTCGACGATTTGGGGCGCCGAGTGGCCCGTTACGACAAGGTGCACTTGTTCGACGTGCAGGTCGTGGGCAGCGACGAGCGTTACGCCGAGTCGGCCACCATCGAGCCCGGCGACCGCTACGTGACCGCCGCCACGCCCTTGGGCCATATCGGCTTGACGGTGTGTTACGATTTGCGGTTTCCGGAGCAGTTTCGCGCCATGGCGGAGCGGGATTTGACGGTCGTGGCCGTGCCGGCGGCCTTCACCGCCGCCACCGGCAAGGCGCATTGGGAAACGTTGCTCAGGGCGCGCGCCATCGAAAACCAGTGTTATGTGGTGGCGGCCGCCCAGGGCGGCCACCACGCCAACGGCCGCGAAACCCACGGCGACAGCATGATCGTGGACCCCTGGGGCGATATTCCGAGCCGGCTGGCGCGAGGGCCCGGCGCGGTGCTGGCCGAGCTGGATTTGGAGCGGCTGCACCGGATCCGAAGCCAGTTTCCGGTGCTGCGACACCGCGTGTCCGCGACCCTGTGAGAACGGTATGACAATGGATTCTCTCGCGCTGGCCCGCCAGCAGCTACTGGTTCCCGCCGGCCTCGGCGAGGACGATTTGCAGCGGACCCTGTCCTGTCTGCTGGGCCACGCCATCGACGGCGGCGATTTGTATTTTCAATTGCGCCGCGCCGAATCCTGGTCCTTGGAGGACGGCGAGGTCAAACAAGCCAGCCACGCGATCCAGCAAGGCGTCGGGGTGCGGGCGGTCAGCGGCGAGAAGACCGGTTTCGCTTATTCCGACGAGCTGGTGCCGCCGGCGTTGCTGGAGGCCGCGACCGCCGCCCGCGCCATCGCCCGCCACGGCGGCGGCGGATCGCTGCAAGCCTGGCGGACCGGCGGCCGGGCCGCGCTTTACCCGCCGCTCGATCCCTTGGAAACCCTATCGGCCGAAGCCAAGATCCGGCTGCTGGAGCAGGTGGACGCCGAGGCCCGCCGCCAAGACCCGCGCGTCACCCAAGTGATGGTCAGCCTGGCCGCCACCCACGATACGATCCTGGTGGCCGGCAGCGACGGCACGCTGGCTGGCGACGTGCGGCCGCTGGTGCGCTTGAGCGTGACCGTGATCGTCGAGCGGCAGGGCCGTCGCGAGCAGGGCAGCTCCGGCGGCGGCGGCCGGTTCGGCTACGGCCGGTTTCTGGAGCAGGATCGCGCCCTGTGGCACGCGCGGGAGGCGGTGCGGCTGGCGCTGGTCAACCTGGAGGCGGTCGCCGCGCCGGCCGGAACCTTGCCCGTGGTGCTGGGGCCGGGCTGGCCGGGCATTTTGCTGCACGAAGCCATCGGTCATGGTCTGGAAGGCGATTTCAACCGCAAGGGCACCTCGGCCTTCAGCGGGCGCATCGGCGAGCGGGTGGCTTCGCCCTGGTGCACCGTGGTGGACGACGGGACCTTGCCCGAGCGGCGCGGTTCGCTCACCGTCGACGACGAAGGCACGCCCACCCAGTGCACCACCTTGATCGAGCGCGGCGTGCTGAAAGGCTATCTGCAAGACAAGCTCAACGCCCGCTTGATGAACGCCGCCTCGACCGGCAACGGCCGGCGCGAATCGTACGCGCATCTGCCGCTGCCGCGCATGACCAACACCTATTTGCTGGCGGGCGAGAGCGACCCGGCCGAAATTCTGGCCTCGGTGGAGCGCGGCCTGTACGCGGTCAACTTCGGCGGCGGCCAGGTCGATATCACCTCGGGCAAGTTCGTGTTTTCCGCCAGCGAAGCCTATCTGATCGAAAACGGCCGAGTGACCCGGCCGGTCAAGGGCGCGACCCTGATCGGCAACGGCCCGGACGTGCTGACGCGGGTTTCGATGGTCGGCAACGATCTCGAGCTCGACGCCGGCGTCGGCACCTGCGGCAAGGACGGTCAGAGCGTGCCGGTCGGCGTCGGTCAGCCGACCCTCAAGATCGACGCTTTGACCGTCGGCGGCACTCAAGCCTGATCCGCCTTTCTTGCGACCGTTACCTGCCCGTTGCGCCCGCCATGCCCGAAGCCATCATCCGCACCGCCGCGCCCTTGCCCGCGCGGGAACAGCTCGAAACCCTGGTGTCCGACATCCTCGGCGAAGCGCGCCGGCAAGGGGCGAGCGCCGCCGAGGCGGCCGTCAGCTTCAGCAGCGCGCTATCGGTCAGCGTGCGCCTGGGCCAGGTGGACACCCTGGAGCACCACCGCCAGCGCGGTTTGGGGGTGACGGCGTATGTCGGCCAAAGCCGGGGCTCGGCCAGCACCGCCGACTGGCGGCCGGAGGCGATTCGAGACACGGTGCAAAGCGCCGTCGCCATCGCCCGTCACACCGCCGCCGACCCGTACGCCGGGCTGGCCGATGCCGCGCGGCTGGCGCGCGAGACGCCCGCGCTCGACCTGTATCATCCGTGGCCGCTGTCGGCCGAGGACGCCATCGAGCTGGCCCGCGACTGCGAGGCGGCGGCGCTGGCGCACGATCCGCGCATCCGCAATTCCGAGGGGGCCAGCGTCGCGACCCATGCCGGGCTGGCGATTTACGGCAATTCGCACGGTTTCTACGGCGGTTACCCGACCACCCGCCATTCGCTGAGCTGTTCGGTGATCGCTCGGGACGAGCGCGGCATGCAGCGCGATCACTGGTACACGCTGGCGCGCGACCCGATGGCCCTGGAGGAGCCGGCTTCGGTCGGGCGCGAGGCGGCGCGGCGGGCGCTGCGCCAACTGGGCAGCCGCCAATTGGCGACCCGGCAGGTTCCGGTGTTGTTCGCGCCGGAACTGGCGCGCGGCTTGATCGGCCATTTCACCGCCGCCGTTCGCGGCGGGGCGCTCTATCGCAAGGCGTCTTTTCTGCTGGGGCGGTTGGGAACGGCGGTTTTTCCGCCGTTCGTGACCCTGCGCGAGCGGCCCCACCTGCCCAAGGGCTTGGCCAGCGCGCCGTTCGACAACGAAGGCGTGGCCACCGCCGACCGCGATCTGGTCAGCGGCGGCGTGCTGCAAGGCTACGTGCTGGACAGCTATTCGGCCCGGCGCTTGGGGATGGAGACCACCGGCAACGCCGGCGGTATCCACAATTTGATCGTCGAGCCGGGCCCGTCCGACCGGGACGCGCTGCTGCGCCAGATGGGAACCGGCTTGTGGGTGACGCACCTGTTGGGCTATAGCGTCAATTTGGTCACCGGCGACTATTCGCGCGGGGCGGCGGGATTCTGGGTGGAGAACGGCGCGCCGGCCTATCCGGTCGATCAGATCACCATCGCCGGCAATCTCGATGAGATGTTCAAACGGATCGTCGCGGTCGGCAACGATGTGGACGCGCGCAGCGGCATCCGCTGCGGGTCTTTGCTCCTCGAACGGATGACCGTGGCGGGGGAATGAGCGCCCGCGATCGATGGCTTTCTGGGGCAGCCCGATCGCAAAGGCGCGGGCTTGCGGCGTGGCCTCGGTCGCGGGGCTATCCTAAGCTGCCGGCCGGGATGGCGCTTCCCGCTTGCGAAGCAAAAAATAATAGCGCTTTGCCTCCTCGCGGGCTTCCAATAAAGTGTGTCCCATCTGCTGGCTGAAAACCGTGAAGTCGCGCACCGATTCGGGATCGGTGGCGATGACCCGCAAAATCTGCCCGTCGCGCAGGCCGGCGAGCGCTTTCTTGGCTTTTAAGATCGGCAGCGGGCAATTGAGCCCGGAGGCGTCGAGTTCGAGATCGAAAGCGCTCATGCGGGTGGCTCGGTCGTGGATCGATGCCGGCATTGAAACACGCCTTCCCCGGACGCCGCAAACTCCGGAACCTCGCGCTCCGGCGGGGGTTCCAACCAGAATCTTCTGCTCGGTTGACGGTAATGCCATGTCACGACGATTGTTGGCCTCGGCGCTCGCGCTGTCGCTCGGTTTGACCCCGGTCGCCCCACCGGGGGCGCAGGCGCTGAATTTGCCGGAGATGGGCGATCCCTCCCAAGCCTATTTCGGCTCCGACGAGGAGCGGCGCATGGGGCTGGAGATGATGCGCCAGTTGCGCCAGCGCGGCATGGTCTTGGACGATGCGCAATTGACCGCGTATCTCAATTCCATCGGCCAGAGCATCGTGACTTACGCGGATCAAAACGGGGTGCCTTTCACCTTTTTCGCGGTGCGCAGCGCCGGTATCAACGCCTTTGCGCTGCCGCACAATTTTATCGGCATCAACGCCGGCCTGATATTGGCCACCGAGCGGGAAGACGAGCTGGCCGGGGTCATCGCGCACGAAATCGCCCACGTCTCGCAAAAGCATATCGTGCGCGCCATCGCCGACATGAAACGCATGGCGATCCCTTTGGCCGCCGCCATGGTCGCCTCTGCCGCGCTGGCGGCGGCCAGCAAGCAAGCCGGTCAGGCGGCGATGGTCGGTTCGATGGCCGCCGGCGCGCAGCATCAGATCAACTTTACGCGCGCCAACGAACAGGAGGCCGACCGGATCGGGATGCGGCTGTTGGCCAAGGCCGGCTTCGATCCCAGGGGGATGAGCGATTTTTTCGCCAAGCTGGAACGCCAAGCCGGCGGGTCGAGCGATCAAATTCCGGAAATGTTGCTGACCCACCCGCGCCCGGAACGGCGGGCGGCCGATACCCAGGATCGGATCGAGGCGCCGCCGACGACCCGGCGCGCCGCGCCGCGCGATCGCAAAGCCTACGACCTGGCCAAGGCGCGGGCGCGGGTGCTGGTGGCCGACGATGTGCGCGGCTCTCTCAAAGAGCTGGAGGTGAGATTGGCCAAGGGCGATGGGGGCAGCGAGGCCGCCGCGCGCTACGCGCGAGCCTTGGCGCTGCGGCAAACCGCCCGCTACGACGAGGCCCAGCAACAGATCGCCCAACTGCTGAGAAACGATCCTGACCGGCTGGCTTACCGGATCGAGGCGGCGGAGCTGGCGCTGGTCAAGGGCGATGCGGCCGAAGGGTGGCGCCAGTTCGAAGAGGCCCGAGCGCTTTATCCGGACGATTTCGTTTTGGCGATGCATTACGGCCGGGCGCTGGCCACCCAGGGCGATCCCAGGCGGGCGCTGCGCGTGTTGCAGCCGCATTTGAGCCGCCATCCCAACGATCCGTCGCTGTACGCGAGCTACGCCCAAGCCGCCCAGCGCGGCGGCGACATGGCGGCCACGCACGCCACCATGGCCGAATACCACTATCTCAACGGCGAACTGTTGCCCGCCATCGAGCAGTTGGAAATGGGCTTGCGAAGCGCCGGGCTATCGCCCAACCAGCAGGCCCAGTTGCGGGCGCGGCTCAAACAGTTGCGGGCCGAGGCCATCGCGCAAAACCTGCCGGTCAGCAAACGGGATTCGCCCTAGGCGGGCGCGGGCGGCCGGCGGCGCGGGCAAGTCGCCGGGCGGCCGGCTATACTGTTTGCAGCCCTCTCCCAACAGCCCGACAGCCGCCGCCATGACCGATCCGACCGACACGCCTTCCGCTCCGCCCAATCCTTTCGACACCGAATTTTTGATCAAGCAAGCGCGCAGTTATCTGGCCTTCGGCGAACAGATGTCCGCGTTTTCCTCGCAGTTGCACGGCAACCTCCAGGACGGCGAGGATTGGGGGGCGGTGCTGCGCCGGAACTTCGACCAGTTCAAGGCCGCCACCGTGGGATCGGCCGGCGACGCCAGCGCCGCGCCCGAACAGGGCCAGCTCTGGACGCAGATGCTGGAGTTGTGGCGGCAGTCCACCGCCACCCTGGGACCGGGAGCGCCCGCCGGCGGCGAGACCGACGCTTGGCGGGCCTATCGGCAGGTTCAAAATCAGTACCTCGACCTGCTGCGGCGGTCGGCGTCGGCGGCGCTGGATTTGCTGGAGCAGCAGCTACAGGATCGGGCCAACGCCGGAAAAAGCATCGACAGCCTGCGGGATCTGTACAACCTGTGGGTGGATTGCAACGAAAAAACCTACGGTCAAATGTTGCGCGGCGCCGATTACGGCGAGCTGAACGGCCGCCTGTTCAACAGCCTGCTGCAATGCTATCCGAAAGGAGAAACCCGCCCATGATCGGCCTGACCCCCGAACGGATCGCCGAAGAGCTTCGAGGTTACAGCGCTCGCCTGACCGAAGGCGTGCAAACGTTGAGCAGGATCGGCGAGATCGAGGCGGGCGTGTCGGCCCGCGACGCGGTTTATCGGGAGGACAAGCTGACGCTGTACCGCTACCGGCCGCGCGCGGAAAAGCCGCATTCCGTGCCGCTGCTGATCGTGTACGCGCTGGTGAACCGGCCCTACATGATGGACATTCAGGAAGATCGCTCCATGATCCGGGGCCTGTTGGAGTCTGGCGTGGACGTGTATTTGATCGACTGGGGCTATCCGGACGCCGGCGACCGGAAGTTGACCCTCGGCGACTACATCCATCGCTACATCCGCCATTGCGTCGACTATCTGCGCGAGCGCTGCCAGCGCGACTCGATCAACCTGCTGGGCGTCTGTCAGGGCGGCGCGTTGAGCTTGTGTTTCTCCTCGCTTTATCCCGAAAAAGTGCGCAACCTGGTCACCATGGTCACGCCGGTGGATTTTCACACGCCGGACAACGTGCTGACCCACCTGATCCGCCACGTCAACGTCGATCTGATGGTGGACACCTTCGGCAACGTGCCGGGCGCGATGTTGAATTTCGCCTTTCTGTCGCTGAGCCCGTTCCGGTTGGCCGGCCAGAAATACGTCGATCTGATAGACATCATCGACGATCTTAACGCCCTGAAAAACTTTCTGCGGATGGAAAAGTGGATCAACGACAGCCCGGATCAGGCGGGCGAAGCGTTCCGGCAATTCGCCAAGGATTTTTTCCAGCAAAACAAGCTGGTGAAGGGCGAGGTGGTGATCGGCGACCGGCGGGTCGAGCTGCGCAACCTGACCATGCCGGTGTTGAATGTCTATGCCACCCAGGATCATTTGGTGCCGCCTCCGGCGTCCAGGGCGCTGGCCGCGCTCCACGGCAGCCCGGATTATTCGGAGCTGTCGTTTAAGGGCGGGCATATCGGTATCTACGTCAGCGCCCGCGCCCAGCGCGAAGTGCCGCCGGCCATCGCCGCCTGGCTGTTGGCGCACTAGCGCCTTGCGGGCCGATCCGCGCGGGAAGGGGGAAAATTGCGAGCGCGAAGCCAGGGAAGGTCGGGCGGCGCGGGGCGCCAGCCCGCAAAATTCTAAAGGCCCTTTCTATCTTTTCGCTCACGGGCCGGCTTGGGCTCTTTGCCGGCCGTTGCGGGTGTGGCTGCGGAGGAGGTTTCAGGCGGGGCAGGCTCATCGCCGGCGGAGCCGGGCGGCACGTACTGCTGCAAGCGCTCGTTCACGCTTTTCCACAGCGACAAATTGTGTTCGACCAGTTCGGTCATCATCGCCAGCGGATTTTTGCCGATGAAGGTGCGCATCTGTTCCCGGAACAGATGTTGCTGGTCCACGAACGCCTGTAGGCTTTTTTCCAGATAGTTGCCCATCATGCCCTGGAGCGTGTCGCCGTAAAAACGGATGATGTGCGCCAGCACGTCCGTGGTGAAAATCGGGTTGCCCTGCTCTTCCTGCTCGCTGATGATCTGCAACAGAATGCCGCGCGTGATATCGGAATTGGTCCGGGCGTCGATCACCTGAAAAACGGCGCGATCCAGCACCAGTTGCTTGACGTTTTCGAGCGTGATGTAGCTGCTGACAGCCGTGTCGTAAAGCCGTCGATTCGGATATTTTTTGATGATGCGCGGTTGGGTCATAATGGGCCGTAAAAAAGCGGCGGCGCCGCCTTGCGGTGGCGCCGCGCGGATCAAACGTCAGTGGTAGTAAAGACCGCCGTTAACGGTGATATCTTCGCCGGTGATATAGCCGGCGTCGTCGGCGCTCAGGAACACCACGGTGCGCGCGATCTCGGAAGGTTCGCCCAGGCGACCCGCCGGGATGCCGGCCACGACTTTCGCCAGAACGTCCTCGCGGATGGCCCGCACCATCTCGGTGCCGATGTAGCCCGGAGAAATCGAGTTGACGGTCACGCCCTTCTTGACGCACTCCTGCGCCAGCGCTTTGTTGAAGCCATAAATGCCGGCCTTGGTGGCGGAATAGTTGCTCTGGCCGGCTTGGCCGCGCAGGCCGTTGACCGACGAGATGTTGACGATGCGGCCCCAGCCGCGCGAGGTCATGCCCTCGTAAACCTGCTTGGTCATGTTAAAGACGCTGTACAGGTTGGTCTTGATGACCTGATCCCACTGTTCGGCGCTCATCTTGTGGAACATGGCGTCGCGGGTGATGCCGGCGTTGTTGACCAGAATTTCGATCGGGCCGACTTCCGCTTCGATCTTCTTGCACACTTCCGCGCAGGATTCGAAGCTGGTCACATCCGCCAGATAGACGGGGATATCCAAGCCTTCGGCTTTCCGGTCGGCTTTCCACTTGTCCACGGCGTCTTGCTTGAGGCCGTTGTAGTCGACCGCGACAGGCTTGCGGCCCGCTTCGGCCAACGCTTTGCACATGGCCGTGCCCAGACCCCCGATACCACCGGTAACGACTGCGACTCGAGACATCAAATTTCTCCTCAGGGTTTGTTAGGTTTATCGATCAACTGCGTTCGACAGCCAGCGCGACACCCTGGCCGCCGCCGATGCACAGGGTCGCGAGACCCTTCTTGGCGTCACGGCGGACCATTTCGTGCAACAGGCTGACCAGGATGCGGCAGCCAGAAGCGCCGATCGGATGGCCCAGTGCGATGGCGCCGCCGTTGACATTCACTTTGCCGGTGTCCCAGCCCATTTCGCGGTTGACCGAAATCGCTTGCGCGGCGAAGGCTTCGTTGGATTCGATCAAATCGAGCTGTTGCACGGTCCAACCGGCTTTTTTCAAACAGGCTTGGGAAGCGGGGATCGGGCCGGTGCCCATGATTTTGGGATCGACGCCGGCCTTGGCGTAGGCCGCGATCCGGGCGAGCGGTTCGAGGCCCAGGTCGCGCGCCGCGCCGGCGGCCATGACCAGCACGGCGGCGGCGCCGTCGTTGATGCCGGAGGCGTTGCCGGCGGTGACGCTGCCGTCCTGTTTGAACGCCGGGCGCAATTTGCCCAAGGCGGCGGCGCTGGTGCCGGCGCGCGGAAATTCGTCGGTGTCGAACGCGACCGGATCGCCCTTGCGCTGCGGGATTTGGACCGGCACGATCTCCTCTTTGAAGCGGCCGGCGTCGATGGCGGCCAGGGCTTTTTCCTGGGAGGCGGCGGCGAAAGCGTCTTGCTCTTCGCGCGAGATAGCCCACTGGGCGGCGATGTTTTCGGCGGTGATGCCCATGTGGTAATGGTTGATGGCGCAATGCAGCCCTTCGCTGAGCATCGAATCCACCAGCCGGGCGTCGCCCATGGTGGTGCCGCGCCGCGAGCCCAGCAGCAAGTGCGGGGACAGGCTCATGTTTTCCTGACCGCCGGCGATGACGATCCGGTTGTCGCCGTCGCGGATGGACTGGTAGGCCAAATGCACCGCCTTGAGCCCGCTGCCGCAAACCTTGTTGATGTTCAGGCAAGGCACTTGAATGGGCAGGCCGGCGTTGAGCGCCGCCGTGCGCGCGGGATTCTGGCCGGTTCCGGCGGTGAGCACCTGGCCCAGTATCACCTCGTCGATCCGTTCCGGTTTGACGCCGGTTTTTTGCAGCAAATGTTCGATGACCTTGGCGCCCAGAACGTTGGCCGGGATCGACGACAGCGAACCCATGAAATTACCGATTGCAGTCCTGGCGGCAGCGACGATGACGACATCTTCCATCGAGTGACCTCCGAATAACCGCTTATTTATAATTGATCTTATTGAGGGAGAGCGCTTTGCTGCGCCCGGTGGCGCGCGGCGCCAAGGAAGAGACAGCGGCTTAAAAGCATTTTAATTATAGCAAACCGGACCTTGAGTTACCCAGAAAATGTGTGGTGTTCGGGCGCAAGATATTGAAGCCTGTCAGTATCCTTGTCAACCCATTTGGGGTCGGCGGCCGGCCGGCCGGGCGGGCGCGATGGCCCGCGCCGCGCAAAAGGAGCGAAGCGCCGTTCCGGGCGGCTCCGGATGCGGAAATTTTCGGGCGGCGTTTGGAGGTCGCGCCAGCCTAATGCTCGGTTGCTGTTGCGGGCGGCGCCTCGAAAGGCAGCAGTTCGAAATACATCAGCAAGGTGGCTTGCAGGCCGTTGCAGTTATCGTCGCTCACCATGAAAAAACGGCGTTCCCGATAGCGGGTCAAGCCTTCGAAATTATCCACCAGCCAGCCCTGGCCGCTGTCGAAAACCGCAACATCGCGCACCTTCAGCCGCCGCTTGTCCTGGCGCGGCAGTTCGGTGCGCCGCAAGCGGATGGTGAAAGGATGCAGGATGGAGACAAAAGCTCGCTCCAGCGTCAACAGGCCTCCTTGCGGCAGCGCCTCCATCGCCACCAGCGCGCTGCCGGGCGCGTCGCCGAGCGGATAGAAGCCGGAACGGCCGCTGGCGGAGAACAGGCGGACCAGCGATTTTGGGTCGTTGCGCAAGGCCAGTTCGGGGCCGGTGACAATGCCCCAAACGGGATCGATGGCGACCGCTTCCAGGGCGCGGTTGCTGTCGCGGTAGTTGCCGGCCTCGCGCAGCGTCGCGGGTAGCGGGACCTCGCCGCGCCATTCCCCGTTCGGCCGGTAGCGGACCACGCGCGGTTTCGCTTCGAACGACACCACCAATTCGGTGTCGCCCGAGATTCGATTGTCGCCGTTGCGAATGGCCAGGCCTTCGCTATCGCGGAACGGGCGGCTGACCGGTTGGCCCGACGCGGACTGCAACGGGCGCGCCGCCACCGGGCTCGCCCCGCTCAGATAGCCCCGGCTGTCGAAGCGCGGCCGCAGATGGAACAAAACGCCCCGGTCGGAAACGGCGTACAGAAGCCCTTCGTCCTCGTCCCAGGCCAAACCGGACAGACCGCAGAGTTCCAGGCCGTCGATCTCGGCGTCGGCGAGCCGCAAGGTTCCGAGCAGGCGGACGCCTTGATGGATTTCGCCGACGCCGACTTGCGGGTGCAGGTCGTAGGGCGCGCTCTTGAACGCGCGCGAACTGCAAGCGCCGGCGACTAGAACGGACAATACCAGCGCGAGAATCGGCAGGCGCGGCATGATCGGGCCATCATTTTTGATAGAAAATGCTTTGCAGATACTCGTCCTGGGCGTGGCGCAGCACGACGGCGATCACCGCGGCGGCCGGCAGCGCCAGCAAAACGCCGAAGAAGCCAAACAGTTGGCCCCCGGCCAGCACGGCGAACATCACCGTGACCGGGTGCAGCCCGATCCGGTCGCCGACCAGCTTCGGCATCAGCAGAAAATCGCTGACCAGTTGACCGATGCCGAAGATCACCAGGATCGGCAGGACGGTCAAAAAGCTTTGGGTTTGCATGATGCCGACGATGCTGGCGGCGGCAATGCCGATGATCGGGCCCAGATAGGGAACGAAGCTGACCAGGCCCGAGATCAGGCCGATCAACAGGGAAAACTCCAAACCGATGACCGATAGGCCCACGGAATATAACACCGCCAACACGCCCATCACGATAAACTGGCCGCGCAAAAACGCGCCGATCACCTCGTTGGATTCGCGCGCCAGGCCGCTGACCACCGGCTCGATCCGGCGCGGCAGCAAACTGTGGATTTTGGCCACCAAAAGATCCCAGTCGCGCAGCAAATAGAACGTGACCATGGGCACCAAAACGATATTGGCCAGCCAGTTGAAGGCGACCGCCGAGGAGGTCTGAAAGGAGAGCAGCAAACGGGTGGCCAGATTGCCGATTTCTTCGGCGTAAACTTTCATCTGGGTTTTCAGATAGCTCAGCTCGAAGATTTCCGGGTCGATGGCCAGATGGTCGCGCAGCCAGGGCACCACGCTGGCTTGAAACCAGTCGACATAAGTGGGCAGGCGCTGGATCAGGCCTTTGAACTGGTGGGCCGATAGCGGGATCAGCACCAGCAACAGGACCGCCACGATCAACAGCAGCGCGCCGAACACCAGGGTCACCGCCCAGGAACGGGAGATGCGGCGGGTTTCCAGCCAGTCGATCAAGGGATCGCCCAGATAGGCGAGCAAGGCGGAGACCAGAAAAGGCGACAGCACCGGCGCCAACAGGTACAGCATACCCAGAGCGATCAATCCCAGGATCAACCAGAATCGGGTGTGCGACTGATCGGTGCGCGATTTTTCAAGCATGGGCTGTTCCTGTGGAAAAAGCGCCAGGGTGGTCCGCAAGGCGGCCGCGTCGGGTTCGGCGGCGCGAAGGCCGCGGGTCCGTCGGGTTTCTATGAGGCCCCGACGCTGCCGCCCGCAGGCCGGGCGGATTGACGCTCGGCAAGATAAGACCCGCGTCGCGACGGTCAAGGCGCTCGGCGGGCCGGTCGCTAAGATGTCGGAGTTTTGTTCCTTTTCCGGTACAATTCATCGAACCCACGCTGTTCCGATCGAGGCACGTTCATGACGGAAATCTACTTCGCTCGCCAGCCGATCTACAATCGGGACTTTCAAGTGGAAGGCTACGAGCTGTTTTACCGGCAGACCGCGGGAGCGGAGTCCGCCGAATTTCTCGACGCCGAGATCGCGACCTCGCAAATCGTCCTGAACACGGTGACTGAAGTCGGGCTCGAACAGGTTGTCGGCCCCCACAAAGCTTTTATCAACATCGCTCGCGATTTCGTGGTCGGCGGCTATTTGCAGATGTTCGCCTCGCCGCAATTGGTCTACGAGGTGACCGGCAGCATCGCGGTCGACGAACCGCTGCTCCAGACCCTGCGCCAACTGCGCGAGCAAAACTACCGGTTCGTCCTCGACGATTATACGGACAACGAAGCCTATCAGGCGCTGTTGGAGATCGCGGACTGCGTCAAGATCGACATGCTGACGACCTCGGAGCAGGAAGTGCGCCGCTTGGTGCCGTCGCTGCGCCAGCGCGGGGTGCGCTTGATGGCGGAGCGCATCGAAACCCAAGAGATTCAAGACCTGTGCGAAAGCCTGAAATTCGATTTTTATCAGGGCTATCACTTTTCCCAGCCCAAGATGCTCAAATTCAGCGGGGTGGTGCCCGCCAACCAGTTGGTGGTGTTGCAACTGGTGGCCAAGCTGCACCAGCCCGAGATCGACCTCAACGCCATCGAAGCGCTGATCCGCCAAGATGTCTCGTTGAGCTACAAGCTGCTGCGCTACATCAATTCGGCGTATTTCAATTTGCCCCGGCGCATCGATTCCATCCACCGCGCCATCGTGCTGCTGGGGACGCGCAACGTGAGGATTTGGGCGACTTTGATTTCGCTGGCCAATCTCGACCAACACCGCAGCGATCTGATCACCATCGCCCTGGAACGCGCCAAGATGTGCGAGCTGCTGGCCGAGGCGACGGGGATCAAGCAGAAGGAAAGCGGCTACACGGTCGGGCTGCTATCGGTGCTGGACGCCATCACCCAGGCGCCGATGGAGCTGGTGTTGAAAACCCTGCCGCTGGAGGAGGAAATCAACGAGGCGCTGTTGCATCACCAGGGGCTTCTGGGCCGGATTTTGGCCTGCGCTCTGGCCTACGAGCGCTGCGATTGGGGATCGCTCGACATGCTGGATTTGGAGCCGGCCCAAATCAACGATGCCTATATGACCGCGCTGGCGGAGGCTTACCGGATTTCTTGCGAGCTGCTGAAAAGCTGAACCGCGAAAGCGCGCTTCACCGGTTGCTTTTCGGGGTTTCCCGCGCCGCGTTCCAGGCCCGGCGACCCCATTGCCACACGTAAGCCGTCCCGCTCCAAAGCAGCGTCAGCGCGTTCAGATAGATCAACCCGCTCAACAGGGCCGGCGGCAGCGGGAGCAGGCCGTAATGGACGATCACCGCGAACACCAGGATCAACTGCAAGAGCGTGTTCAGTTTGCTGCTCAACAGTGGATCGCCTCGAACCCGCTCGATGAGCACGTGATAGCCGATGGCGCCCGCGACGATCACCGCATCGCGCAAAATCGCCAGCGTCACCAGCCAGACCGGCAGTTCGCGCAACCAAACCAGCACCAGCAACGCGCCGAGCAACAATAGTTTGTCGGCGATCGGGTCGAGAATGCCGCCCAGCTCGCTGGTCCAGCCGTAATGTTTGGCCAAAAAGCCGTCCAGCGCGTCGGAAACGCCGGCGATCACGAACAGCAACAAGGCCAAGCCGTATTGCTCTCGCAGCAGCAGCCACAAAAAAGGCGGGACGAGCAAAATCCGCAGTCCGGTGATCAGATTGGGAATATCGCGGGTTTTCAGGGGCCAGACGATCACGATGCAAGGTCTTTACGGTTTTGGATGAGAAAATGACGCGAACCTCGACCCGGGTTCGGGCGGTCTTAAGGATACCGAAATTTCGATCGGGGTGAAGCCGGCGTTGCGGCGAAACCCCGTTAAAATGGCCTGCAGTTGGGGGATTCCGACCGCCGCAGGGAACGGGCCGGCGGCTCTTAAAACCGATTGGAGATCACGCCATGACCGAAACCCCGCAGGGCAACCGGCTCGCTCGAGCCTACGACCGCATGGTGGAGCGGGTGAAGACCCGTCTCGAAGAGTTCGAGCAGGCCGAAAAAGCCGCGTTTCCGGCTTTGAGCGCCAGCATCGAGCACGCGGCCGAAAAAGCGGTGGCGCTGGGCGAACTGACCCGCGAAGAGGCGCGTTTGCTCGGCGGTTACCTCAAGCGGGATTTGGAGGATGCCGGGCACTACCTCGCGACCACCGGCCGCGACCTGCGCGACTGGATGCGCTTCGATCTGGAATTGATCGAGGAACGGTTTCTGGATTTCTTCCGGCGCGGGGTGGATCAGTCGCGGCTGGATCTGTCGAGCTTCGAAACGCCGCCGGACGAGGCGGAGGCGGAGCTCTACCGGGGCGGTGAAGTCACGGGTCCGGGAACGCTCCAGTGCCAGCAATGCGGCGAGCGGGTGGTGTTTCACGCGCCGGCCCTGATCGAACCGTGTTCGGCGTGCGGGGGGACGACGTTCGCGCGGGTGGCGGGCGGGCGTTGAGCGGACTTCGCGCAAAAAATAAGTAAAAACCCTTATTCCGTTGTCAATCGTCCCGATTTGCCCCGCGTCCGGATTGCCGTTTACTAACGCCCGCTGAAGCTAGTTTCTACAGCGAAGCGTGTTTTAAGCTCAATATCCTGTACTTTACCGCCAGCCGGATTCGCTGGCGGTTTTTTATTGGGCCTCCCCAAAAAAGCGCGGGCAAAAGCGGCGCATTCGGCCCGACGCGACAGGCGTCGATAAAGCGTCGGTCCGGCGCCGGCGCCGTCAAGACCCCAGCGCCAGCCGGGGTGCGCAGCGGCTCAATTGGACGCGATAGCGCTCGGCCTGCTGGCGCACTCGCCGCGCGCGTTCGATCAGCCACGCTTTTTGCCGGTGGGTGCCTTTGGCGAAGCCGCCCTGGCCTTCGTGATAGGCCAGATAATGCTGGTAGGCGTCGGTTTTGGCGATGCCGTTGTAGCGCGCGGTTTGATCGACGTACCAGCCGATAAAATCCACGGCGTCGGCGAAGTTGTCGCGCTTGGCGCCAGAGTTGCCCGTCGCGTCTCGATAGCGCGCCCAGGTTCCGTCCAGCGCTTGGCTGTAGCCGAAGGCGGACGAGGGACGGGAGCCGGGAACGAAGCCCAAATGCTGGGCGCGCGGAGGCTGAGCGTCGGCCCGGAAAGCGGACTCGTGGTAGATGATCGCCAGCAACAGCGGCAAAGGCGCATCCCAGCGCCGGCTGGCCGCTTTGGCGTCAGCGAACCAGCCCCCGTGTTCCGCGAAGATAGCGCAGGCGTCATCGATGTTGCGCGGCGGCGCGGTGCTGGTGCAGGAGGCCAGCAGCAGGAAAACGGCGGTCGAACCCAGCGCGGACAGCAAGCAACAGCCGGTGAAGGTCGCGAGCGACTGCCTCCAAGCCGCGCGCCGGTCGCGGCTGCCGCCGTCGGATGCGGGAAGATCAACGGGTTTCCGGTTCATGTCGAGTCGCGCGGTTGCGCCTTCCAAACCACTGGCCCAGCGCCAGCAATCCGACCATCAGGCCGACCGCCGGCCCGTCGCCAAAGCGCGCGTACGGCGTCAAACCGCGCAAGGGCTCGATCTCGCCGCGCAGCACTTCGGCCCGCAACAGATGACTGCCAGCCAAAAGCCGACCGCGCTCGTCGATGATCGCCGAGACGCCGGTGTTGGTGGCCCGAGCCATGTAGCGGGCCGATTCCAGCGAGCGCATCCTGGCGATTTGCAGGTGTTGGTGCGGCGCCAGGGAATCCTTGAACCAGCCGTCGTTGCTGAGGTTGACCAACCAGGTGGCCTCGGGTAGCGCCAGGCGGATTTCGCCGCCGAAAACCGCCTCGAAGCAGATCGATATTCCGACCGGTTGGCCGCCGGCCCGCAACAGCGGTTGCGCGCGCTCGCCGGGCACAAAATCGGCCATCGGGATGGTCACCCAATCGCGGAAAAACAGCAACAGGCCGCGCAGCGGCAAATACTCGCCGAACGGCAGCAGCCGGCGCTTGTGGTAAAACGTTAGCGCGTGGCCGACTCCTATCACGCTGTTGCGAAAATCTCGGGTTTGCCATGAGCCGGTCGGAAGGCCGATCAAGTAATCGACTTTATCTTCCCGCGCTTTTTCGCCGAGTGCGTCGAGGAATGGGGCGACGTCCTGATAAAAAGCGGGAATCGCCGTTTCCGGCCACACGATCACCTCGCTGCGGCCGTGTTCGGGCAAGCTGAGTTCCAGATAGCGTTCCAGCGTCGTATCCAGATGCGCGGGTTGCCACTTCAAGCTCTGGTCGACATTGCCCTGAACCAGGGCCACGCGCAGCGTCGGGCCGGCCGGTTCGACCCAGCGGAGGGCGCCAAGGCTCCAAGCGCCAAGCCACAGCGCCGCCAGCAGCGCAAACCGCCGCGCCCGGTGGTGACCGTCGCGGCCATGTGCCAAGGCCAGCAGCAAGCCCGCGCTCAGCGTCACCGCCCAGCCGACCCCGAACACCCCCAGATAGGGCGCGAGCGCCCCGAGCGGCGCATCGATTTGGCTGTAGCCGACCGCCAGCCAGGGCAAGCCGGTCAGGAACCAGCTTCTGATCCAATCCAACAGCGTCCACAGCGCGGGAAAAACCAGCAGCCAGCGGCACGGGCCGGGCGGCGGACCCCAGCGGCCGAGCAGCCAGCCGGCGAGGGCGGGATACAGCGCCATGACCAAAATGATGATGAAGGCCCCCAGCGCCGCGATCGGCGCCGGCGCGTTGCCGTAATCGTGCAGGCTGATATAAATCCAGTACATGCCGAAGCCGAACATCCCGAGACCGAACAAGCCGCCGCGCAGCGCGGCTCGCCGGGGGCTGGCGCGATCCCAGCCCCACAGCAGGACCGCCGGCAACAGGATCGCCAGCGGCCAATAGCCAAACGGCGCAAACGCCAGCGGCATCAACGCGCCGGCGCCGATCGCCGCCGCGTCAGCGACGGCCGGGGGAACGGGTTTGTCGAGGAGCATCACGCAGGAAGGGCATCACGAGGGCGCCGGCAGAGGCGGGCGGGCGCGGTAACGGGGACAGGCCGAAGCGGGCCGCGCGCCGACGCCAGCCCGCATCGGCGGCGCGACGGCCATAGGGTTCAGGCGTCCGGCCCCGTGGCCGAGGACGGGCTTTGCGCGTCCTGGTCGCGCACGGTCAGTTCCAGCAAATGGATGCGCCGGTTGTCGGCGCGCAGCACCTGAAAATGGAAGCGGCCCAGATCGACCGTTTCGCCGCCCTTGGGCAAACGTCCCAGTTCCATCATCACCAAGCCGCCGACGGTGTCGGCCTTTTCGTCGTCGAGTTCGGCCTGAAAGTACTGGTTGAAATCCTCGACCGGCGTCAGCGCCTTGACGATGAAGGCGTCGCCCTGGCGGCGGATAAAGGTGTTGCTGTCCTCGAAGGTGTCGTGCTCGTCATCGATTTCGCCGACGATTTCCTCCAGGACGTCCTCGATGGTGATCAGTCCGGCCACGCCGCCGTACTCGTCCACCACGATGGCCATGTGCAGCCGGTTGCTGCGAAATTCGTTGAGCAGGATGTTGAGCCGCTTGCTTTCGGGGATGAATTTGGCCGGACGGAGCAGCGCGCGCACGTCGAAGTCCTCGCGCCGCTCGAAGGCGTGAACCAGCAAATCCTTGACGATCAGGATGCCGAGCACCTTGTCCTTGCTTTCGTCGATCACCGGCAGCCGGGAATGGCCGGACTCGACGATTTCGGCGATCAGGCGCTCCAGGCTCCAGTCGTGCTCCAGCACCACCATCTGGGCGCGGGGGAGCATCACATCGCGCACCTGGGTTTCCGAAACCCGCATGACGCCTTCCATCATCTTCAGGGCTTCGGGGTCCAGCAGCGCCCGCTGCTGGGCGTCTCGCAACAATTCCACCAATTCGTCCCGGTCCTTGGGTTCGCCCATCAGGGCGAGGCTCATACGTTCGAGCCAGGAAGGTTTATGGCTCGATTCGGGTCGTTCTTCGCTCATGAGTCGCCGGGATCTCCGTAGGGATCGGGATAGCCGAGCCCCGCCAGAATTTGAATTTCCAAGGATTCCATGACGGTCGCTTGTTCCTCGTCATGATCATAGCCCAGCAGGTGCAAAACGCCATGCGCGACCAGGTGCGCCCAGTGCGCGGGCGGCGCTTTGCCCTGTTGGACGGCTTCGCGCAGCACCACCGGCGCGCAGATGACGATATCGCCCAACAGCGCCGATCCGACTTCGGGCGGAGCTTCGGACGGAAAGGACAGCACGTTGGTCGGCCCTTGCTTGCGCCGGTAGCTTTCATTGAGCGCGGCGATTTCGGCTTCGTTGACGACGCGGATCGTCAGTTCGGCGTCTTTGTGGTAGCGCGCGCCGGCCAGCGCCGCCTCCGCCCAGCGGCGCAATTCGGCCTGCGAGGGCAATCCCGGCAGGTCCAGGGCGATCTGCACATCCAATTCCAGGCTCATGAGGGGTTATCCTGCTCGAAGCGAGCGTAAGCGCTGACGATGCGTTGGACCAGCGGATGGCGCACCACGTCGCGGGCGTTGAACAGCGTCATGCTGATGCCCTCCACGTCCTTGAGCACCTGCAAGACCTGGCGCAAGCCGGATTGGACGTTGCGGGGCAAATCGACCTGCGTGATATCGCCGGTCACCACGGCCGTCGAGCCGAAACCGATCCGGGTCAGGAACATTTTCATTTGTTCCACCGTGGTGTTTTGCGCTTCGTCGAGGATGATGAAAGAATCATTTAACGTCCGGCCGCGCATGAACGCCAGCGGCGCGACTTCGATGACGTTGCGCTCGATCAGCTTGGCGACCCGCTCAAAGCCGAGCATTTCGTAGAGCGCGTCGTAAAGCGGGCGCAAATAAGGGTCGATTTTCTGGGTCATGTCACCGGGCAAAAAGCCCAGCCGCTCGCCGGCTTCCACCGCCGGGCGCACCAGCACCAGCCGCCGGGTCACATTGGTTTCGAGCGCGTCCACGGCGCAGGCGACCGCCAGATAGGTTTTGCCGGTCCCGGCGGGGCCGACCCCGAAATTGAGATCGTGGTGCTGGATGTTCCACAGATAGCGCTGCTGGTTGGGGCCGCGCCCGCGAATCAGGCCGCGCCGGGTGCGGATGACCACCTCGTCGGCCGCCGCGCCCTCGTCTTCGAGCAGCCCATCCGCGCCGGCTTCCTGCAAAAACAGATGGACCTGGGCCGGCGTCAGCACCTCGTTTTGGGTGGCCCGATAGAGCGCTTCCAGCACCGCGACCGCGACCGCGACCGCTTGCGGTTCGCCGATCACCCGGAACTGGTGGCCGCGATTGTTGATCTCCACGCCCAGCCGGCGCTCGATCTGGCGCAAATGTTCGTCCAGTTGACCGCACAGTTGAGCCAGCCGCTCGTTGTCGGCGGGCTCCAACAGCAGGTCCTGGAATTTGGGGGAGACGCTCGAATCCAAGGGAGTCGCGGGAGCGGCGCTCATCAACAGGCGCGCTTCAAGGCGGCGGCCGGCAGTTCCGGGCAGGCGAGCAACCGGCCGCGCAACGAGTTGGGCAGGGCTTCGGTGATGGCGACTTCGGCGAAATGGCCGATCAGGCTCGCGGGCCCGTCGAAATTGACCACCCGGTTGTTTTCGGTGCGACCGGCCAACTGCCGGCCGTCCTTGCGCGAAGGCTTGTCCACCAGCACCCGTTGCGCGGTGCCGACCATCCGCTGGCCGATGGCGCGCGCGTTCGTTTCGATCCGGGCCTGCAAGTGAGCCAGGCGTTCCTTTTTGGCCGCCAGCGGCGTGGAATCGGGAAGATTGGCGGCGGGCGTGCCGGGACGGGCGCTGTAGAGAAAGCTGAAACTGTGATCGAAACCGATCTCTTCGATCAAATTCAGGGTCGCTTCGAAATCCCGCTCGGTCTCGCCGGGAAAACCGACGATGAAATCCGAGGACAGGCTGATGTCGGGGCGGATGGCGCGCAGCTTGCGGAGTTTGGCCTTGTATTCGAGGGCGGTGTGGCCGCGCTTCATCAGCGCCAGGATGCGGTCCGAGCCGCTTTGCACCGGCAAATGCAGATGGCTGACCAACTGCGGCGCGCGGGCGTAGACCTGGGTCAGCCGGTCGGAAAATTCGACCGGGTGCGAGGTGGTGTAGCGGATGCGGCCGATGCCGGGCACGGCGGCGACATGTTCGATCAGCAGCGCCAGATCGGCGAGATCGCCGTCCTCGGTCGGGCCGCGATAAGCGTTGACGTTCTGGCCGAGCAGGGTGATTTCGCGCACGCCCTGGCGGGCCAGCGCGCCGATTTCGGCCAAGACGTCGGCGAGCGGGCGGCTGACTTCCTCGCCTCGGGTGTAGGGCACCACGCAAAAGGTGCAATATTTGCTGCACCCTTCCATGATCGAAACGAACGCGGTCGGCCCTTCGGCGCGCGGCTGCGGCAGCCGGTCGAACTTTTCGATTTCCGGGAACGAAACATCGACCACGGGCCGCCGCTGTGCCCACACCGCCGCCAGCATCTCCGGCAGCCGGTGCAAGGTTTGCGGGCCGAACACCAGATCGACGCACGGCGCGCGCGCGCGCAGCGACTCGCCTTCCTGGCTCGCCACGCAGCCGCCGACCCCGATCACCAGCTCGGGCCGCTGGGCCTTCAGAGTCTTCCACATGCCCAGTTGGGAGAACACCTTTTCCTGAGCTTTTTCCCGGATCGAACAGGTATTGAGCAACAGCACGTCGGCCTGAGCGGGGTCTGCGGTGGATTCCAGGCCGTGAGCCGCCCGCAACACGTCCGCCATCTTGGCGGAATCGTATTCGTTCATCTGGCAGCCGTGAGTTTTGATGTACAGTTTGCGAGCCATGGACGATTATCGAACAATAACAAGGTCAAAACTATAGCATCGCCGGCAGGGGGGCACCAGATGGCGTCTGGCCCGGCCGGGGTCGGTTTAATCTCAACCCGAGGATCGAACGCGCGTGATGGCATTTCTCAGCGAATATGGCCTGTTTTTGGCCAAGACCGCCACCTTGGTCGCGGCGGTTTTGGCGGTCGTCGGCGGTGTGGTGATGCTGGCGCGCCACGGCGAGGGGCGCTCGGAAAACCGGGGTCGGCTGAACATCCGTCATCTTAACGACAGCTACGAGAGCATGGCGTTCGCGCTCAAGTCCGCCACGCTGTCGAAAAAAGCCTTGAAGCAGTATCGCAAAACGCAAAAGGCGCGCGAGAAACAGCGGGAAAAGATCGAGCGCCGCCGGGTGTTCGTGCTGAATTTTCACGGCGATCTCCGGGCGTCGGCGGTCGCTTCGCTGCGCGAGGAAGTGACGGCCGTGCTGACCGTGGCCCAGCCGGAGGACGAGGTGATGCTGCGCCTGGAAAGCGCCGGCGGGCTGGTGCACGGCTACGGTTTGGCGGCGGCGCAACTGCTGCGGATTCGCGACCGCCAGATCGGGTTGACGGTGGCGGTGGACAAGGTGGCGGCCAGCGGCGGCTACATGATGGCCTGCGTGGCGGATCGCATTCTGGCCGCGCCGTTCGCCGTGGTCGGTTCCATCGGCGTGATCGCGCAGCTTCCGAATTTCAACCGGCTGCTGAAGAAAAACGAAGTCGATTTCGAACAGTTTATGGCGGGCGAATTCAAGCGCACGGTCACGGTGTTCGGCGAGAACACCGAGCAAGGCCGGCGCAAGTTTCAAGAAGAAATCGAGGACACGCACCAATTGTTCAAGGAATTCGTCAAGACCCATCGCCCCAGCGTGGATTTGGACCAAGTGGCGACCGGCGAGCACTGGTTCGGCGCGCGCGCGCTGGAAAGTCGGCTGGTGGACGAGTTGCGCACCAGCGACGATTATCTGCTGGCCGCCAGCAACGACGCCGATTTGTACGAACTCAGTTACACCGGCAAGAAGTCCTGGCTGGCGCGGCTGATGGCGCACACCGGCGAATCGCGGGAGTGGCTTTAGGAGGACAGTTTTTTGGATTCGATCCTGCCGCAGAATTGCCAGTTAGAGGTTAATTGGCCTTCATGTTCAATAGTCTGAGCAAGGTTCTTTTCATCGGAGTGGCCAATTGTTGCTCTATGCCAAGATGTATTAAATAAGCCATAAAGAACATTAAAACAGTCACGATAAAAATGTTAACCTGTTCAGGTGCGATAGGACTAAAAAATTGAATGAGTGTTTTTCCGGCGACATTGTGCAACAAATATAAGGGATACGTCAGGCCACCCAGGATCAGATAAATATTCCTATGGGCGATTTTAATCTTCTGCGTGACCAGCAAGAAAAATAGCAAATAAAATGACCAAATGATGCCAACCGCCACTATTTTATCCTTAAAATCAACATCGATCATAAAGTTGCTTGCTTGTTTGTACCCCTCGACACTCGATAAAACCAATGAGGACAAGAGAAAAAAAAGATTGAATTTATTGATGCCTTCTTTCTGTATTAAATAAAAAGCGATACCCGCTATAAAAAAACATGACTGGTGAGGGTTGATAAAAATTCCCATAAAAAAAGGTTGGCCCGTCGCCAAGTACAGTGCCGTAAGCGCTAACCAAAGGCCAAGCCACCAATACAAATGACGAAATAATCCCGTGATTAAAAGGATAAATATGCAGGCATAGAACTTTAATTCCACTTGTAAAGTCCAGTAGACTCCATCAATATTTTCAACTCCTAAATAGTCATTTAACATCGTCAAATTTGCGAGTACTTGCTTGATCGAATAATGCTGTGAACCCAATAGGCTCGAAATAATACAAGTGACGAGAACGCCTGCCCAGAACGCGGGATAAAGCCGAACAAATCGAGAGATCGCAAATTCCAGTGCGGATCGATTGCTTGCTGATAGCGCAATGACGTAGCCGCTAATGATGAAGAACAGCGAGACGCCTAAATAGCCGAATTTTGTAATCTCGGAAAGGGCGGGAAATAAAGTCTCATCGGTTATATAGTGATACATTACAACAGAAAATGCTGCGAATAATCGAACCAAATCGAGTGCGACTAACCTCAAATTGTTATCCAATACCCAAGCAATTCGCGATTCGCAGCCTGTTTCAATAGTGATTTAAAAGTCTGCCCTGACCACAATTGAAAAGAATTGCAGAATAAACGGCTAGAAAGGAATGTCATCGTCGAAGCCGTTATCGGCTCCCGGTGCGGGCGAGGCCGGCGAGCGGGACGCGGCGGGCGGATGGTGGGGTTGCGGGGCCGAGGCGGGCGCGGAATCCGCGTCGCCTTCCGATGAAAACGGCGCGCTGCCGCCGCCGCGGCTGCCCAGCATTTTCATTTCGTTGGCGATGATTTCGGTGGTGTAGCGATCCTGACCGTTCTTGTCCTGCCACTTGCGCGTCTGCAAGCGGCCTTCCACGAACACCGACGAACCTTTGCGCAGATACTGGCCGGCGATTTCCGCCAGGGGGCTGTAAAACACCACGTTGTGCCACTCGGTCCGCTCTTGTTTTTCGCCGCTGTTTTTGTCTTTCCAGCTTTCGCTGGTGGCGAGGGTGACGTTGGCGACGGCGCGGCCGCTGGGCATGTAGCGCACTTCCGGGTCTTTGCCCAGATTGCCGATCAGGATGACTTTGTTGACGCTGGCCATGATGCTGGATTCCTCACTGCACGATAGGCTGAATGGGATGATCGATGCCGGCATCATGCCATAGCTTGGCCCGAATACGTAGGCCGGCGGCCTTTCAGCCTTCAGCGGCCGCCAGTTCGCGCAAGGCCGTTTCATCCAGGGCGCGGTGATCGACCTTGAGGTAAGCCACGCCCTCGGCGGCGACCACCACGGCTTCCGCCACGCCGCGAATTTCGCCGAGCCTGAGCGTCAACCGGCGGGCTTCGGTTTCATCGAGCTGGCCGACATTGAGCAGATAGCTGCTCAAATAACGCGGGTTGGCCATGGTCCAGGCCACCGCCAGCCAGGCCAGCGCCCCGCAGACGCCAAAGGCGAACACCCCTTTCAAGCCGAACCCGCCGCGCAGCCAACCGCCCAGCGCGCCGCCCGCGAACGCGCCCAGGAACTGGCTGCTGGAATAAACCCCCATCGCGGTACCCTTGGCGTCGGGCGGGGCCATTTTGGCGATCAGTGACGGCAAGGTGGCTTCCAACAAATTGAAACCGGAGAAGAAAACGACCAGCAGCACCGTCAGTTCCAACACGTTGCCGTGCAGGTTCAACAAGCCAAATTCGGCCAGGACCAGAACCAGGATCGCCCCGAGAAAAACCGGTTTCAACTGGCGGCGGCGCTCGGCCAAAACGATGAAGGGAACCATCGCCGCCATCGAGATCAGCAGCGCCGGCAGATAAACTTCCCAGTGGCGCTCGCTGGCGAGGCCCGCGTCGCGCAACGCCAGCGGGACCGCGACAAAGGTGGCGGTCAACAGCATGTGCAGGATGAAAATGCCGAAATTGAGCCGCAAAAGTTGCCCGTCGAACAGCACGCGGCCGAATTGCGAAGCCACTGGCTCGGCGTCGCGGTGGATGCGGCTGACGGCGGGATCGGGCACTTGGAAGCGCACCACGGCGATGCTGAGCAAGGCGAGCGCGCTCGTCAGCCAGAAGATGCCGGGCACGCCGACCCAGCCGTTCAGCACGGGGCCGAGGACCATCGAGGCGGCGAAGGAGAGGCCGATGGTAACCCCGATGGCCGCCATCACCTTGATCCGGTGTTCCTCGCGGGTCAAATCCGCCGCCAGCGCCATCACCGCCGCCGACACCGCGCCGCCGCCTTGCAGGGCGCGGCCCAAAATCACCCCGTGAATCGAGTCGGCCAGCGCCGCGACCGCGCTGCCGGCGGCGAAGAGCAACAGGCCGAGATAGATCATCCGCTTGCGGCCGTAACGGTCGGACAGAAAGCCGAAGGGAATCTGGAACAGCGCTTGACTGAAGCCGTAAATCCCGATGGCGAGCCCCGCCAGCGCCGGCGTGTTGCCCCGCAAATGTTCGGCGTAAAGCGCGAACACCGGCAAGATCATGAACAGGCCGAGCATCCGCAGCGAAAATATGCTCGCCAGCCAAAACGCCGTCCGACGTTCGTCGGCGGTCATGCGTTCCGGTGTTAAACTCGCCGCCTTCATTCCGCGCCTGTTTCCGTCTGTCTGTTCGAAAAGGTGCACAATGGTACTACCCTCGTTCGCGGTGTGCACGATCCTCCCGGCGAACCGCCGGGCGGCGGGCGCGAGCGCTATCGGCGCCGTGTCGTCCTGGCCTGCCTCGGCGTTGACGAGGTTTCAAGGCGGGGTGATCGGGTGATCGGGTCGCTGTGGCGAGCGCGGCTGGAGGCGTTGCTGGCCGGCGGCGGGCGCAAAATGCTGGGCATCGTCGGGCCGCCGGGCGCGGGTAAATCCACGCTGGCGCACGCTTTGTCGGAACTGCTGGGCGAGCGCGCCGTAGCGGTTCCGATGGACGGTTTCCACCTCGCCAACGCGGAGCTGGCGCGCTTGGGCAAAGCGGCTCGCAAGGGGGCGGACGATACTTTCGACAGCGCCGGCTACGTGGCGCTGCTGCGCCGGCTCCGCGCTCAACCGGCAGACGAGCTGGTTTATGCGCCCGAATTCCGCCGCGAAATCGAGGAGCCCATCGCCAACGCTATTCCGGTTCGACCCGAGACCCCGCTGGTCGTCACCGAAGGCAACTATTTGTTGCTGGATCGCGGTCACTGGGCAAAAGTGCGCGATCTGTTGGATGAGGTCTGGTATGTGCAGGTGGACCGCGACCTGCGGCGGGAGCGGTTGATCCGCCGTCACGAGCAATTCGGCCGTTCGCCGCAAGCGGCGCGCGACTGGGTCGCCCGTACCGACGACCCGAACGCCGACCTGATCGAAGCCACTCGGTTGCGGGCAGATGTCGTATTTCGGTGGGAAGAAAGCTAAGCGTGGGAAGGGCTCCAGGCGGCCCGTAGGTTCACGTTCGACGGACTTTCGATTTTCTATTTTTCCGAGGCTCCAACAATGCGCAAGCTCATCACCTCAGGCTCACCATTTGAACCGCAAATCGGATTTTCGCGGGCGGTCCGCGTGGGTCCTTTTCTAGCTATAGCGGGCACCGCGCCGGTGGCGCCGGGCGGCGGAGTTGCCGCGCCCGGCGATATGTACGGTCAGACCAAACGATGTTTGGAGATCATCCGGCAAGCGGTTGCGGAGGCGGGTTTACCCTTGACCAGCGTCTTGAGAACGCGGGTGATGCTCACCGATATCTCGGGCTGGCAGGAAGCGGCTCGCGCCCACGGCGAGTTTTTCTCTGAAATACGCCCGGCCTGTACCTTTGTCGAAGTCAGCCGTTTTATCGATCCTGGCTGGCTGGTGGAAATTGAGGCCGATTGTGTTGCTGACGAGAGCTAGCTTGTTGTGGCCCACGATTTCCGCTGTCTGGTTTCGTTAAAGGTCGGTCATGACGACTGGCGCCGCCGTCCGTGAAAATGCGCTAGCCAGTCAACGCGAGCCTCCCATCAGGCGCTGTCATCGCGGCTTTCCGATCCAACCCTTCCAGGTTTCGCATGGACACCATCAAGATCCGCGGCGCTCGCACCCACAATCTGCAAAATATCGACCTCGACTTGCCGCGCGACCGGCTGATCGTCATCACCGGGCTGTCCGGTTCCGGCAAGTCTTCGCTGGCGTTTGACACGCTCTATGCGGAAGGTCAGCGCCGCTATGTCGAATCGCTCTCCCCCTACGCCCGGCAATTCCTGTCGCTGATGGAAAAGCCGGATGTCGATCACATCGAGGGCTTGTCGCCGGCGATCTCCATCGAGCAGAAATCGACTTCGCACAACCCGCGTTCCACGGTCGGCACGATCACCGAGATTTACGATTATCTGCGCCTGCTGTATGCGCGGGCCGGGATTCCGCGTTGCCCGGATCACGGCATCGACCTGGATGCGCAAACCGTCGGCCAGATGGTGGATCAGGTGCTGGCGCTGCCGGAAGACAGCCGGTTGATGCTGCTCGCTCCGGTGGTCAAGGAGCGCAAGGGCGAGCATGTCAAGCTGTTGCAGGAGTTGCAGGCCCAGGGCTTCGTGCGCGCCCGGATTGACGGCGAAGTGGTGGAATTGGACAGCCCGCCATCGCTGGATTTGCGCCGCAAGCACACCATTGAAGTGGTGGTGGATCGCTTCAAAGTGCGCGGCGATCTCGGCTTGCGCTTGGCCGAATCGTTCGAGACGGCGCTGAAGCTGGCCGGGGGCATCGTGCGCGTCGCGTTTTTGGATGCGCCGGAACAAGACGAGTTGCTGTTTTCCGCCGGCTTCGCCTGCCCGGTGTGCGGGTATAGCCTGAGCGAACTGGAGCCGCGCCTGTTTTCCTTCAACAATCCGGTCGGCGCGTGCCCGGAATGCGATGGCCTGGGCGTCAAGCAATTTTTCGACCCGGAACGGGTGGTCGCGCACCCGCATCTGAGCTTGGCGCGCGGCGCGGTGCGCGGCTGGGATCGGGAAAATTTTTATTATTTCCAGCTCATCAAGGCGCTGGCGCAGCATTTTCATTTCGAGGTGGATACGCCGTTTCAGGAGTTGCCGGAGCGCATCCGCAAGATCATCCTGCACGGCAGCGGCGGCGAGGTGATCGACTTCGCTTATCAGAACGGTCGAGGCGAAACGTACCGTCGCCGCCATTCGTTCGAAGGCGTGATTCCCAACATGCAGCGCCGCTACCGGGAGACCGAGTCGAATCAGGTGCGCGACGAGCTGGCGAAATATCTCGGCAGCCAGCCCTGCGCGTCCTGCCAGGGCGCGCGCTTGACCCGCTCCGCCCGCCATGTGTTCGTGGCCGGGCGCAGCGTGCCGGAGATCGTGGCGTTGCCCATCGGCGCGGCCCGTGACTTTTTCGCGCAGTTGAGCCTGCCCGGCCGACGCGGCGAAATCGCGGTCAAGATCGTCAAGGAAATCGGCGAGCGGCTGAATTTTCTGGTCAATGTCGGCTTGAATTACCTGACCTTGGAGCGCAGCGCCGACACCTTGTCCGGCGGCGAGGCGCAGCGGATTCGGCTGGCATCGCAAATCGGCGCGGGGCTGGTCGGGGTCATGTATGTGCTGGACGAGCCGTCCATCGGCCTACACCAGCGCGACAACGCGCGCCTGCTGGCCAGCCTGTTGCGGTTGCGCGATCTCGGCAACACCGTGATCGTGGTCGAGCACGACGAGGACGCCATCCGCACCGCCGATCAGGTGGTGGACATGGGTCCGGGCGCGGGTGTGCATGGCGGGCAGGTGGTGGCGCAGGGGACACCGGCGGAGATCATCGCCCATCCTGAATCATTGACTGGCGCGTATCTGGGCGGCCAGCGGCGGATCGCGGTGCCGGAAAAACGCACGCCGGTGAATCCCGATAAGCAACTGCGGATTGTCGGGGCCAGCGGCAACAATTTGAAAAATCTGTCGGTCGACATTCCGTTGGGGCTTCTGACCTGCATTACCGGCGTCTCCGGTTCCGGCAAGTCCACGCTGATTAACGACACGCTGTACCGCTACGCCGCCCGCGATTTGAACAATGCCAACGAATCGCCCGCGCCATGCCGCGATTTGCTGGGGCTGGAGCAGTTGGATAAGGTGGTGAACATCGACCAAAGCCCCATCGGCCGCACCCCGCGCTCCAATCCGGCGACCTATACGGGATTGTTTACCCCGATTCGCGAATTGTTCTCCGGTGTGCCGGAATCGCGCGCGCGCGGCTATCAACCAGGCCGGTTCAGTTTCAATGTGAAAGGCGGACGCTGTGAAGCCTGTCAGGGCGATGGGGTGATTCAGGTGGCGATGCACTTTCTGCCGGATATTTATGTGCCGTGCGATGTGTGCAAAGGTCAGCGCTATAACCGCGAAACGCTGGATATTCGCTACAAAGGCCGCAATATCCATGAAGTGCTGGAAATGACGGTCGAGGATGCGCTGGCTTTTTATCAGGCGGTGCCGGTGGTGGCGCGCAAGCTGCAAACGCTGGATGCGGTGGGTTTGAGTTATATCAAGCTCGGCCAGAATGCCACCACTTTATCGGGTGGCGAGGCGCAGCGGGTGAAATTGGCGCGGGAGTTGTCGAAACGCGACACCGGCCAGACGCTGTATATTCTGGATGAACCGACCACTGGTCTGCATTTCCACGATATTGAGCAATTGTTAAAAGTGCTGCATGAATTGCGGGATCGCGGCAATACGATTGTGGTGATCGAGCACAATCTGGATGTGATTAAAACCGCCGATTGGATTGTCGACCTGGGACCGGAGGGTGGGGGCGGGGGCGGGAAAGTTGTCGCGGTGGGAACGCCGGAAGACATCGCCCGTCATTCAGAAAGCCATACCGGGCGGTTTTTAGCACCGGTGTTGAGGCGATAGACGCCTTGTGAGCACAGATCTAAAATAACTCGCGCGATGCCAAGCACCGCAAAAGCGGCTGATTAAGCCGATATCGGCCGTCAAAGCGTTTGGTTTTCCCGTCCTTGCGGCTTATCCGCCGCCCCGTTAGAGCCACACAGAAGCTTTATGGCTACGATAAAAACCGTGGGTGAATTAACGCTTGAGAGAATGAACAAGTGTTCAGATGCTCTGGCTAAAAAGTACCTGCTATCTGTCAGAGCTATTTATGGTGCAACAGAGAATGGAAAGCCAGACCACATAGGCTCTTGTGTCTTATTGGAGTACCACGGGGAAAAAATTATTGTAACTGCTGCACATATAATAGATAACAACAATTTCACGTCTTTATACATCACCGGAGAAAGCAAGCTTGTACAAATCGTTGGAAGCTGTCTCATTACTGCCGCGCAAAATAATGATAGGGATAAAGACAAGTTTGATTTTTCAGTTCTGCCAATATCCGATGAGCTTGCCTCAAATTTAGGCGATGTCTTTTTCATCCCAGAGAGCAACTGGGGGCTTCATGAATTACCCGCAAAAGATCGCTGCTGCCTCGCTCTTGGGTTCCCGAATTCAAGAAATAAAAAAATTGATGCGGCAAGAAATACTGTCAAATTGGAACCATTTGTTTACACATCAACACTCAAGAGTGATCCGAAGATATTTGAAGAAATCAAATTCAGCATGGCAGAGCACTATCTACTTGATTTTTGTAGCAGGCACTCAAAGGATTTCAATAACAAAATTACCAATTCCATTTGCCCAAAGGGTGTCAGTGGTGGTGGATTATTTCTTATAGAAGATATGGCAAATCCTGAGAGTTATCGCCCCGAAGCAGAATGTAGCGGAAAATTCCTAGGCATTCTTATTGAGCAAAGAAAAAATAAAAAGGTGTTGGTATTTACAAAAATATCAACAATAGAAAAAGCTCTAACATTACGCTCAAGCCGGCCCGCTTCCGCTACGCTCCAGCGGTCGGCTTAGCTTTACGTTGTCGCGGACGCTTCGCGCCCGCGACAATGGGGCGGCGGATACGATCCGCTGCTTGCGCGGCGCGAAGCACCGCACAACCACGCGGATCAAGCCGACATCGGCCGTCAAAGCCTGCGGCTTTTCCGCCCTCGCGGCTTATCCGCCGCCCCATTAGGCTTTGCCAGAAGAGTTCGTCGATATGCTTACAAAGACCATAATTACAGCATCGGCATTGGCCATCTCTTCTTTATTTTCATCAGCATATGCTCAAACCTATACGGGAAAGATTGTCTCAGGTGGGGGTATCGATGATATGCAGCTTTCCTTTAAGACCCATCAACGAAAAACCTACTCTGCATATTGCAATACAAAATGCGGCGACTGGTTCGTCGGTGACGATGATGGAATTTTTAACTTGAAAAAAGAGATAATTGGAAGACACATAAAAATTACAATAAAGATGGAGAGAAATAGTGGGAGAGTCGCCGGCCCCTCAGATGAGGAGGAGTTCTATTTCATCAAAAGAATTGAATTTTTGCCAAGAAAAGCCAGATAACGCAAAGCCTAACAATTCGTTCAAGCCGACGCTGCTTCGTGGCTTGCACTGCGCTTTTACGCTACGCTAGCGCAGGTGCCGCGCCACTTTCGCCGCGCGGCTTAACTCAGGCGTTGTCGCGGACGCTTCGCGCCCGCGACAATGAGGCGGCGGATACGATCCGCTGCTTGCGCGGCGCGAAGCGCCGCACAACCACGCGGATCAAGCCGACATCGGCCGTCAAAGCCTGCGGCTTTTCCGCCCTCGCGGCTTATCCGCCGCCCCATTAGGCAACAGATGACACTCTTGCGCTACTTTGAAACAGATGATGGCTCTCTTCCTGAAATTGAGATTAGCTTCACTGCTCCAGAAGCTATTGTTTCCGCGCTTAGAATTTTGTTCCAGCTTGGCGCAAGAGACGTAACAAGCAGTGGTTCAAGGCTTTGGTTGAGAGCGGATGATAAAGAGGTGCCAGTTACGGGCCCTAACGATGCGCTGCTTGTCGCAAATGGTAAAGCCGACTCATATCATTTCGTAGTAGATAGCATCAATAAGCAAGGTGCCGCCATCCCGGCGCTCGGAGTTTTTGTGGATCCAGACGCACTAGTCTTGGATTACCGCATGGGACCTGAATGGGGAGCATCTCAAATCGAAGCTTTACTCTCTTTACTGAAAGACTTTAAAGATTTGGGTGGTAGCGTGAATGTACTACGGTGGTGGGGTGAATCCGGACAGATTGAACTTGAGAGTGAGTTATCTGTTGCCTAACCATTCGTTCAAGCCGACGCCGATTCGTGGCTTGTTCGCCCGCTTTACGCTACGCTAGCGGGCGTCCCGCGCCACTGCTCGGCGCGGCTTAACTCAGGCGTTGTCGCGGGCGCTTTGCGCCCGCGACAATGGGGCGGCGGATACGATCCGCTGCTTGCGCGGCGCAAAGCGCCGCACAACCACGCGGATCAAGCCGACATCGGCCGTCAAAGCCTGCGGCTTTTCCGCCCTCGCGGCTTATCCGCCGCCCC